>JANYGO010000063.1 GCA_025362325.1 Cyanobacteriota bacterium | reverse complement strand
TTGCGACAGTTTTCACCAACCACCACTAAAATGGTTGACACCATAATTGCTGTGGCTTTGGATTTAATGAATCCGAAACATCTCAAAAACTGGTTTACTAATTGCTGCTACTGTACCTCATAACATCTGGAAGTGCTGTATATTGGATATTGAGTTTGAGATGGGTTCATCTGACAAATAACTTTTGACTTAAAAAATATTGCGGTTGGTCTCCGACAATCAGGGTCTGACAATTTTGAGAGCGTGGCAGCGTTAAATCACGATATGACAGCATAAAAGTGTCAAAAAGCAGAAGGCAGAATTTGACAGTGGTAAAAAAATACTGTTTTGGGATTCCAGATTTTTTATTTGATTCTACCTTCTACCTGCACTTTTTGCCACGAAACAAGATGATTTGCTCGCTGCGACGAGCGAGGCACGGGGGATAATTGATGACGAGCTAACCGACTGTGTTTGAGTCAGTCACTTCCACAAATTATTAGAATTATTGCTCGGATTTAGCTGCTTGCACAACGGACTTTCTGCTGGAAATTTGCAAAAGGGATAGGGGCAGAACAACAGGCCAAACCAGAGGGCCGATTACTAAGGCTATCCAAGAGATTAAGTCTTTTTTAGATGTCGCAGTATCGTTCCAAAAACGTTTGAACCAAACAAAAAAAACGATTAAGGCAATCGAAAAGTAGCCAATAATTATCATTTTTTACCTGCCTGCCTGTAGATGGGATAAAAGTATTTATGATTATTGTATCTCAGGGTGCGGTTCGCCGATCGCAACTTTCTGGCCCTCCGCTGCAAGTGTCGTCAAGCGTAGCTATCCAGTAGGGAATCGCCCAAGCTTTCACAAGTCTCCGAGTCCAGATGCTGCGGTGTCGCCGGTCGCACGCACTCAAGCACGCAGCAGCGGCGCGCTCAAAGTCTTGCGCTCAGGACTTTTCAACCTGCGGTCAAACTTTGAGGCGATCGCCCTGCCAAGCAGCAAATGCGATCGAGATCTCTCGTTCTCTGTGATGTTACTCACGTATACTCCCAGACTTCGATCGCAAGTCGAGCTCAGAAAGAGCACACAGCTTAGCCGACGGCAATCACCCTACTCTGTTCTCAAATGCTCGATATTAGAGTAGTTGAGTTCAACGAGATTTCATGCCAGCTCTGACTTGAAAATCCGATCGCGCGATCGCTGAACTATTCTATCAAGTCACCCATTCAGGCAATCTGACTCGCACTGAAAGCTACGGACTGCGGTCACTCTGCGAAAGCGCTCTGGGCGAAGACGACCGAGATGCCGTCAACCGCCTGCTTCACGCCATCCGCCGCGGATGGGTCAGGATTTCCGATTAGTCCCCTCAAACAAGAAGTTGAGATCGGTATTTCTACTTTCCCTCCTCTAAAACTGTGCCAGTATTTCGCTCCATTAACCCTCTCAAAAAAAAATTGCTGCGATCCTCGAAACGCTCGAACCCGGTTTCTTGAAGAAGCCGGGATTTTTGATCCAAAGCAGTCAGCAGTCCGTAGCCTGTAGTCAGCCGTTAGCACTAATTAAGTAGATTCACGGACAAAATTCCCTACTAAGCCACCAAATAAATGCAGGCAAAAGCGGATTTCTGAACACCGTAAAAGTTTGAGGTTTAATTAAGGCGATCGATTCAGTTAGCAGTCATTAGCGAGCAGTCAGTCAGTAATTTATTATGAGACAAATATTAATTTATTTCTCATATTTTCTTAACAAAGACTACAGATATCGGAGTTACCAAAAGCGAGGAATCGGGACGGAGTTTGTATTTATAGTTGCTCTCTCGATCGAGGAAACCTGCAATCCCCAAATCCGGTTGATACAAATCACGAATCTCGACCGAATCGATCACATTGATTAGCGTATTTGAATCACATAAATATTGGAAGAATCAGTCAATACTGTCAAAAGTAAGTTCAAGAAAAAACATCATGATGACCCAAACGTTTTTACCTCAATTTACTATTGCAGAGTTAGTCTTTCAGGTATATCACTCCGGTCTCCTGACCCCCACTCACCGACAACAGCTCAAGACAGCCCTGTTAAATGACTGTCTTACCGAAGAAGATCAAACAGCCATCAACCGCTTGCTCCACGCCATTCGCCGAGGCTGGCTGAAAGTGGTAGATTAAACGGCAGGCCCCAAAATGTTTGCCGCTCCTCATTAAATGCACTGTCACCCACATAAAGGCAGAATTAAATCCCCTTAAAAAAATCAGGAATTAAGCTAAATGTAGGGTGCGCAGCCGGCACCCTGCGGTTTTAACTTTTGTTTTGCCAGCTTAGGATCGCGAATTAAATAACTTACAATTTTTATTGTTATTGTGGGATGGGCTTTGAGCATCGTACAAAAAGGGCGGGCTACAAGAGCCCACCCCACAAACTTGTGTAAGTTATTTAATTCTCATTCCTTATTTACTCAAAAATTTTGCCGTCTGGCATCATCGCCTCTCTCAGATTCGCCTCCCGCACATTTGTGCCGCGCAAATTTGCTTGATGTAAGTTTGCTCCCCGGAGATTTGCTCCCTTAAGAGAAACTCCGCTCAAATCCGCTCGGTGGAGATTTGCAGAGCTTAAGTTAACTCCGCTCAAATCGGCTCCCTTCAAATCCGCTGTTTCGAGATTTGCTTCCGTCAAATTTGCCCAACTCAGATTTGCTTGAGTTAAGTTAGCATGGCTGAGGTCTGCTTGTGTTAAGTTGGCGTCGGTTAAATTTGCTTTGCTGAGGTTGATTCCGCAAAGTTTTACCTCTGTCAAGTTGGCACCTTGCAAGTTAGCGTTAACTGCATAAACTTGCATCAAAATTGCCCGCTGAAGGTTGGCATCTCTGATGTCTGCACCCCTGAGACTCGCCCCGGTTAAATCGGCCCCGCTGAGCACCGCACTCCGCAAGATGGCTCCACTAAAGTTCGCTCCCATCGCCTCGCATTCGCCGAAATTAGCCGACATGAGGTTGGCTTGAGAGAGGTTGGCTTGGCGGATATCTGCTTGATACAGATTGGCTCTGTAGAGCGTGATGCCGATCGAGTTTGTCCCTTTTAAACAAGCCCCAGTCAGGTCAATATCGCGTAAATTTATCCTTGACATATTGACACCGGCCAAGTCTACTTTGTGAAAAACCCGTTCTCCGGCTGCATACCGCGTGAGAAGTTCCTCTGCATTCATGTCATTTTCCCCAAAATATTGAATAATGTCTTTGATATTTCAATAATATTAGGCATGAGCGACCTTTACATTTCTTGGTCTGAGTACCATCGGAAAATTGAGGATTTGGCTGTAAAGATTGATGAATCTCACTGGAAATTCGATCGCATTGTCTGTCTGGCGAGGGGAGGGCTGCGGGTGGGCGATACTCTGTCGCGGATTTTCGACAAGCCTCTGGCGATTTTAGCGGCCTCGTCCTATGGTGGGGTCGAGGGAAAAGTTCGGCGGGCGATCGAGTTTGCGCCTAATTTGACAATGGTAGGCGATAATTTGGGCAGCCGCATCCTGCTAGTTGACGATTTGGTGGATTCGGGAATTAGTTTGGAGCAAGGTATCGCTTGGCTGAATAGTCGTTACGATTCGGATATTCAGGAAATTCGGACTGCTGTGCTTTGGTACAAGGCTTGTTCTGTTGCGAAACCGGATTATTATGTAGATTATTTGGCTGACAATCCTTGGATTCACCAACCTTTTGAAATGTACGACAAGATGAGTGCGGCTGATTTGGCGGCGCCAGTCAAAAATTAGTGAAACCCGCCGCTACGAGTCTTTGATTTGTAGCTGCTGTTTTACCCAAGCTCGAAATGCTCTGATTGTCGGGCTTCTCCCTTGGGTGTTGCTGCGATCGACATATTGAGGAATTACATCAACAATGGGAAAGTCGGGGAAATTTTGGCTGGTATCAGACTCAATATATTTTCCGTCTTGAAGCAGATAGATTTTCAGGGTTAGCCCGTCATATCTCCAAAGTTCCGGCACTTTCAAAGCTTGATAGCTGCTTAAACTGGTTTGTGAAGAGTTGTCAATCTCGATCGCCAAATCGGGAGGCGGATCTACTGTTAAATCTATTCTATCCTTGCCTCTGATAGCAGCTTCATTCTGAATGTAGAAACAATCATCAGGTTCTACGCCGCTTTGCATCTCTTTGCTTTTGAAGGTAGTGGAACCTAAAACATCACAATCAATATTAAGTTCTTCCAGCAGCACGTTGACAAAGTATCCAATCAATGATTTAGCTTTTTCATGTTTTGGTAGTGGCATCCTAATTTCCAGTGTTTCTTTGTAATAAGTAAGTCGAAGTGCGTAACCTTCCCCTAACTCGTCTAGGATAGCTTCGTACATTTCCCAGCTAACGTTTTGTAAATTTATTTTATTCCCGGGGGGGATAATTAGTTGATTTAGCTCAAATACTGTTGGTTTGGTTTCTGTTTGCATCGGTTGCTTCCAGGAATGGGACTCGTACCTCTATTTTATCAAGGATTCAAGAAAAATTGAAGACGGCGGTTGAAACCAGGTTTACAAAAACCAAGTCCGCGGAGGCGGTGTAAAGAAAATAACTGAATAAAATAACGTAATTTTCACCGCCCATTCTTCAACCCGCTCCCGTCGCGTGAGTGTTTGTATAGATGCGGTTTCAACCGCCGTCTGCATCTAAGAATTAGCGAACCGAAAGAATGCGTTAGCGAAGCCCTCGAAGAGGATCGCCCAATTCGACACTTCCAGCCAAAACTTCCTGCCGCGCCCACTGATCCGCCGCCAGAATATCATCCAAAGCAGGACTTTCACAGTTATCAGCTTGATGTTTATCGCACACCTTCTCAATCAACTTCGGAATATCCAAAAAGGTAATCTTTTCCTCCAAAAATAGCGCTACAGCTTGTTCGTTTGCCGCATTGAGCACCGCAGGCATCGAGCCGCCCGCACGTCCCGCCGCATAAGCCAACTGCATACAAGGATACTTTTCGTGGTCGGGTTCTCGGAAAGTCAAATCCCCAGATTTTACCAAATCTAGCCGCGGCCAATCTGTATGAATTCGCTCCGGCCAAGACAAAGCATAAAGCAGCGGCAACCGCATATCCGGCCAGCCCAATTGTGCTAAAACAGACGTATCTTGCAGCTCAATTAACGAGTGAATTATGCTCTGGGGATGGATGACAATATCAATGTCGTCATAATCCATCCCGAACAAGTAATGAGCCTCAATTACTTCTAATCCTTTATTCATCAAAGTAGCAGAATCAATGGTGATTTTTTGCCCCATCGACCAATTCGGATGTTTTAAGGCATCGGCGACTGTTACTCCGGCTAATTTGTTGATCGGCAAATCTCGAAAAGAACCACCCGAAGCTGTGAGAATAATTCGCCGTAATCCGCCCACTGGCAAGCCTTGCAGGCACTGAAAAATTGCGGAATGTTCCGAGTCTGCCGGCAATATTTTAACGCCGTATTTTTCGATTAAGGGGTTGACAACGGGGCCGCCGGCGATTAATGTTTCTTTATTGGCTAAGGCGATATCTTTGCCTGCTTTGATGGCGGCAATTGTTGGCAGCAAACCGGCACAGCCAACTATGCCCGTGACGACGGCTTCTGCATCGCCGTATTTGGCAACTTCGACAACGCCTGACTCGCCAGCAAGTAAAATAGGTTGAGGGTCGAGATCTGCGATCGCCTCCTGCAATTCCTGTAATTTATCTTCGTCGCAAATCGCAACAATTTCCGGTCGAAACTGTCGAATTTGCTGGGCCAGCAACGTGACATTTCGTCCGGCGGTTAGCCCGACAATCCGAAATTGTTCCGGGTATTGAGCTACAATATCCAGAGTCTGAGTGCCGATGGAGCCTGTGGAGCCGAGAAGAGTTATTGCTTTCACAATTTTTTAAGGTTTTGTGGATTATTCTAATATTACGATTACTGGAACTCAAATTAGTAAAAGTTTAACCTGATAAATTATGGCCAGCACTCTTAGGTACGCAAAATTTCGCCAGCCAGCGCGGACTATTGAGTAAATAATATTTAGAACAGTCAGTTTTTATGCAAAACTCCTCTGAAAATCTTGCAGTCTCCGGCGAGGAAAGTCGCAGCGTACTTACGGACAAAGCACCCGCAGCTCAATTGTTCCCGCCACCGAGTGTAATTTGGATGGCGGGTGCGGCGGCTGCGATTTTGTTTTTGTGTAGCAGTTTGCGGCACGCTTTGTTTCAATCAACCGCTTGGGATTTAGGAATTTTTGACCAAGTTATCTATTTAATTAGCCAGGGAAAGCCGCCGATTTCCTCATTTTTGGGCTTTCATATTATGGGAGATCACGCAAGTTGGATTTTCTATGTTTTAGCATTATTTTACAAGATTTATCCAGATGTTCACTGGCTTTTAGCGGTGCAAGCTGTGGCTTTAGCTGTCGGTGCTTTGCCTGTTTGGAGTTTGGGAAATTTGGCTGGTTTGAATCGAGTAAAATCGGCGGCTATGGTAATAGTTTACTTGCTTTATCCGGTAGTTTTTAACATTAATTTGTTTGATTTTCACCCGGAAGTTATTGCTTTACCCGCTATTTGGTGGGCGATTTTGGCGGCGCGTTTGAGTCAGCCTTGGCGGTTTTGTGCGGCGGTGATTGTGATTTTGGGCTGCAAGGGTGTTTTGGCTCTGACTGTGGCGGCGATGGGTTTGTGGCTGCTGCTATTTGAGCGGGAAACTTTATCTGGGGGCAAAAAAAGGGTGAGGCTAGCAATCGCACTTTTTGCTATTATTGTCGGCACAGCCTGGTTTTTGATTGTGACTCAAGCAATTATCCCAGGTTTTAGGGGAACTGAATCGGGCAGCATCGGGCGCTATGCTTATCTGGGAAATTCGGTATTAGAAATTGCGGGAAATTTGCTATTAAAGCCTGGGTTAGTTTTAGGAAAAATCTTGTCATTCGACACTTTTAAATATCTATTATTATTGATTTTACCCGTAATTTGGGGGCTTTCACCTCGATATTTAACGCCTCTGGTTGGCGCGCTACCGACTTTATTTTTGAATGTCCTTTCCCAAGAGCCGTTTCAGCGCAGTTTGGCTTATCAGTATTCGCTCCCAGTAATTCCCTTTTTGTTGTTAGCAGTTATATCGAAGGAAGAAGGAACAAGGAAGAAGCAAGAAGGAAGAAGGAAGAAGGAAGAAAAGGAAGAAAAAGAAGGAGAAAAAACACCGATTACCAATTACCGATTGCCAATTCCCAATTTGAATGCTCCAAAAACAGTTATTATTTGGTCGTTAATAATGTTCTTGTTTTTGGGCGAGTCTAAAGATTTTTGGCTGTATCTCAATCGCGCTGACACTGCGCCAGCGTCGCGGGAAGCTGTGAGCCAAATTCAGCCGCAAGCTAGCGTTTTAACCGACAACCGACTGGCTGCTCACTTGGCTCATCGGTCAACAATTAAGGCACTTTCGCAGATTTCCTCCGAGGCGGATGCGGTGAATTTTGACTTTGTACTGTTGAATTTGCGCCATCCGTGGCCCGATACGAAGCAAATGGGCGATCGCACGGCAAATTACCTCAAAAAATCTCCCAACTTTAAATTACAATATGAAAAAGACGATGTTTTGCTATTTCACAAAATTGGTGAAAATCAATAAATAAAAAGTTAAAATGCTCGATTTAAAACAGAAAACAATTCACCCTGTAGCATGGATGATAGGTACAGCAACCCTCATCCTGTTTGTTGCCAGCAGCCTGCGGCACGCCTTGTTTCATTCAACCGCATACGACTTAGCAATTTTTGACCAAGCAGTTTACTTAATCTCTCAAAATCAAACGCCATTTTCCTCATTAATGGCTATTAATATTTTAGGCGATCACGCGGCGTTTATTTTCTATCCGCTGGCTTTACTTTACAAAATATATCCCGATGTTCACTGGCTGTTATTCGTGCAAGCTTTTGCCTTAGCGTTAGGTGCTTGGCCTAGCTGGAGTTTAGCACGTCAAGCGGGATTAAACGAACCAAGGGCGATCGCACTTGCCGCCGTATATCTGCTTTATCCCGCAGTATTTAACGTCAATCTGTTTGACTTCCACCCCGAAGTAATTGCCTTACCCGCAATCTTAGCAGCAATCTTAGCCGCCAGACTTGATAAAATTCTGTGGTTTTGTGCAGCCATTGTATTAATTTTAAGCTGCAAAGCCGTGCTATCTTTAACAGTTGTGATGATGGGCGTTTGGCTATTTTTCTTTGAGAAAACGCGCAGGTGTGGACTCATCGCTATATTTCTCGGCGCGGCTTGGTTTTTGATCGCAACTCAAGCTATTGTACCCTATTTTAATCAGGGCAAACAGCCCGCAGGTGTCGGGCGATATCAATATTTGGGAAACTCCGTTTTTGAAATTGCGATTAATTTAATTCTCAAACCTCATCTAGTAGCGGGGCGGCTGATTTCAGCAGATACTTTGGGATATTTAATTTTGTTGTTTTTGCCTGCAATCTGGTGGCTTTCCCCGCGCCATCTCTCGCCATTAATTGGGGCTTTACCCATGCTATTGATGAATATTCTTTCGGATATTGAGGCTCAGCGAGATTTGATTCACCAATATTCCGTGCCGATATTTCCGTTTTTATTAACTGCGGTAATTTCCACGGTAGCAGACAGACAGAAAAGAGTGAGCAATTTCTGGAAAAATGCAGGTAACTATGTGTGGAATCGCCGCAACTGGATGCCGCGAATTTGGCAGCGAGTATCGAAACGGATTTCTCTTAAATCTGTTAAACATATCTGGATTCGCCGCCTTTCGATTCGCCGCAGTTGGAGGTGGGGAAGATTGCTGTTTGCCAATTTGTCAAAATCCTTGATTTTGTGGTCGCTTTTAAGTTTTTTGATTTTGGCAAAGTATGGGTATTTTGGGACGGTTTATTTAGAGTCTCTTGATACTTGGAAAGCGACAGGGCAGGCAATTAACAGAGTGCAAACTAAAGGTAATCTTTTAACAGATAATTCCCTAGCACCTCATCTCGCTCACCGTTCAACAATTAAATTGCTGCATCAAGTTGCCAACGGACAAAGTTTGAATGAATTTGAGTATGTATTGCTAAATCTTCGCCATCCTTGGCCAGATACTGCTGATACTGCTGTGAGTGTCGCAGCTCAACTTAAAAAATCTCCTGAGTTTAAGATAAGCTATCAGCAAGATGATGTTTTGTTATTTCAGAAAATCCGCCCAAAAATAGGTAGCCATGAATAAATTAAACTATTTTAAACATCTAAAATATTATCCTATAATTTGGTCGTTAGCGAAGCCCGCCCCTACGGGGGCTACGCCAACGAAGAGGATCGCCCTTTTAGCCCTAATATTTTTTATATGCAGCAGTGCACGCCATACCCTGTTTGAATCCAACGCCTTTGAACTAGGAATTTACGACCAAGTAGCGTATCTAATCAGTCAAGGACAAACGCCGTTTTCCTCATTTCTCGAAATTCACCACATGGGAAATCACGCCGCAGGGGTGATGTATCCTGTGGCTTTGCTTTACCAAATATATCCCGATGTTCATTGGCTGTTGTTAGTGCAAGCAGTAGCCCTAGCATCGGGTGCTTTGCCAGTTTGGAGTTTAGCCAGTCAAGCCGGATTAAATAATAGCATATCTCGGGCGATCGCCTGTATCTACCTTTTCTATCCCTTAGTCTTCAATGTCAACCTCTTCGACTTCCACCCAGAAGTAATTGCCTTACCCGCACTGCTAGCAGCAATCCTCGCCGCCCGACTCAATAAAACCCTGTGGTTCTGTGCTGCCATCGTCTTAGTTTTAAGCTGCAAAGCCGTACTATCTTTGACTGTGGCAGCGATGGGATTGTGGCTGTTGTGTTTTGACAAAAAACGCAATTGTGGGCTGATAGCTTTATTTTTCGGCGCGGGTTGGTTCCTGGTAGTTACTCAAGCTGTGATCCCGTATTTCAATCTAGGAAGAGAACACGCAGGAATCGGGCGCTATGGCTATTTAGGTCATTCAGTTTTAGAAATTGCTGCTAATTTAATATTGAAACCAAATCTAATTTTAGGGCGTTTGTTTTCGGGTGATACTTTTGAATATATAGCCTTATTAGTATTGCCTGTAATTTGGTGGTTGTCCCCACGGCATCTGACACCTTTAATTAGTGCGGTGCCAATGTTTGCAATGAATATTCTTTCGGATATCCCGGCTCAGCGAGATTTGATTCATCAATATTCTATTCCGATATTGCCGTTTTTGTTGGTTGCCGTAATTTCCAGTTTAGCAGAGAGGAATCAGCTCAAGGGAAAGATAATATTTGATAGATTGCCAATTCCTAAGTATCCATTGCCTAGAGTCATTGTAATTTGGTCGTTGATTGGTTTCTTAGCCTTAGCGAAATACGGCTATTTTTGGACTATTTATTTGGATTCCCTCGACACTTTACCCGCTACAAAAGAAGCTATCGCTCTCGTCAATACAAAAGGTAGTGTTTTAACAACTTCTCACATTGCTCCGCATTTAACGCACCGCCCTGTCGTACAATTAACTCAGGCTCACGCGCCGCCTGCAAATCTCGCAGCATTTGAGTATGTCTTGCTGAATTTGCGCTATCCTGGCTGGATGAGCGATCGAGCTTTTGTGCAAAACTTAGTAACTCAACTCGCCAACAATCCCCAATTTCAACTCAAATATCAGCGCGATGACATTTATTTATTTACTCAAAACCCTAAAAAATAAATCATCATCTCTTCCTTCGCGCCCTTTGCGCCCTTTGCGCGAAGCGCAGGCTGCGCCAACGCGGTTCGTAAAACAAACCTCATTCACAAATAAATTCGATCGGGACTTACCCACTGCGACTAAAGAAACCGGATTTTTTACCTAATCCTGTATTTGATACCAAAACCAAGCGTGCAAACCCATAGCATACTGCGCGTACAGATAGCTAGCAGTGCGGGGAGTCAATTCAAACACTAATCCGACTAACTCGGTGTCAGTCGGCCAAATCAGCCCCGAGGAAGTAGCTTTTTTGTACGGGTGGGGTGCGGGGAAATTGCCATCAGATGCCAAAAACACGGACAGCGCTGTGATATCCTATCTTATTTGTATCCCCTTTGAGGAATGATTTTTCAGGGCGGGCGATCGCCCAAATCTTTGGCCGGCTCCAAAAATCGGGTCACCCGCCAGTTTCCCCAACCGTCCGGGATACAGAAAAATCACTAAAAAACCGACAACCTAAAACTCAATTTTTGTCAAGGTTTTACTCTTTGTAACTAAACAGAAATATCAAGTGTTTAAAATCACATTTTGCGGTACAATTGTCAAAAGCTCGTAGCATCCTCAACTCCGATCCTAAACTATGAACACAACAGAAAAATCTAAACTCTCCAACGAAAAAACTTTGGAGGCGATGAAGAATTTCTCCGAAACTTACGCCAAGCGCACCGGAACTTATTTTTGCTCCGAGCCTTCAGTCACTGCTGTGGTTATAGAAGGACTAGCAAAACACAAAGACGAACTAGGCGCTCCCTTATGCCCTTGTCGTCACTACGAAGACAAAGAAGCCGAAGTAAAAGCCGCCTACTGGAACTGTCCTTGCATTCCCATGCGCGAGCGGAAAGAATGTCACTGTATGTTATTTCTGACGCCAGATAACGATTTCGCTGGAACTAATCAGGAAATTGGCATGGATCAGCTTCAAGCTGTCAGAGAGACTATGTAATCGGTTAAGTAGGCGGTCGTGAATTGGCAGCAGTTTTGAAAATAGGTCGTGATTTTTCCAATTTTTAAGACTTAGTTATTAACAAAAACCGATCGCCGCCTACTCAATCCCCAATCCCCAATCCCCAATCTCCAATCAATGACTGAGGAAATGCCGCTCGAGTTTTGGCAAGGTATCGAACAGTTTAACAGCCAAGATTTTTATGCTTGTCACGATACTTTAGAGGCTTTGTGGATGGAATCTGGCGAGCCGAAAAAAAAGTTTTATCAGGGAATCTTGCAAATTGCCGTCGCGCTTTATCACTTAGGAAATGAAAACTGGCGCGGTGCAGCAATCTTGCTGGGAGAAGGCATAAATAAGCTCAGTTATTATCAGCCGAGTTATGCCGGAATTGCCGTTGAAGATTTACTGAGAGAAAGTGCTAAACTTTTGAGCGCTTTGCAGCAAGCCGGGCCTGCAAAAGTAGCAGAAATTCTGCCACTGTTCGCAGGTACAGAAGTTGCAGGCTTGCAATTGCCGCACATTATAAAATTAGAACAAACTTAAACAGCATAAAACTTCATCATAAATTATTGGACACGGTTTTATTTGATTATTTGGTTTGTAGTAAGGACGAAGAGTCCTGATTGACTAAAAGTCACGCCAGAAAGGACTGAAGTCCGAACGATCAAACGGCAGGCAGAGGACTGAAGTCCGAACGATCAAACTGTAAATCAGCCAAACACGTCGTGAAAATGGCTGTTGTCTTGCTAGGATAAGTGGTTGACGCTCTCGGGCAGGTCGATCGACCTCACGGGAATCTTTCTGGCCGTTAATTAAGATAAAATACCTAACCGATCGGGTGTGGTGGAGCTAATCTCCCTAGAGAAAAATCTGGGAGTGAGATAATGCCCTTCAGCAATTTCACAAATTTTGAGGCTTGCAAGCTATGATGCCCTCCGCTAAACTACTCAATTCCCGAATATTCAAAGGATTATCGCTGCTGTTGCCCCTAACTCTGGCAAGCGCGATCGCCTCTCCCACCTACCCGCAAGCCGCCCCGCCCCGCACTCTTTCCGTGCGATCGGACATTCAAGAAGCCGACTCCAAAACCGGCATCGTGACAGCCCGCGGCAACGTCCAAATCAACTATCCAGCCCGCCAAATCCAAGCAACCGCAGCTCAAGCTCAATACTTCAGCCGCGAGCGCCGGATCATTCTCAGCGGCGACGTTTACGTATTGCAGCAGGGCAACAGCCTGCGCGGCGAAACCATCACATACTTGATCGATGAAGGGCGGTTTATTGCCCTGCCAGACAACCCAGGACAGGTAGAATCCGTTTATCTGGTGGCCCCGGAACAAGATTCAGCAGCCCAAAATGCGATCGGGCCCAAACCAGCCCCGGTTAATCCCAATCCCGCTGCTAAACCGCCCGCACCTCCCCGAACAGCTCCCAAGTAACAGCCGCTGGTAGCAGCCAAATTTCGCATCGGCAAAAACATACTACTTGGGATAGATGCGAAATTTCGTCGTCTTAAGCTTAAAAAGTTTTAGTATGTAGAAGATCGACTTGAGACGCGATCGCACAAGCCTGAATTCTGGAATTTAACTGGCAAGTAAATCCACCTAATTAAACGTCAAATACGGATCGCTCAAAGGCTTGCTGTGTATTTCTTCTTTTTATGCTGAGCGAAGTCGAAGCACCTTCTACCTTCTACCTTCTACCTTCTTCCTTCTTTTTACCTTGAGCGAAGCCGAAAGGCTTTCTTCCTTCTTCCTTCTTCCTTCTTCCTTCTTCCTTCTTCCTTCTACTTAGAAGTTGCCTCGGCGAGCATGAAAATTGTCCTCGAAAATATTCACAAATCCTACGGAAAACGTAATGTAGTCAGTCGCGTCAACCTTTCGGTAGCCCAAGGAGAAATCGTAGGACTCCTCGGCCCCAACGGTGCCGGCAAAACCACAACATTTTACATAGCCACCGGATTAGAAAAACCCAATCAAGGGACAGTTTGGCTCAACGATTTAGACATCACTAAATTACCGATGCACAAACGAGCCGAGTTGGGAATAGGCTATCTCGCTCAAGAAGCCAGCATTTTCCGCAACATGAGCGTGCGCGACAACATTTTGTTAGTCCTAGAACAAACTCAAGTCCCCCGCTGGGAATGGAACGATCGAGTCGATTTCCTGTTGCAAGAATTTCGATTAGAAAAAATAGCATCCAGTTTGGGAATTCAAATTTCGGGGGGAGAAAGACGGCGGACTGAGCTGGCGAGAGCCTTAGCCGCAGGGCGAGACGGCCCGATGTTCCTATTTTTAGACGAACCGTTTGCAGGTGTCGATCCGATCGCCGTTGACGAAATTCAAACGATAATTGCCAAACTGCGCGATCGCCAAATCGGCATCCTGATCACCGATCACAACGTCCGAGAAACCCTCGAAATTACCGATCGAGCCTACATCATGCGAGACGGCCAAATTTTAGCCTCCGGGGCTGAAGAAGAACTCTACAGCAACCCTTTAGTACGCCAGTATTACTTGGGCGACAACTTCGTGCGATAGTCTTTTAAAAGCAGAAAGCAAAATTTGAGAATTTAAAATTTAAAATTTAGCTTAAGGAGCAAACCGCAAAAACGCCAAACTATGAAAATAGCAATCTCCAAATCATTCAATCCCCTCAACTGGCTGCCGAGAATTTCAGTAATGGACTGGTACATTACCAAAGAACTCATCGGCCCATTTCTCTTTGGCGTCGGACTATTTACCTCAGTCGCCGTCACCGTTGGAGCCTTATTTGAATTAGTCCGCAGAGTAGCAGAATCAGGTCTCCCCTACGGCGCCGCCCTCGAAATTTTTCTACTGCAAATTCCGTACTTCGTAGTATTGGCTTTCCCCATGTCAATGCTGCTAGCAACCTTAATGACATACAGCCGAATGTCCAGCGACAGCGAACTCATCGCCCTTCGCAGTTGCGGAGTTAGCGTTTACCGCTTGATAATGCCAGCAGTAATTATGAGCTTAATCGTTGCCGGCTTCACCTTTGGTTTGCAAGAGTTAGTCGTACCCGCCGCCAGCTACAGAGCTACATTAACTTTAGACAGAGCCTTGAAGCGAGAAAAACCCACATTTCAAGATCGAAATATTATCTACACAGAATTTAGCAAACCAGAAAAAGGCGGTGAAGAAACCCTGTCCCGCTTTTTTTATGCAGAACAATTTGACGGCCAGCAAATGAAAGGTTTAACAATTATCGATCGCTCCACCCCAGGTCTCAATCAAATCGTTTCTTCAGAATCAGCTACTTGGAATCCCTCAGAAAACACCTGGGATTTTTTCAACGGTACCGCTTATCTAGTAGCTCCAGACGGCTCTTACCGCAATATAGTTAGATTCCAACACCAGCAGTTGCAACTCCCCCGCACGCCCTTAGATTTAGCTGCAAGAGTCCGAGATTTCAAGGAAATGAACATTGCCCAAGCTTTAGAGCGTTTGGAAATCATTAAAAACAGCGGCGACGCACCGCAAATTCGCAAACTCAAGGTGCGAATTCAAGAAAAATATGCTTTTCCTTTCGTGTGCCTAGTATTTGGTTTAGTGGGAGCAGCTTTGGGAACTCAACCGCGCCGCTCCGGCAAAGGCACGAGTTTTGGTATTAGTGTGGTGGTGATTTTCACTTACTATGTATTCTCTTTCATCACCAGTTCGATGGGCGTGAAAGCTGTTTTGACACCGATACTGTCGGCTTGGCTGCCGATCGCATTTGGCTTAGGAATCGGAGGATTGTTGTTGGGACGGGCAGCCTCGCGCTAGTAAATTCACAGATATTAGTCAGAGTTTTCTAGGTCTTCTGGCTCCTCAGATTCCTCTGACTCCTCTAATGCGACCCGATCTTTAGCACTCACCGCATACTCTTTGGCTAAAGTGGCAAAGGGAAATGGGAACGGCAGAGAAACTTCATCCGCAAAATACGGCCAGCGGTCTCTAAGATTGTGGACGAAACAAGCTAATTTGCTGCCCTCAATTCCTGGCGAATGAACAACGGCTATCTCTAAAGGTTTGGGGTTTCCAGCTTGTGTGCTGCCATTATCGAGCCGAGACTGCTTCTTCTGCAATGTGCTTGTACCTTGTTCAGTAGTTAACAGCTTCCTCATGCTTAGGTAAAGCGCATTTTCTGGGCCATCACACACACCATCCCAACAGAATAAACCGCTGGTTCTGCTACCTGGAGAATCCTTAACAATACAAGCAGGAACTTCACCGTTAACTACAATTCGCGCCCGCACAACCCACAGACGATTTTGTTCAGATTCTGTCATGTGCCGTTTTAGTTCATCTGGTAAATTGTTGGCAGGTAATTTGGGGTTTTGCAGCCACGCCAGCATTTTTCGAGCATTTTGCGCTTCTGCTAGAAATAGTAGGCGGGGTAGTTTATCCTTTTCTATCGGGGTTTTTAGGCAATCTCTCAAACAGTCAGCAACGAATTTATTGAGAAACTGTTGTTCGCCTTTTTTGTCGCTAGACTGCTGTCCTTCGCCGATATCGCTCGTGATTTCACCAATATCGGAATCCGAGTCCCATTTTTCATTAATCAGGTATCTAAGTCCGACTGGATACGATACCCATGTAGGGAATAAAGAAGGGGTGGTAACTTGTACGATTCCTGTGACTGGATTAACTCGCACCATTAATGCAACAGTAGCAGGGGTATTGCTAGCCGTTGTTTTTCGAGTTCGACGCAGGACACGGAAGCACGTTAGCCACAAATTCGGATCGATGCCATCCTTTTCTGGGTCAATTATCGGAGCAGGCAGAATCCCTAATTGCCGCCATAAATCCGATACAGCTTTTTGTACTCGATTGGGGGAATTTCTAATTTTATATTCTTCACCCTTTTTATTATGAGCCGTTACTGCGTGAATGTGTTGGTTGACATAGCCAGCCTTCATTGCCCCAATTCTTAATGCTAACTTTGGATCGGACTCCGATGGAAAGAAGGATTTTTTAGGCTTTATTTCAATTAATGCACCCGATATTCCTTGAGATTGAGGGAGAGATGAAACAATCTGAGATACGCGCTCATCGATTAAATTAATGCGCTGTTGTTGGCGGCTGTTGCCTTTGAATGAGGAAGTTTTTACATCAAGTCTCTGTGTCAAATCTTGAACGTGCTGAGTTTTAATTAGCAGACCACCTAATGAGCCTTCATAGATAGTTTCTTCCCCTTGTACTTCTAAGTTATAAATCTGAGATTCTGCTTTCGGTGATAAAGAAAGTAACTTACAGATTTCAGAAATGAGTGCATCTCGACATCCTTTGGTTTCCCAGAGGATAAGTATTGTATGCAGAGGATTTTCGGCGGAACTAAATACAGCCGGTGCAGCAATTTTGGGTCGCAGCATAGGGGTAGATAAATCATCAGGGTTTTTAGGTGACTTATCCCCTCTCTTTTTGGGTTGTCCAGGCTCCCAGAAAGGCAAGGATCTGCCTGATATCTTTTTTGCTTTACCCACTCGTTTAATAGGGAAATTAGATTGCTCGATCTGATTTTGAATTGCCCGATCGATACTTGCTAAATCCAGCGGACTGACACCGGGCAAACAAGGTGCATTCCCGGAATGCCGAGTGTCGTATGCAATGGCTATTTGTATTCCCTCCGGTTCTTGGCCAAACGCAGACCAATTGTGCTTTGGCTGTTTAACTAACTCTTTTGGGTCGGGAAGTGGGGAGTCATTGATCAGAAGTAACTCGCTGACGGCTCTAGGCCACAGCGGTTCTCCACCTGGACGCTTTTTCACAGGCAAAGGCATAAAACAGAACGGTTGTCGCACACCATCTAACCATCGGCGATTATCGCCAATAAAGGCAGTGGCTCCTCGGTACGGCAGACTCTCTTTTTGTTCTACAATCCACCGCCGAATTGAAAGTTGGTGGTAAATAATGGGTTGCCGACGCCAAGGAACTGTTTGCAGCTTAAAACGGATGACAAATGAGATATCTGCTGTACTGACTTGTTCGTTTTTCTCAATCAGGGACACCGAATGGGGAGGCCACGACATCAGTTCAGCACCCTTATTGAGGCTGACAACTCGGTAGAAGGTTAGTTGATAGCGATCGTTTTCACCAAAGCAGACTTGAGGATTTTTGAGAAATTCAACAGCTAGGTAATCGGGAATTGCTTGGAAACGGATCTCATCATATTGATTTTCTGGCGGGCGCAGCAGAGAATAAGTTTGAGGCTCTTTCCACTGCCAAGCTCGATTATCTAGCTTTTCGAGACAGGAATCTACTTCCGCCTCTCCCAAAGCCTCGCTAAATTCTTCTCGAAGCCAATCTTTGATGAATTCTGACAAATCATAAAGTTCAGCTTTTTCTGTTGCAAACAGCCAAGTTGCACCCGGATGCTGCCAGCCATAACGCACCGTCTGGATAATTTTTGGGAAACTGGCCGCTATCATGCGATCGAGCGAATACACGGGCACAGATGGATAACCCCCAAGCAGTTTAACTCGCTTTTGTGCCAGAGATTTAGCAACTTGCTGCCATGCAGTAGGAACAATTAGGGAACAGAGATTGCATTCCAAGTCCTGAGTCAGTTCCCAGGCTCCGGGGAGAATGGTATTAAATGTCATAGTGTAATTCCTTTGTTTCTTGGAGTGCGTTTAAGAAAGCTCCGTAGAGCGATCGCGCGAGGGTTCTGTCACAGGGTCGTTTTGCTTCCCCCTCAACCGAGTGTTGAAGTTCTTTGATAATTCCCGCCAAAAGCGAGGTAGCAACGCTGTCGATTTCACCTTGGGCTGATTTCGGGGCGAATTTGACATCTAGGAAGTGAACAATGCAAGGAACGCCACCCCGCACCAAACGCCCGATGATTTGCCAGATACTCACTAATTGAGTCCAACAAAGTACAGAGCGTTCATCATCAGTCAACTGTTTGAAAGACATCGCCCGACAGTTCAAATCGAGCATCTTGTCTACTGCATATCTGTAAAATTCACTGTGAACATTTGCCAGGGTTAGAGTGTCGCCGCGCCGCAGAATTGGCTCGTACAAAGTGAAATTTGAGCAATTTTCCAGCGCCCAATTGTTGAGTTGCCAGACGGTGGTTTGCCAGTCATCGGGGACTGGCATCGGTCTGCTCAAAAATACCGCTGCTCCAAATGCTGCTATCCGGTTATCGTTGAGGATATTGTGACCGCGTTCTAAAGCCATTAAAGGTGCAATTACAATCTCAGTGGGAAGTTTGTTTAAATCCCGAATTTTACCCCGGCGAATCCCGCTTAAGTCAGCAGGAGCATTGTCGCGGCGGAGAACTTTAATTCCGTCAATATTTTCTATGCGGTAAATTGGTTTCAAAACTGACTCAACTTGTGCAGCTTCGTCGTAGCTGTTAACGATGAGTAAAAGGCGTTTGCGATCGCCCCAACGCTGCGGGTCTTGCTGTCCCTTATCTGTTAACGTCTCAAATAGGCGATCGAGAAAGCTATTAGCTTTTCCCGGTCTGTTACAGACAGCCTCAACCATCTCCTTTGCTGCTTTTTTCCGCGCAGCAGGAGGCAATCCCGATAGGGCGATATCATTTCCAACAGCATTCTGCTGCGGTGTGAAGAAAAACTCACTCTCGGCAATTCCAGCATCGCCAGCTTGGTGATTGTTAGAGGCAGGTTCTAACAATACAGTAGGTTTTTGACGAATGTGATAAGCCGGAGCACCAGGAGCGTAGCTAGTGCCTGAAATCAGCACTGTATGAGGGCCATCCCAACCGTCAACAGCAAAAATAGTGGGGAAATTCAGCAGTAAATCGCGACCGACTCCAACATAGCGAAAATACTCCAATTTGCCGCCTCTACTGCTGCGATCGGGCGTATATTTGAAGCCCAAAATATTCCCCACAGGTGCAGATGGCAGCACCGGCAGATAGTCGCGGGGCGGGCGATACACTAGGGAAAGACTGGTGTCGTGCAAATCGATAACGCGCGTTCCCATTAAGGCGGTCAAATGGTCTACCAAAAAGCCTAACCGATTAGTCAGCACAGCCACGAGAACTGCAAAGTACAAGTGGCGCGAGACTTCAGCAAACTTAGTTTTATCGGCAATAGAAATCCCCAAAGATTCAAGCCATCTGTTTAGCCAATTAGCTACTTCAGCTAATGCCAAAGTCTCGCTTTCTGCACTCAACAAGGTAAAGGCAATATCTGAAAGTTCTCCTCCTTGGCGGCGGTTGAGAGGTGCTTGCAAAAAATTCTCTACTGTCTGCATTACCTGTTTGCGGCGCTGGCGTTCCTCAAAGGGCGGCAAACCAGCTTCAATCAAGTTTCGCCGCTGCTGACTGCGTTCTTTGCGGGTAAATTTAGTTTTGGGTTCACTATTTTCTGTCTCCGGTGGAGGTTCGAGGATGTCTCGGATAATGCGGGCAAATACAGAACGGCCCGTGAAGGGAGTTGAACCCAACCATTCCACGAGTTCGGATTGGTTGTGCAGTTTTGGAAGGATGATGTCAGCAGCAATTTGAGCGTAGTCGTTCGCTTTCTTTGCTGCCGCAACTAATTCAGCCGCCATGCTGCGGCGATCGGAATTGTAAATAGCAGTGGCAAATTTAATTCCCAGTTTATTTAATAATGAGTTTCCCGAAGCATCGACTAACACTTCATCCGGTGCAAAAGCTTCGTCAAATTGCACCTGTACCCGATCGGCTTCGTCAACAAAGAGAAAGTGGCATTCGCGGTAAACAGCTTCAGCAAAAGTAAGATTTTCGTCAAAGCCCTGACGGGAAACGCGGGTATGAATGAAGCTGGCGGTTGTTAGCACCCACACGAAAGATTGAGCGATGTCTCGTTCTAGTTGGTGGCGCGGACACTTATAATAAAAAGGACAGGTATATTTATCTTCTGTATCCCTTTCTTCCCAATCTTCTAAGTCTTCACTGTCTATTGCTTTTTCCTTTGGGTTTGCGGTCACTTTTTGGTAAAGATTGTGGCATGGTTCCGATCCAAATTCCCACTTATCTTCTGACTGAACTAAAGCTAATAAAGGACAAACAAAACTAAACCAGCGCCACGCGGGATGAATGGCTCCTTGTGCAATTTCTTCGCCCATTGTTGCCAGAATCGGTTCGTAAACTTTTTCTAAATGTTGAGAGCGATCGCTCCCCAGTACGGGAGCCGCAGAAATGCCCATTCCGTGCCAAAACAAGGATGCGAGGCGCACCTGTGCAACAACATCATTAACAATTAAGCCGCAGCGATATCCCTGTGATGCCAAATGGTAAATCAGAACTTCTAACAGTGTGGATTTGCCAACGTTCAATAAACCGACAATGTGGACGAGTTGCTCTAGTTTCAGTTTGCTACCAGGGGAAAAATCATCGGTTGATGCGTCGTACAACCGCAAGGCAATTCCTCGAAGGCGACGGTGATAGTTTTCTTGGCTGTAACCCGATTCAGCCAGTTTACAATCCATTTCCTGGGCTGAAATCAGCAACTCTTCTAGGGTGACGGTATGAGAAGGATTGTTTTGATTGCGCGTGCGGTGAAAAGATACCTGCGGCGATGGTGCAAGATTAGCCACAGCTTGAGGAATATTGATAGGAACCTCAGCGGGAGAGTTACCTTTGTGGGAAATTTTGGCATACCAATACCCAGGAGTTGCTAGTTTGGTTTTTCGTTTTGTGTGCTGCGGGGTTGTTGATAGGGTTTGCTGATATAGCTGCAAGCGGCGGGGGTATGTACTTGAGGGAATTAATTGGGGTACTTCGCTGATGTCTGTTAAGCTGAATATTCTCAAAATTTCTGGAATGTTGATGTATTCACAGAGCGATCGCTCCCATTGATTCCCTTTGCGCCGTACCAGATAAAAACGAGCTTTTTTTACCAGCAGCCAGTTAGCATCATTTAAGAGTGCTTCAACCGGAAACCTATATCCCGAAAGTAAAGCTGAGACTGAGGCTGCGGGTTCTTCGGGAGCTATTTCCCTCAGCAGTGTTAGCCCTAATTCCACTTCAGCAATCAGTTGGGCAAGACGGACAATTTCTCGCTGCTGTACCTTGGTATCAGTGTCGGAAATACGAGAAGCCGCATCAACTTTTAAGTCCTCAGAGTTGCGGAGTGCTTCTCGCAGTTTTTTACTCCATTTAGCAAGATCGCGCACGGTTTCTATCCTCCATAATTTTTTTAGCTTGGGAAAGGATTTCGTCAATCAACATTAAGCGCACGCCACCTAATTCTGGTTCTAGTTGTTGGCGTACCACTTTAATCCGCAGTTTGTCTTCTCGCTCGTCTGGGAACACAATAAAGGTTTCAGTGGCATCAAACCGGTACTTCACTTTCTGCAAGCGTTCCTCGTCGAGATATTCCCAATCTTTGACATCGATCGCCCAGCTAAGTTTCTTGCTAAATTCCACCAGCAAGTCAAATTCATCTATCTCCGGCCACAGGGTGACGCGGATGCCCAATTTTGTGAGACTTTCTGCTAATTGAATTTCCCAAATTCCTGGGATTGTTCCGTAGCGATATACGCCTGGGGTAACGGCTTTCCAAGTTTCTGCCTCGTGTTTGGGAATTGGCCGCAGCGGTGGGAGATGCAGTTTGGCACTTAGCTGTTCGCAATTTTTGTTTCGGCAGCTATGGATTCCATCTCGGCGGCGCATTAAATACTTGCAGCGAGGACAAAAATGATAGGTGTTTTCTTCTGCTAAATCGACTAAATCGACATAGGTTTGTGATAAGAATTCGCGCAGAGGTCTGAGTTGGGATGAAGATAGGAGGCGGCGGTATTCGGGGTAGGGAAGGATGGGGCGATCGATAATTAGTTTGCGATAGGTTCGATAAGCATCTGCGAGTTGGTGTCCCCGACAGTATTCCAGGACATCTTGCAGGACTTTCTCTTGTACCTGCCTTTCTACATCGACACCTTTAACCTCCCACTGTTTGGCAAAGTCGGAAACTACCCCCTCTTCGATGAGGGTGACATCGGTTGAAAGGTGTTTAATTTCTGTTGCAGGTTTCCACTCCACAACAGGATTTTTGGCCCAGTCAAAAAATTCTGGCAGGTTTGAGGGGACTTGTTCGTCTCCTTGCAATAAAGATGTTAAGTACATTCGGGACATCCCGATGCGGAGGGCTGTTGGGATGTGCGATCCGTTGCTGGGTTCTCGTTTTTCCCACTCTGTCAGTCCCGTCGCCAGATACCGCAAGGTTTCCGTTACGGATATTTGCAGTTCGGGTTCTTCTGCTTCAGGGGCAAGCAGCCGGAGACTTCGCGCAGCATTGTCTTCCCATTCCACGTCGATGCCTCGCATTGTTTGCAACCACCGCTGCACCGTTGCTTTCTGACGGGGCTGCATTGCCATTTCTGTACACAACTCTTCCAGGGTGGGCCCCTGTTTGTGGATGCGAAACCACTCTCGCAGTACCTCAAGGATTTTGTCTCGGTGTTTTGTGACTTTCACGGGTTCTCGTCCCCTTGTGAGGTTTGACCAATTCTGACACCCCCCTCACTGGCGCGTCAAGTAAATATTTCAATGTTTCAACAATGTTTCTGATGTTTCCATTTTTTTTAAAGATGGAAGTCAAAATATAAAACCCCCGACTTTTGAAGAAGGTCGAGGGGAAAAAAGGGGGAAATTAATCAGTTCACCGCCAGCAGAAACGATACTAGAGGCTGTTCACGGATTACCAAAAGTATTGATTTCGCCGCCCCCAAGGTAGCGTCCCGGAGTCAGGGAGCGCGGAGTAGAAACAGGTTCCGGTTGAATTTGTCCAACGCCCTGATTATTTGTGTTTTGAGGAACAACTCCAAAGTTAGGCTGGGCCGGCAAGTTAAGCTTACTCGGTTGAGCTTGTTGAAATTGAGAACTCGCTGAATTGGGAGAGAATTGAGGGCTAATTATCTTGCTTCCCCCCGCACTAGGAAAAGAAGATTGACTGACATTGGGCACTAGCAGTATTGGCGCAGGTGTGGCGACGGTGAGTGCAGCCGGTTGAACTTCAGGGGCCAACCCCGAGCCGGATAAATTAGTTTGGTAGGGGTTTTTGGGGACAGCCACAGTTGCAGGCGCTGCATTAATTTCCGGCAGGCTCGGTACTCGGGAATTTAACCCGGTAAATGATTCAGGGGCTGTAGCTGCCGGGTTTAAAAATTGTTGAGATTCGTTGATAATTGTATTTGTTTGAGCTGGAAGTTGGGGAAGTGCTGCGGGAACATTCACAGGATTTGCTCTCCCTTGAGCTGTAGCCGTCGTTGGCAGCAAATTTACCGGATTTGCCCCAGTTGCACTCGAAGCCGGTCGATCGAGCAATTTAGCCGAGTTAGCAGTTTTCACAGCCGTCGTTGCCGAAGTGGTAGCAGCGACGTATTTTTTCATTGCTGCTTGCAGCGGACTCAAAGGCAGAGCATTGTCGTTTTGTTTGCCTGAACTCGCACCGCTCGATGCCTGCGGTAATGTTGCTGTCTGCGTACCGCCAGACTCGCCGAGCGTTTTGCTGTCGGAAATCAAGCCGCCGTCGCTAGGTGGACTTAAAACGGCTGTCCCGTTTGAACTTGGCAAGCTGGAATTTTCCAGGTTGTTGTTGGCTGTCCCAACCGCAGGATTTTGTAACTTTGCTAACGACACAAATGTGTTGGTTTTCCCCTGCTGGGGTGTTGAAGAGGCTCTGGGAATTTCACTCCCGCGACGATTTTCCTCGAATAAACCTTTGGCTGTGACGGATGGTGAATTTAATAAGTTCAGTTCCGAATTAGAGCGATTGAACTGACTCACTAGCACCGGCAAGCTGTCGATTTCTGCTGCAATGGCGCTATCTTCAGCAGACAGCCCGGGGATCGTCGCAGCCCGATTGTTTGAGGCTGCTGCTTCTTCGCCATCTATGCTCAACCTTTCGGGATGTACTGAGACTTCCCAGATAAAGAATCCCCCCGCACACAGCACGGCTAGCGGAGCCAAAACCGCCGGTTGCGTCCAGTGGCGCAACCGCGCTATCAGATAGCGGACAGATGTAGGGAATCTCTGAAAATTTGACATAGTTTTGCTTTCATCCGAGCCTGCGGACTTAAAACTATTTTTCTTAGTCTACCAGATCAATGTTGATTATTTTTGCTATCCCGGGGTCAGTGCGATCTTCTTCGTTGATGAGCCTCCCGTAGGGGCGGGCTTTCATGTATAGATCGCGAAAGCTAACGCACTCCGGACGAATCGATCGAAACTTGCTACAGATATATCCAACAAATGAAGCTCTATCAAGCAATGACAGAAATATAGCGGTTCTCAAGCGTGGTGAGGTATGCCCACGGAGGCCACGGAGGCCACGGAGGCCACGGAGGCCACGGATCCCTATGCCATACCCCGTTCGCGTACCTCATCTTTCTGAGACTCGGCTATATGTGTTGCCTAAAAAAAGCCGGCATAAAAATGATAAAATCTGACGAGACGCGGTGTTGAGCGTGCAGGAGTGTAAGCCGATCGACCAAACAACAAAATTTCGCAGCAAAATTGGCAATTGCTGAGAACAACACCCAAGAAAAGTTAAGAGGAATATAAATGCAAAAAATAGTAGAAGTATTAGTAAATCGGGAAGAACTAATAGAGCGATCGCTCCGGGTTGTCCTGTCGAAAATCACAGCAGCCATCTCCGAACGCGGACTTTGTACGATCGCCTTAGCCGGTGGAAGCACACCAGAACCACTCTACAGAGCGATCGCAGCTCAAGATTTGCCTTGGGACAAAATTCACGTTTTCTGGGGCGACGAACGGTACGTTTCCCCAGAACACCCGGACAGCAATCAAAAAATGGCGCGCCTGGCTTGGCTCGATCGAGTAAACATCCCCGCCAGCAACATCCACCCCATGCCCACAGGCGCAGGCGACCCCGCAGCCGACGCCCGGTCGCACCAAACCGAATTGCAGCAGTTCTTCAAAATATCCGACGGCGAGTTTCCCGCGCTCGACATCATTCTATTGGGCATAGGAGACGACGCCCACACCGCCTCTCTCTTTCCCGGCACAGCAGCCTTACAAGTGCGCGACGCCCTAGTAACTGTCGGCAACAAAGACGGTCAACCCCGCATCACCTTTACAGTCCCCTTAATCAACCACGCCCGGTGCGTCATCTTCATGGTGGCATCCGCCAGCAAACAACCAGCCCTCGCTCAAATTTTTGCCCCCGCAGCCGACCCCATGACCTATCCGGCCAGACTCGTTCAACCTGAGGGCGAACTTTGGTGGCTGCTCGATGCGGCCGCTGGCGAATTAGTAAAATAGCCGACAGAGCGCTTGGGCAAACAGATTCAGCACTATCACTAACTCAATCTTTCCCTTCAACCTGAATGTCACGGCACAAGCTCAGTTGCTAGTATTAGCGAATCAATATGAGAATTGTGGCGGTTAAAGTTAAAATTTGACCATATACACGACTATTTTTATGAGGCTGATTTGAAAATCTGGCCTTCTTCAAGGAGAAATCGATGATTGTCTGTCCCAATTGCAATCACCAGAACCCCGACGGGGCCAGCCAGTGCGAGGCTTGCTACACGCCTTTACCCGTTACCGCAAGTTGCTCAAACTGCGGTGCTGCGGTTCAGACAGATGCAGCATTTTGCGGTCAGTGCGGCTTTAACTTGCGTCCGGGTTCCACAGTTCCAGAAGTTGAGTTAACTGTACCGTCCGCCTCCACAGTCGGCCCCACAGTGGTATCGCCACCGGTGCAGCAACCCGCACCAACCGAACCCCTGATTGCACTGGAAACTCTAGTTACCCCAACTATCGGGCCGAACTTGGAAAAAACTCCCGACACCATTCCTCCGATTCCAGAACCCCCGCCGTTGCCCTCGGTTCCTGTTACAACTGAATCGGTGACAACAGCAGTAAATACCTCTCCCCCAGTTCCCGACTTACAGCCAGCGGGTGTGGCGAAAACTCAACTGCAACAGCAGTCGGCGCGCCTGATACACGTTCAGACAAATACGCCGATCGAATTGCCTCACAGTCTGTCTGTGGTTCACATCGGCAAGCCCAATGACTTAGTGCCGCCGGATATTGATGTTTCCGGATTTGCTAATTCTGAGATAGTTTCTCGGGTGCACGCAAATCTCCGGGTGGAGGGAGATGCTTGCTACCTAGAAGATGTAGGCAGTTCCAACGGCACTTATGTCAACAATACTCCCCTGCCCAAGGGCAACCGACACCGGTTGCGACCGGGAGACCGCATCTCTCTGGGCAAAGGAGACCTGGTTACATTTCTATTTCAAATCTCTTAGATCGAGTTTGGATTGGGCGATCGAAAGTCTAACATCTAAAATCGCATCTTGAGGCGCTCTACCAAAACTCAATGCTGCCAATGTGATTAAGCTGACCTTGCTACATCCACTCCAGTCTATACCCGTCCGCAGTTGGATCTTTGAAGACGAGCAGGTCGTCCGCATCGGGCGCTCGACCGAAAACCACGTCGTTCTTTTTAGCGCTGTGGTTTCTCGTCGGCACATCGAATTGCGACGCAGCGGCATAACTTGGGAACTGATCAATTTAGGTACCAACGGCACTTACCTCGATGGTAAGCCGATCGCTAAGGTTCCCGTTGTGGACGGTCTGATCGTTCACTTGGCTCGATCTGGCCCGAAAATTCAAATCAACGTCGGCCCGGATCAGTCCTCAGTTCAGTTAGGGCCCAGCCGCGTCAAGCCAAGGGATGAATTGGCAATTCACGCTCCCTCGGGGGGCGCCCCCCTTAGCACGATTCCGGTTCCCGACCAAAAAGAAGTTGGCACTTCCAGGGATGAGGAGGAGTTAACTGAGGCAGAAAATACTCCCCATTATTCGGAAGAAGAATATTAAATCGGCATCTTTGGACGATCGACATTTTTCTATCGGCGGCACTCAGGAGTTTATTTATGAGCACATCACAACAACAGATTGTTAAGCGCAGCCAACTGCAAGGCCGCCGCACGATCGACCGCAGAACCGCGGAAGAGGTCGGCAGGGTAGATCGGCTGTGGCTCGATGCTCACTCTCAGCGGGCGATCGGCTTTACTTGCAAGTCGGGACTTTTGGGCAGCAAAAAAACCTGGTTCGCTTGGGCGCAAGTTGATACGGTGGGCGAAAATGTTTTTGTCACCATTAATCCGGAACTGCCGGAATTGCCTCAGCCGGAACAAGCTGTTTGTCCGATCGGGCTGGAAGTTCTCACCGACGCCGGAAATAAAGCAGGTACGGTGGTTGACTACCTATTTGATGCCCGCACCGGTTCAGTGCTCAACTACCTGTTTAAATCGAGCGGCTGGCGCGGTGTTTTAGACGGGATTTACTTGCTGCCGGTGGCAGCTATTTCGACCCTCGGCAGCAAGCGGGCGATCGTCTCTGAGGCTGCTGTATCGGAACCCGTGCAGTACGCGGAAGGACTTCACAAAAAAGTCGGTCAGGTAGCAGAGTTTTTGCACGAAGATTTCGACAGAACTTTCAAAAATGCGGCCGGCGTCAAGCGCAACGCTCAAAGTCTGGCCCAAAAACTCCAAGATAAAGCTCTAGAAGTCAGGGATGTAGCTCAAGAAAAAGTTGCAGAGTTGAAGCAGCGACAAAGGCATGACTCTGCACCGCCCTCGGCGGCCCCGGAGCCGCCAGAGTCGGATTTGTTCTGAAGTGGGGTCTTGGGAATCGAGAAAGCGACTACTTGCCGATCGCATTTTTGGGGCGGCACGCTCCTGCAAGGTCGATCGGCGGTATTTTCGGTGCATGAGATTGAGGCTTTCTCAGCCAGGAATTCCAGTGCTGCTCAAAGCATTGTATTTTAAAGGTATCGCATCAATAAGGAAAATGTTAGCAACTCAAAAATACCTATGCTGTTTGATACAACGAACTCGTATTTTATCTAGAAACTCCGGCATTAATAATTGGTTAACTTCTGTAGGGCGAGGGAGTAGCGGCGCACTGACAACGCCTTTAAGCATCAATTTTTTTGCGGTTTTATCCCAAAAATTTGCTCTTGAATCATCCCTGTTTCTGTCTTGCGGTGGAGTGTCAAAATATTCGTGATTACTTTAACTCTGCTACATCCTATCCAGTCTGTCCCGGTTCAAAGTTGGTGTTTTGAATCGGAATCTGTGGTGCGGATCGGTCGATCGAACGACAATGATGTAATTATTTACAGCGCTGTAGTTTCCCGCCACCACGTAGAACTGTGGAATCACCCTTATGGCTGGGAAATTATTAATTTTGGTGCTAACGGCACTTATGTAGATGATAGACCGATCGCTCAGGTCTCAGTGGCGGACGGGATGACCATTCGCTTGGGCAATTCCGGGCCAAAAATCCGGATTCGGGTGGGCGCGACGAATGTGCAACCAAGCCAAATAACCAGGTCGCCGCAGCGCGAACTCGCCGACCAAAAGGACGAAGTTTCAAAAGACAAATCAACTGCTTGGTCTCTGGCTGGGGGAATCATCGAAGACGACGAAGAGGGAGCGCTGACTCACATCGATCTTGACTGACCGACCCCTATCTATAATCCCGGCAGGCTAACTCCAACACAGTTCAGGGTGTACTATTCGATGGCGTGACCGATCGCTGGGCAATTGAGCTGATTTTTGCCCGCATAGGTCTCTAAATTAATTAACAGCTTCTATACTACCAATTTAGCCTTCTAGAGATAAGATTTGGGGGATATCGCTCGATATTACCTCTGTTTCACTGCTTGCCCAGCGGCGGTAATCTAACAGCAACTGGTACATCAACCGCTGTTTGACGCTCAGCAGCACGCTTTTGAGCAAACCGTTGCCCGTTGCTTCTAAAATTGGTTTGGGCGTCAGCCAAAACGGCGGCGGTAACTCTACTTGCACTTCCAAATCGGCTTTTCCCTTCAAGTACGTTACCCCGCTGGTTTGGTGCGCCACAAGCTGTCCTTTGAGATTGAGAGCAAAGCGATCGTTTATGTAACCCACACCGAGAATTTCGCAAGCAACGGACTCCAAATTGATCGTGCCGTCCGACTGCGCCCACACCCTCATGTCTACTGTGGGTTGAATGCTCAGCATCATAAATTGTAGCGGGCGCATTTTCAGGCGGAAACAGTCATCGCTTAACTGCTCTGTGCGAGTGCGATCGACTAGGGCATTTACCAGTCGCCTCGGCTGGCGCAGATAATGTTGAATGGGAACCCGTTCATCTGGTACGGCGATCTCAACGGATTGGGAAGCATTAAAGCTGATATACATGAGAGGATATCAATATATAGGATTTGTAAGCATATCTTAATAAACTATAACTTTTTTAAGGCGATATCAGTCGCGCCTTAACTCACGCACTCCCGCAATGTCATCCGAGAAATAACGGATAAAACCTTTCTGGACTGAGGCTAATTTTTTCATCATACTTGCTGCCTGATGAGAGTAAAGCAAACATTTGTAACGCAAAATTGCCGATTATTATGAAAATTTCGTTAGCGAAGCCCTCGAAGAGGATCGCACATCTCGGCCCTAGAGGTACTAATGCAGAAACAGCCGCTCTGTCTTATGTCAAGTGGTTAAGCCAAGAAACTAACTTGGAATGCACCCTGTATCCTTATTCCACCATTTCTCAGGCACTAGAGGCATCTGCCTCTGGGCTGGTTGACTGTGCAATCGTGCCGGTGGAAAATTCCATAGAAGGCAGCGTCACCGTAACGCTCGATACCCTGTGGCGGCTGGATGCACTGCGAATTAAACACGCCTTGGTGTTGCCGATTTCCCACGCGCTGCTGTCAAATGCTCAAAGTTTTAACGAGATTCAAAAAGTTTACTCTCACCCGCAAGCCCTCGCTCAGTGTCAGTTGTGGTTGAGCAAGTTTATCCCAGCGGCTCAATTGATTCCGGCGAATTCAACCACGGAAGCCTTGCAGTACCTGGAAGATAGCAGTATCGCGGCAATCTCTTCCCCAAGAGCCGCCGAACTCTACAAGTTGCCCGTGCTAGCGAGCCCGATCAATGATTATCCCGACAATTACACTCGATTTTGGGTACTCGCCCTGGATGCAGGAAAACTGGGAAACTCCCCAGAAGCCCACGACTCATCCATTACATCCGCCACTACACCACCTGCTAACTCGTACTCCGACGCAACCGCGAATTGCACTCACACGTCACTAGCTTTTAGCGTACCTGCAAATATGCCGGGAACACTGGTAAAACCTTTGCAAGTATTTGCCAGTCGCGGTATTAATTTAAGTCGCATTGAATCTCGGCCGACTAAGCGATCGCTCGGAGAATATATTTTCTTTATGGACGTTGAAGCGGATGCTTGTTCTACATTAGTGCGATCGGCACTAGAAGAGTTAAAAAACCACACGGAAACTTTAAAAATCTTTGGTTGCTACAGTGTACTGTCAGTAGTTTTATGATTGTAATTAATACTTAGGGGGCTAGCGAGATGAATGCTGATGAACTTCTCAAGCGATACGCAGCCGGAGAAAGAGATTTTCATGAAGCCAATTTGATAGGCGCTTCCCTGTCAAAAGCTTTCCTAATTCATATTTGTCTCGCCTGTGCCAATTTGAAAGACATCGTTCTAGCTTCTGCATACCTAAGTGGGGCTAACTTAATTGGTGCAAACCTTGATAGTGCTTGTCTGCTGATGGCGGATCTGAATGGGGCGGATCTCAGGGGATCAAAGCTAACTCGTGCCAGATTAACAGGGGCTGACCTGATTAATGCAAACCTGGAAAATGCCAACTTGGGAGACACGAAAATGATTGGTGTCAACTTAACCGGGGCAAACTTGCATAAAGCCAACTTAATGGAAGCGAACCTCATAGATGCTTGCTTGGATGAAGCCAATCTCGAAGGAGCAAATCTCAGTGAGGTAAAACTGCGGGGAGCAAGTCTTAGAAGAGCCAACTTGAGAGGAGCATTTTTGTCTGAAAGTAACCTTCAGGACGCCGATTTGAGAGAAGCTGACTTGCGCGGTGCTAATTTGAGCGGGGCATTTTTGTGCGGTGCTAACCGCGAAGGCGCTAAATTTGATAAGGCAACAAATTTAAGCGGAGCGATTCAGTTTTGCATCAGACAACTCTGAAATCACGCAATATATACGCGCATAATTCCACAACTAAGGACGGAAAAATATATTATTCATTTGGCTGAAAGTGCAGTTAATTTGCTCCTGTACCTTAGCAAAATGAACCTGCATCTTGAGAATCTCTTTCTTAGAATTAGCTTCAGTAATCTTACTTTCTAAAGCCAGCAAGTTGCGGTTGAGAGTTTCTACTCGCACAGTTTGGTCGTCTAAATCAATTTTTACTTCTGCCACTTTATCTAACTCGATCTGTTTGCGAACCCAGGCGTGGCGAACCAAGTTTTCATCGCCTTTCTCAAGAGCTATCAAAGCTCGCTGCTGCCACTGATTGGCTTGAGATTCAGCTTGATTGTACTGCCACTGAATGCGCAGTTGGGCGGAAATCGCGCTGCCAACAGCCTGACGCATTTCTTTGAGAGGTTCCTGAATTTCTGAGATTGACAAATCCCAAAGATTCATCAGTTCGCTGGTAAATTCTTCGCGTTCTACAGAGGCTACCAATGCTTCTAACAGCAACAAATTTGGTTGCATCTGCTGCATAATTGTCTCAAATATTAACTGTGCTTCTGCCAATTTTCGATCGCTATTTTTTTCAGAGACTGCACTGGGTAAGTTCTGTAAAATTTTTTGAGTTTTGTCTGCCCCAGTTTCTGAATCTAAACTTGCAGGTACAAAGGCCTGTAATCTTTCGCGGGCGATCGCACTTAGCCTTTCTCGCAGCAAATCGGAGGCCGCCCGCTGCACTGGCCCTGTTTCGCTTTGACAAATCTTGATGACTATTTTTAAGCCTGCATCGCCGTAATTCAAGGCTTCCTTCAGGGCGGCAATGCGATGTTCGCTGACAGAACTAGACAGTCGGTGTTTCACTCCGGCTAGTCCGCCGAGCACGACACCGCCCACAGGAGGTGGCACTTGACCGCCTCTAACTGCATCGTATGGTTTCGGTTGATCGAGATTTTCTAACACAAGCATCTAATTGTGGAACGGGCAAGATGCCCGTTCCACAACAATAAATTTTTCTGTGGAACGGGCAAGATGCCCGTTCCTAGATATTTTTGTAAAAGGTCTATTAATTCTCAATTATTTAATCTCCAATGCGAAAATCTAAAATCTAAAATGGTATGATTTGTGTCTGATTCTGGCTTGAATGCAGGCAAAACCGATCGGACTTTTTGCCTGCGCCAATTCGCTACTTGAGCGTATCTTTCAGTACAGTTCTGGCTGCTAAGTGGTTGCGAGTGGAAGTCAAAATCTCAGTTTCGCGTTCCAATCTCGCTGCTGTATCTTGCAATTCTAAAAGAGTTTGCTGTTCTGTCGCTGCACCGTAAAGGTAGCTGGCTACCCAGTAGGACAGTTCTGTGGGCAAACTGGGAATGTCTTCGGGTAGGTCGATCGGCTGATCCATCAATTTGCTAGATAGGCGAACTACATCTCTTAGCAGTTGTTCGACTTCTTTGCCCAAAGATCGGAGGTCTTTTTGCGGCGGTTCGTCTTCAATCCATTCTACTAAACCGACTAAATATGGTTTTTCCCGAACGGCATCGAGGACTCGGAACCGCTGCTGTCCGAGAGTCATGATTTTCATCCGATCGTCCGGGAGGCGCTGGCAATGAATTACTTCGGCGCAACAGCCAACGGCTGAGACTTTGTTTTGGTTGGGGTCCCACATGAGCACACCGAAACGGCGATCGCCCTCCAGAATCGTATTCATCATAATTCGATAGCGAAACTCGAAGATTTGCAGCGGCAGCGGTCTACCTGGAAATAGAACCACTTCCGGCAACGGAAATAAGGGGAGTTCGCGAACTGCGGAGGAGGAAGAGGATGCCATTGTCGCTCAAAGGTGACGGTACTTGCGCTTATTTTTCTTACTTTAACTGATTTGAGTAATTCCGGGGCGGGGACGATCGGGCTTTTGCGACGAGCATTCGCTTGATCGATCGCGAGCACTCATGATCCCAGCAACCGCTGCCAGCTTCAATAAGCCGTCATGCCTTCAAAATGATAAAAATTATGTTTTTGCTTAAATAACTCTTTCAAACGCTATTATACCCACTTTAAAATCAGCGTTTGTTTCATTATCCCTAATTTATAAAAATTTACCTTTAATTGGAGCGATTTACTTACAAACGAATGACTACAAACGAATGACTACTGACTACTGACTGCTGACTGATGACTATTGTCGATCGCACTTTTAGCAAAAAAGGAACAATGTATTTTTCCATTGTTCCTTCTTTCTGCGTTTGAGATGCGTCAATCTACAGCTTGACTTCGATATCTACGCCGGCTGGCAAATCCAGTTTCATCAAAGCGTCAATTGTTTTAGCCGAAGGCTGGTGAATGTCGATAATTCGGCGGTGCGTGCGGGTTTCAAAGTGTTCGCGAGAATCTTTGTCTACGTGGGGCGATCGCAGCAAGCAATAAATCCGTCGTTTTGTCGGTAGGGGAATCGGGCCGATCGCGGTGGCTGCTGTCCGATTTGCTGTCTCTACAATCTTTTCGCAAGATGCGTCTAAAATTCGGCGATCGAAAGCTTTGAGGCGAATCCGAATTTTTTGCTGTTGAATAGTTGCCATTTTTTTTGTTGAATTTTCTAGGTTCAGTTTGTTGTTAGTCAGTAGTCATTAATCAGTAGTCATTGGTCATTAGTTCTTAATTGTCAGTTGTTAGTTGTTTTTCTGCTAACTACTAACTGCGAACTAATGACTGATGACTCATCACTAAATAGCAGAAAAGCCACTAAATTTAATTAGGCTTTTCTGCTATGCAAAAGCGTTATCGGAATCCTACTTGAGGATTTTGGAAACAACGCCGGCGCCGACTGTACGGCCGCCTTCGCGGATGGCGAAGCGCATTCCTTGTTCGATCGCGATCGGGTGAATCAGTTCCACAGTCATCTTGATGCGGTCACCGGGCATCACCATTTCAGCTTCTGTACCGTCATCAGCAGTGAACTGCTTGATCGTACCGGTTACGTCAGTTGTACGGACGTAGAATTGAGGGCGGTAGCCAGAGAAAAAGGGCGTGTGACGGCCGCCTTCTTCTTTCTTCAGAATGTACACTTCAGATTCAAACTGAGTGTGAGGCAAGATGCTCTTCGGCTTGGCAATCACCATGCCTCTTTCAATATCTGCCTTTAAAATCCCCCGGAGAAGTAGACCCACGTTGTCGCCAGCCAAGCCTTCTTCCAAGGACTTGGTGAACATTTCCACACCAGTCACCGTCGTGCTGCGAGTGTCCTTAAGACCAATCACTTCGACAGTTTCGCCGACTTTGACTGTGCCACGCTCAATCCGACCAGTAGCCACAGTACCCCGACCAGTAATCGAGAATACGTCTTCTACAGCCATCAAGAAAGGCTTATCAATTTCGCGTTCTGGAGTAGGGATGTAAGAATCTACTGCTTGCATCAGCTTGTAAATCTTGTCAACCCACTCATTTTCGCCTTCTTTGGTTTTGGGATTAGCAAGCATCGCTTCGAGAGCTTTCAATCCAGAACCGGTCACGATGGGGATGTCATCGCCAGGAAAATCGTAAGAGCTCAAAAGTTCGCGAACTTCCAGTTCTACCAATTCCAACAGTTCAGCGTCATCCACCATGTCTTCTTTGTTCAAGAAGACCACCAAGCTGGGAACGCCAACTTGCTTAGCTAGCAGGATGTGTTCGCGAGTTTGAGGCATGGGGCCGTCTGCCGCTGACACTACTAGGATGCCACCGTCCATTTGAGCAGCACCGGTGATCATGTTTTTCACATAGTCAGCGTGTCCGGGGCAGTCTACGTGGGCGTAGTGGCGGCTTGTGGTTTCGTATTCTACGTGAGCAGTATTAATCGTAATACCGCGTGCTTTTTCTTCTGGCGCAGCGTCGATGTCGGCGTAGTTCTTACCCTTAGCCTGACCCAATGCTGAAAGAGTCATCGTAATCGCGGCGGTCAAAGTTGTTTTGCCGTGGTCAACGTGACCGATTGTGCCGATGTTTACGTGGGGTTTAGTCCGTTCAAATTTTGCGCGTGCCATTCTCGATCTGTTCCTTGTTTTTTTTAGCGATTTTAGACTTGAGATTTGAAATTTTAGATTTTGGATTCAATCCAAAATCCCAAATCTAAAACCTCAAATCATTAGTTCCCTTTGTTCTTAGCGATAATGGCTTCAGCCACATTTCGCGGCACTTCTTCGTAATGGCTGAATTCCATTGTGAAGATGCCTCGACCTTGGGTTTTCGAGCGGATGTCAGTAGCGTAACCAAACATTTCTGCTAGTGGAACCTTTACAGAAACTTTGGCAATTCCCTGATCCGTCTCTTGACCTTCGATCTGACCCCGACGCGAGTTGAGGTCTCCGATGACGTTCCCGATGTAATCTTCGGGAACTTCAACCTCTACTTTCATCATAGGCTCTAGCAGCACTGGCGACGCCTTCATCACGGCTTCTTTGATTGCCATTGAACCGGCGATCTTAAATGCCATTTCTGAGGAGTCTACGTCGTGGAAAGACCCATCTACCATAGTAGCTTTGAGGTCAATCACGGGATATCCTGCTACAATACCTGATTCGCAGGCTTCTTTCATCCCTTGTCCTGCCGGGCCGATGTACTCTTTCGGTACAGTGCCGCCGACAATTTTGGAGACAAATTCAAAGCCAGTTCCGACTTCGGTTGGTTCTAGTTCGATCACGACGTGACCGTACTGACCTTTACCGCCGCTTTGGCGGATAAATTTACCTTCGGCGCGAACTGCTTTGCGAATGGTTTCGCGGTAGGCTACTTGTGGCTGACCCACGTTGGCTTCTACTTTGAATTCCCGCAACATCCTGTCTACCAAGATTTCCAGGTGTAGTTCGCCCATGCCGGCGATGACTGTCTGGTTGGTTTCTGGGTCAACGTTGACTCGGAAGGTGGGGTCTTCTTCCGACAGCGACTGGAGGGCTTTGGAGAGCTTCTCCATGTCTTGTTTGGTTTTGGGTTCGACAGCCACGGAGATTACTGGCTCTGGAATAAACAGGGATTCCAGAATCACTGGCGCGAATTCATCGCAGATGGTGTCGCCGGTGAAGGTGTCTTTCAAACCCAAGACTGCTCCCAAGTCTCCGGCGCGGAGTTCCTCAACTTCTATCCGATCGTCAGCTTTAAGGACAATTAAGCGAGAAACCCGCTCTTTTTTGTCTTTGGTGGAGTTGAGGACGTAGGTTCCTTTTTTCAGGATACCGGAGTATACCCGAACAAAGGTCAGGCGGCCGTAGGGGTCTGCCATAATCTTGAATGCCAGGGCTGACAGGGGAGCGTTGTCATCTGCTGCTCGCTCTGCTGTGTCGCCGTTGGGCAGGAGTCCTTGAATTGCAGGAACTTCCAAGGGCGACGGCAGGTAGTCTATCACTCCATCCAACAAAAGCTGAACGCCTTTGTTTTTGAAGGCAGAACCGCACAGCACGGGGACTATTGCCCCGGAGATTGTGCCTCGGCGCAGGGCATGGCGGATTTCGGCTTCCGTTAGTTCTTCGCCTTCGAGGTATTTTGCCGTGAGGGCGTCGCTGGTTTCTGCTACGGACTCGATCAGCTTGGTGCGATATTCTGCTGCGAGTTCTTTTACTTCATCGGGGATTTCTATTTCCTCGATATCCGTGCCGGTGTTGTTGTTGTAGATGTAGGCTTTCATTTGCACTAAATCTACAATTCCCCGGAAGTTTTCTTCGCTGCCGATCGGGATTTGGACTGGTACGGCATTCGATCTCATGCGATCGCAAATTTGGGCGTGGACTTTGTAGAAGTTTGCACCCATCCGATCCATTTTGTTGACAAACACAATCCGAGGTACGTGGTACCTATCGGCTTGACGCCAAACTGTTTCCGATTGCGGCTGCACTCCGCCTACCGAGCAGAACACTGCGATCACTCCGTCGAGCACTCGCATCGATCGTTCGACTTCGATCGTGAAGTCTACGTGTCCGGGAGTGTCGATGATGTTGATTTTGTAATCTTTCCAACTGGTGGTGATAGCGGCAGCAGTAATCGTAATTCCCCGCTCCCGCTCTTGCTCCATCCAGTCAGTGACTGCTGTCCCCTCGTGCACTTCACCCATTTTGTGAACCATGCCAGAATAGAACAGAATCCTTTCTGTTGTCGTTGTTTTGCCCGCATCTATGTGGGCTGCGATGCCGATGTTGCGAGTTTTTTCTAGCGGGACGGTACGTGCCACAGCTATCTCCTTTGATTTTGTGTTGCTGTTATAATACTAATATACTACACAGAACCTTATTTTGCACTCCCAATCGACTTACCAGATAAGTATATTGAGCTTATTGTTACATTCTAATATTTTTTGCAACATTTGTTTACAAAAATATTAAGGATGCGACATGGAGGATTCAGAGACTTGGTGAATTTTTCCTTTGGGAGTTTTGAGTTTGCTTCACGAATGGCCGGCAGCATGGCCCCAGGAGAAGCAATCTCAACAACTCAACATAGACACTTTTTAATTTATCGCCTGATGCTTTTATGCCGCACGATCGACCTCTTCTCCATGCCCGAGTTGGCAATTAGTACCGGTAGTGAGCAAAAGCCTTGTTAGCTTCGGCCATACGGTGTGTTTCTTCGCGTTTGCGAATGGCACTGCCTGTTTCGTTAGCTGCATCCATCAGTTCGTTAGCTAGTTTAGCTGCCATTGAGCGGCCTGTGCGGGCGCGGGCAAATCTGATCAGCCAGCGGAGGGCGAGGGTGGTTCCGCGATCGGAACGTACTTCCATTGGCACTTGGTAGGTGGCGCCACCAACTCGGCGGGCTTTGACTTCTACCAGGGGTGTAGCGTTTTTGACTGCTTTTTCAAACAAGTCTAACGGTTCGGCTCCTGTGCGTTCTTGGATGGTCTTTAGCGCGTCGTAGACGATGCTGGAGGCCACGGATTTTTTGCCGTGCTGCATGATCCGTCTCACCATCATGCTTACCAACCGGCTGTTGTAAGTGGGATCTGGCGGAACTGGACGTTTTTGAATAACTGTGCGGCGAGACATAGTTCTATTTGGGATTTTTGATTTTGATTGATTGAATTTGGGGGTTTTGGCTCAAATCTTGATCGACAGATCAGACTTATTTTTGCTTTTCCACCCCGGCGATCGGGCGATAGCCGTGTTATTTTTTCTCTTTAGGACGCTTTGCCCCGTACTTGGAACGACCTTGCTTGCGGTCTTTCACTCCGGCGGTGTCTAATGTACCGCGAATGATGTGGTATCTAACTCCGGGCAAATCTTTTACCCGACCGCCCCGGATCATTACTACTGAGTGTTCTTGCAAGTTGTGACCGATGCCGGGAATGTAGGCTGTCACTTCAAAACCAGAAGTCAGCCGTACCCGAGCCACCTTCCGCAGCGCCGAGTTAGGTTTTTTCGGGGTGGTCGTGTAGACTCTGGTGCAAACTCCGCGGCGCTGGGGGCAACTCTTGAGAGCTGGCGATTTGGTTTTTTTCTGCGTTTGTTCCCGTGCTGAACGGATGAGTTGCTGAATAGTGGGCATGAGTTACGGCATTTCTAGCTTTTTGCTGAATATAGTGATTTGGCGGCATCCGCACTGAAAGTCCCTTCCCCTCTGGGGGGACGGGATGAATGAAAATAATTATGGGTAAGTGAGGATACCAGACTCTATATAGTACACGACTCGAGTTTTTTTGGCAAGAAATTTGCCGCAGCACGCGATCTTTCCTTGCAGCAAGTGCAAGTTGCGACTTACCAGCGTCTGGGGCGAAGGGTAGTGGCTGAGTATAATTTAAGCGCAACTGTGATGCGGGTTACAGCGGCCAGCAAAATATAGAACGATCGATATTTTGCTCGAACTACTATTTTTGCGAGACGCGCATCAACTCCAGCCTGCGAGATCATCACAGTCAGGGCGGATCGATATCACATAAAGTTATCTAAAATTGCCCGAAAATAAGAAATATACATGGAGTTGACCGCAGATGACTACCAAAGCTTATATTCCTGAACATACAATTTCGGAAGTTTACTTGAACATTTGGAAATCAGGTAAGATCGATCGGACAGTGTTCCACCAGATTCAATACGAAATTAATTCTCAGAGTTTAAGAAGCTCAGACGATCGAAAAATTGTCAGCAGGCTGCTCTATGCAGTGCGGCGGGGATGGGTGTCAGTCATGGACCTGGTTGACTGACAAAAGTCAGTCAAGATCGGGATAAAAGCTGACCCAGACTGGATTAAAGAGAAAAAGAGGGATCAACTGTTTTTAACAAAAAAACCAGTATGAATCGAAATGATCGATCGCCCCTCTCATCTTCAT
>JANYGO010000054.1 GCA_025362325.1 Cyanobacteriota bacterium | reverse complement strand
ATGAAGATGAGAGGGGCGATCGATCATTTCGATTCATACTGGTTTTTTTGTTAAAAACAGTTGATCCCTCTTTTTCTCTTTAATCCAGTCTGGGTCAGCTTTTATCCCGATCTTGACTGACTTTTGTCAGTCAACCAGGTTCGGGACTGGCTTGCGTTTGTTGCCAAGAAGGGCGGGAATTTAAGCGTTCCGACCAAGCCTGCAATTTGGGGTAATTGTCCAAAGACACGCCTAGTTCGGGCAGCCAAGGCACGGAAACACCAGCCACAATATCCGCGAGGGTAATCGCGCTGCTGCTGCCAAAAAAAGGTCGATCGCCCAACAAATCCTCAAAAAACCTCAGTACCGCCGCCACTTGCTGCCCAGATTTTTCCAGTTTTTCCGGGTCGCCTACACCACCGAAACTCTTGCGGACAAAGGGACTTAGCGCTGGTGTCAATTCGTTGACTGTGACCATTTGTACCATGCGGGCGATCGCCAAATCCTTAGCATCTTGCGGCAACAGTGCGATCGCCGGATACTTAGCTTCCAGATAATCAAGAATTGCCAGAGTTTCTATTAAATGAAAATCGCCATCAGCTAAAACAGGGACGTGGTGAAAAGGGCTAATTGCCAAAAAATATGGTTGAAATTGATCGCCGTTTAATTTTAGCGGCACTAATTCAAACTCAAGCTCTTTTTCCAGCAAAGCAATCCAAACGCGGCGAGAGTTAGTAGAGAGGGGATTGTGATAAAGTTTCAGCACGGTCTAATTTCCTAATATTTTTTGAATTGACTTGTTTAAATCAAGTCAAATAAATAATACCATGCAGTAGGTACACAAACCTTGATGATATAGCGGTTCTCAAGCGTGGTGAGGATAGCCCTATGCCCTATGCCCGATGCCCGATGCCCTATGCCCGATGCCCTATGCCCGATGCCCGATGCCCTATGCCCGATGCCCTATGCCCTATGCCCGATGCCCGATTCCCTATGCCCGATTCCCTATGCCCTATGCCCTATGCCCTATGCCCTATCCCGGATAGTACCTCATCTTTCTGAGAAAGGCTATACATCTACTTCATTCTTTGTTTCATATCTTTAGCAGCTAAAGCATAACCTCCATCAGCGCCATCCACAAAATGCACTTGTCTTCCGCTGCGTTCAAACACCAAACAAGTCATCAACGCCCTGTCAGAAACGTGCAAACCATAAACCAGCTTACCTTCACGGTATTTGTTTTCCAAATACTCCGTCAATTTCGATCGCTGTCGCCCATTCCCCGCAATTACCATCCTCAAAAGATCGTCAAACTTGCGGTAATCCGTAGCTGCGATCGCACTATTTTTATAAACTCCCCAATCCACCTCTGCCGTCTTGACCTTAAAATTCATTAACAGCGAGCCTAGAGCCGTCTCTAACTGTATTTTCGATAAATACATCTGGCGTTCTAGCCAAGTACCACCGCTCGTCATAACTTGAGTTTCTTTAATCAGTTTGCTGCTCTTTAATGTTAATTTAAGATTTTTACCATCAATAGGATTTAAACAATTTTCAGAACCAAAAATGCGCTCTATTTCCCGCAACACATTTTTGTAAATTTGGTGGCTTTGCTGGGAAAAATCCTTTTGCACCATTACTAGCAGAGTAACTATTTCTCCGTACTTGCTGGGAATATCTTGCCACCGACACTCCAAGCCGGAAAAATCTGCTTTTGCAGAAAGATCTTGATTTTTGATCGTGTAAATATTCCCTGCAACAGGGTCTTTAATCAGCTCCGTAGCATAGGTTAAGCCGCCGCCCGTAAAAATAGCTTGGCTGTAATTTTCCGAAACTTTTAACTTAGCTATTTTCAACCGATAATTAGTGTTTAGCAAAATCTTTACCGGCACTGCGCCAACTCGCAAATCAAGGTCAAATGAGGTGATCGCCAGTTTTTTTACCGCCAGCATTGCTTCCTGGGCAGCGGGTAAAAGTTGCGGCCCAATTAACAGAGAAGCGCCATCGCCACCAAACACAAACGGAATCTCTGTTTGGTCCGCGACGTTCAAAACAGCAACGATCGAACAAGCTCCCAATAAGTTAACATCTTTGTAGCGTCCGGCTTCCACCGCTTGTGTCGAACCGCGAATATCTGTGACAAGAATGTACCAGTCATCCGGCACATCAACAAAGTTTTTGGGTTCAGTAATATCGTAAAAATTATCGAGTAAAGGTAATTCGGAATAGAAATTTTCTGAATTCATGTTATGATTTTCCAGATTTGCTATTAAACTTAGTGAAGCCTTTTATCACTACCATTTGTAACTATTTGTGTCTGAACCGCAGAAGCCCTCTCGTTCCCTGGCGGGGATTGCCGGCATTGTCGCAGTCGCCACTCTGATTAGTAAAGTCTTCGGGTTGGTGCGCCAAATTGCGATCGCCGCAGCCTTTGGAGTCGGTGTCGCCGTCGATGCCTACAACTACGCCTACGTCATCCCCGGTTTCTTATTTATTTTGCTCGGAGGCATCAACGGGCCATTTCACAGCGCCATAGTCAGCGTTTTAGCCCGCCGCGACAAAAAAGAAGCTGCACCCTTAGTCGAGACTATCACAACCTTAGTCGGCGGCATACTTTTGTTGGTAACAATCGCTTTAATTATTTTTGCAGATCAGGCGATCGATTTGGTAGCACCGGGATTAAATAGAACAGCAGAAGGCTTAGAAATCAAAGCAATTGCTGTCCAACAATTTCGGATTATGGCGCCGATGGCATTACTTTCAGGCTTAATCGGTATTGGTTTCGGCACTCTCAACGCCGCCGATATGTATTGGCTTCCTTCGATCAGCCCTTTATTTTCCAGCGTTGCACTTGTCGGCGGTTTGGGCATTCTCGCACTGCAACTCGGAGACAAAATTACTCAGCCAAAATATGCACTAATGGGCGGCTTAGTGTTAGCTTGGGGAACCCTCGCCGGCGCAGTTTTGCAGTGGTTGGTGCAATTGGTGGCGCAGTGGCGCGCCGGCTTGGGAACATTGCGCTTGCGGTTTAATTTTAAACGCCCCGGAGTACAAGAAGTAATTAAGGTGATGGTTCCTGCTACCTTGTCATCGGGAATGCTGCAAATTAATGTCTATACTGACCTATTTTTCGCATCCTACATCCCTCAGGCTGCCTCTGCGTTGGGTTACAGTGGCTTGTTGGTTATGACTCCTTTAGGCATCATTTCTAATGTAATTTTAGTACCTTTTTTGCCAATTTTTTCTCGCCTTGCCGAACCCAAAGACTGGCCGGAATTAAAAGATAGAATTCGTCAAGCTTTAGTTTTGACTGGGCTGACGATGCTGCCGCTGAGCGCTTTAATGGTGACACTGGCTACACCCATCGTCCGCGTTGTTTACGAACGCTATGCTTTTAATCAGTCAGCCTCGCAATTTGTCGCGCCCCTACTGATGGCTTACAGTATTGGGATGTTTGTGTATTTGGGACGCGACGTTTTGGTACGGGTATTTTACGCTTTGGGAGATGGAGAAACGCCTTTTCGGATCAGTATTATCAATATCTTTTTGAATGGTTTGTTGGATTATTTGTTGGTAGGAGCTTTCGGCGCGCCCGGATTAGTTCTGGCGACGGTGGGAGTGAATCTTGTTTCGATGCTGATGCTTTTGTACTTATTAGATAAAAAGCTTGGTGGTCTGCCTTGGCGGAAGTGGAGTTTGCCTTTTCTGGGGTTAGCTTCTGGCAGTTCTCTAACTGCTTTCGTGTCTTTGGCTACTCTGCAAGGCTGTCAAAGAGTTTTGGGTACTGAAGGTTTGGTAGTTCAATTGGTGCAGTTGAGTGTGGCAAGTTTCGCGGGGTTGGGAGTTTTTGTAATTTTTGTGAGTCAGATGAAGTTGCCGGAAGTTGATATGTTTGTCGATCGCATTCGGGGCCGTTTTGGGAAATAAATATCCGAAATTTGCGGCAGATTCAAGGAATCAACAAAAGTGCGAGATCCCTTAAATCCAAAAAAGATCGCAAAGGACTCTCGCCCTTAAATCCAAACCCACACTCCGAAGGGTTCCAAAGCGTTTATCCGCCGCCATCTGCGGTTAAAGTTCCAAAGTAATTAACTGAGCAATTTCGTCCGTTTGAAAACCCAAAGCCATCGGCTTTTGCACCCCCTCAATCACCTGCACATCATACAGTTCCGTGACAATTCCTTCAAACCTCAACCAATGAACGATCGCCCCAGTAGTCAAATCTATCACCATCATACCGCACCTAGCCTCAGCATCTTTAGCTACCAACAACTCATCCAATTCTAAACCGCTAAAAGTATTGTCACCTCCCCGAGGTTTCGACAGTCCCACAATTGCCCAATTTTGCCAAAATGCCAATCCTCGGACATATCCCGGACAAAACGCGATCGCCTGAAATTTCCCTGTATCTAAATCCACATAACCAAATTCCCCTCTCCCCGAATTCAGCAACCACAACTTATCTCGATACCAGCGAGGTGAATGCGGCATTGACAGTCCCGTGACGATGATATCATTAGATGCCACGTCAATCACTATACCGCCATTTTTTCTGCGATCGCGCCAGCCATCCACCACATCCGACTGACTCGACGCCGTGACATATTTCGCCTCTCCAGCCACCATCGCCAAACCGTTGAGGTGACAGCGGTCTTCGTTGATATACTGTGAGATAAAACCTGGTTTCCAGAGAGGTTTGCAACTGTGGCGATCGCTCAAAGTAGCGATAGAATTAAATAACGTGCTAATAAAAATGATTTGGTTATTTTTATCAACTGCTATATCGTGAATGTCGATATCTCCGGTGGTGTGGGCGATGCGCGGTATGTAGAGGCGATCGTAACCTTGATGTTGTCTACCCTCCGCTAGCACATTGTCTAATTGCCAAAGTTGATATTTTGAGCTTAGATAAAGGCGTTCCGGTGTGCAAAAAAGTCCCATTGCGCGATCGAATATTCGCCAAAAAGCCGATATTCTGTTCGTTTCTGGCGCAGCGCCGATTAACATCAACCTGCTGGTTTGATAGGTAGTACAAGCGAGGCTGATTTGTTGAGAGGTTAACCAAGATGGCAAATCGCGATCGCCAAAAATCTCGTGTTCGGGTACAGTATTGAAATTTGTGCGATCGTCCTTCATAGAATCTGAAGACATATACTTAATCTCTCCAAAATGTAATGCTATAGCTGGTAATATGGAAATCACCTCAGTCATGCTCAATTAGCGCAATTAGTTTCTAGCCAACTGGATAGATTAGCTAAACTAGATAAATCGAAAATAGCCTCGCCTAATGCCGATAATTGTTCAGAAGATAGTCGTGACAAACTCTCTTCTATTTCTTGATTTAAATCCCCTAATTGGCGTTGCAATTGGCGTTTAATCAAATTTATTTGACCTCTTTGTTCGCCAACTTGTTCGCCAATTTGTATGCCTTCAGCCCGCCCTTGAGTCAACCCTTGAGTCAAGCCTTCAGTTCGCCCTTCAGCCAGCCCTTGAGTCAAACCTTCAGCCAGCCCTTGGGCCAGCCCTTGGGCCTTACTCAACTCGATCGCACCTATTCGTTCTCGTTCAAACTGTTCCCGCTTTTCCAAATCATCTATTTCCTCTAAACTGAGATTTACCCGATCGGCGATCG
>JANYGO010000050.1 GCA_025362325.1 Cyanobacteriota bacterium | reverse complement strand
GATATTGCAGTCCCCCAAATTTCACCTCCAAGAACACTATCGACTGCCTTGGGTGCGCTTGCACGGCGTCAAAGACTACTTAGATTTAGTTTTGATTCTGGCAAAATACCCCAAACTGCATCAAACAGTAAACCTGGTTCCCTCCTTGATTTTGCAGATAGAAGACTGCATCGCCGACAGAGCATTAGACCCTTACTTGGCGGTCACTCTGAAGCGAGCCGAGGATTTAAACATCCAAGAACAAGAGTTCATTTTAGAACACTTCTTTGATGCCAACTACCACACCCTGATTCAGCCCCACCCCCGGTACGCTCAACTCTACACTCAGCGGCAGGAAAACGGCATTCAGTGGTGTTTGGCAAACTGGAAAGTGCAGGATTATGGCGACTTGCTGGCGTGGCACAATTTAGCTTGGATCGATCCGCTGTTTTGGGATGACCCCGAGATTGCAGGCTGGCTGAAACAAGGACAAAATTTCAATCTGGCAGACCGAAAAAACATCTACTCAAAACAAAAAGAAATCCTCGCCAGAATCGTTCCCCAGCACCGTAAAATGCAAGCTGAGGGACAGTTGGAAGTCTCCACAACCCCCTACACGCACCCGATTTTGCCGCTGCTTGCCGACACCAACGGCGGCCGCATAGCCATTCCCAACATGACGCTGCCACAACACCGGTTTCAGTGGGCAGAAGATATTCCCAGACATTTGAGAAAAGCCTGGGATATGTATCAAGACAGATTTGAGTGCCAACCGCGCGGTTTGTGGCCGTCGGAACAGGCAGTTAGCCCGGAAATTTTGCCCTACATTGCCAAACAAGGGTTTAAATGGATCGTCTCGGACGAGGCGGTATTGGGGTGGACAATTAAAAACTTTTTTAACCGCGATGGGGCGGGGAATGTCTGCGAACCAGAATTGTTGTATCGCCCTTATCGTTTAGAAACTCCTGATGGCGATTTGGCGATCGTATTTCGAGACCACCGATTGTCTGATTTGATTGGTTTTACCTACGGTTCGATGGAACCGGAAAAGGCTGCGTCGGATTTGGTGGGACACTTGGAGGCGATCGGCAGAACTCTCAAACACCGACAATCCGACGGCCAAACAGCTTTAGAAAATCCTTGGTTAGTGACGATCGCCCTAGACGGCGAAAATTGCTGGGAATTCTATCCCCAAGACGGCAAACCCTTCTTAGAATCCCTCTATCAAACTCTCAGCGACAATCCCGATATCAAATTAGTCACAGTCTCGGAATTTCTCGACCAATTCCCAGCCACCGAAACCATACCCGCCGCCCAACTCCATACCGGTTCCTGGGTAGACGGTTCCCTGACAACTTGGATCGGCGATCCCGCTAAAAATCGCGCTTGGGACTTGTTAGGGGCGGCGAGACAGGTACTAGCAAACCATCCAGAGGCCACAGAAGAGAGCAATCCAGAAGCTTGGGAAGCGCTGTTTGCGGCCGAAGGTTCCGATTGGTTCTGGTGGTTTGGCGAAGGCCACACGTCGAATCAAGATGCTATGTTCGACCAGCTATTCCGCGAACACCTAGCGGCAATTTACGAAGCTCTGGGCGAGCCTGTACCCCTGGATGTGCGGCGGCAAGTTGAGGTGCACCAGGTTCAAGGCGACCACCAGCCGCTGAGCTTTATTCACCCGATTATCGACGGTATCGGTAACGAACAGGATTGGGACAAAGCCGGCCGGATTGAAGTTGGGGGAGCAAGGGGTACGATGCACCGGAGTTCGGCAATTCAGCGGCTTTGGTACGGTGTCGATCACTTGAATTTTTACCTTCGCGCCGACTTTAAGGCTGGGATACGCCCGGGTATTGATTGCCCGCCGGAGTTGAATTTGTTCTGGTATTATCCCGATCGCACCATGCACAATAGTATGATTCCGCTGTCGGGTTTGCCAGACGAAGCACCGCTAAACTATCGATTCCACCATCAGTTAGAGATTAATTTGCTGACGAAATCGATTTGGTTTCAGGAAGCAGGAGAGGGCGATGAGTGGCATTCCCGCATCAGCCGCGCCCAAGTGGGACTGGATAAATGTTTGGAGGTAGCAATACCCTGGGCGGATTTGCAAATTATGCCCGACTGGCAAATGAGGCTGATTGCGGTTTTATCGGAAGGGGAGCGTTATTCTAGTTGTATGCCGGAAGATACTTTGATTCCAATCGGAATGCCGTAAAAAGACAGTTGACAGTTGACAGTTGACAGTTGTCATTGGTCTTGGTCTTGGATTGCAGTGTAGTCCGATCGTTCTACCGCTATAAAATTGGTTCGAGCGTTAGGACTTCACTCCTCAGAAAAAAGAGGACTGAAGTCCTGACTATAAACCAATACGGTTCACTTAACACTATTTATGCCCCGGAGCTCCCTTGCAGCATCCCCCGAAAGCAAGGGGGACGCTGCAAGAGCTTTCTTGTCCCCCCTTTTTAAGGGGTGTGCCAGGGAGATCTGTCTTAAGTGAACCGTATTGGACTATCAACCTGATCATCGGTGAATTTATTGGAAATTAAATCATTAGTCATTGGGAAATTATCAAACTAATGAGTCGCATTTTGCTATTGGTCGATCGCCTCCAAAAACAACATTTGCCGATCGCACACCTCAACACCGACCATGAGGTGATAGTACCCGACGATCGCACTTCCGAACCCAACTCCGAATTTTCGATTACCCAAATTGCTTTTGACTTGTGCATTCTCGACGAGGAAAACTGCGATCGCATTGGGCCACTGGTAGAAGCGTTAAAAGCTGCTGTCGCTCCGATATTTTTACCGTTTTTGCTCCTAAGAAAATCCCAAACCCCTGCTTTTTCTGAACCGCCTTTTTCGCTGAGTGCAAAACAACTCGATCGCAGAATTGACGATTTAATAACAACTCCCGTAGATGCCGCCCAACTGCACTTGCGGGTAGAAAATTTGTTGGCGCGCAGGCGATTGTCCCTAGAAATCCACCGACTTCAGGAAGTAATTAAAGAACGCACTTTTACCGAAAGTTTGTTAATCGATTCGCTGCAAACGGCAAACGAAAACCTGCAACAGGAAATCGCCAAGCAAGCCGAGGTAGAAGCTGCACTGCGCTCAAACTCCTATCTCGACTTGCTGATGAATGCCATGCCAGATATTGTCTGCTTTAAAGATGGCGAGGGCAGGTGGCAGGAGGCAAATCAAGGGATATTGGAATTGTTCGAGCTATCAGCAGATGAATACCGCGGGCTGACAGATTCTCAGCTAGGAGAACTCAGCAGTTTTTACCGTTCGGCCCTACAGGCGTGCGAGGTCAGCGATCGAGCAGCGTGGGAAAAAGGTACACTTTCTAGGGGAGAAGAAGTGGTTCAGCGATCGGACGGTACTGTGAAAATCTACGACGTGATTAAAGTACCTGTATTTCACCCCGACGGCAGACGCAAAAGTATCGTGATTTTGGGCCGCGACATTACCGAATACAAGCAGGCGCAAGACGAACTGGTGCGCTTAGCGTCCATTGTCGAGTCTTCCGACGACGGCATCATCAGCAAAACCCTCGCCGGCACAATTCTGAGCTGGAATCCAGGAGCAGAGAAGCTCTATGGCTACAGCGCGCAGTTCGTCAAGGGGCAGTCGATCGAGATTTTAGCAATTCCCCAACGCCCCAAGGAAATGTCGCAAATTCTGGAAAATATTCGGGCGGGAGCCACCATCGACCATTACGAAACCGTGCACTTGCGTAAAGATGGCAAACAGATAGATGTATCCCTGACGATATCTCCGATTAAAGACGCCACGGGAACACTAACGGGCGTTTCGACAATCGCTCGCGACATCAGCGACAGCAAGCGAATCGAAAAAGCCCTCGAACAACTGCGCCACCAAACAGAAATGATTTTGTTCTCCGCAGGCGAAGGAATTTGCGGGTTGAACAAAGAGGGAAAAGTAACTTTTGTCAATCCGGCGGCGGTGAGAATGGCGGGCTGCGTATCGAAGGAATTGATCGATCGACCGCTCTATGAAACCATAAACTGTTCACAGGAAGAATGCCCAGGGGCGATCGAGCTTTTGTCACCAGCCACAGACATCAATTCACGTTCTCAACTTGCCACAGACTCAGGCGCACTGGCGGCGAGCAAACTGCCAAAGCGGGTAAGTTCTCAAATTTTAGACACCTTGGCAGACGGAGAGGTTCGCCGTGTCACGGATGAGGTGTTTTGTCGGCGAGACGGCAGCAGTTTTCCGGTTGAGTACGTTGTCGCTCCGATGCGCGAACGAGGCGAAATTATTGGAGCTGTGGTGACTTTTAAGGATATCACTGATCGGCTGGCGATCGAGCACCTGAAAGATGAATTCATCTCTGTTGTCAGCCACGAATTGCGGACGCCGATGACCTCGATTCACGGCGCCCTCGGCCTCCTCAACAGCGGCCTGCTTGACGCTCACCCCCAGAAAGCCAAGCGGATGCTGGAGATTGCTGTCACTAATACTGACCGCTTGGTGCGCTTGGTCAACGACATCCTGGATTTAGAGCGGATGGAGTCGAGTTACAGCACTGCCATCAAACAAACTTGCAATGTTGCTGAGCTGATGTTGCAGGCGGCTGAGGAGATGCAGGGAATGGCCCAGCAGGCAGGAGTTACTCTGTCGGTGACGCCTGTGGGGGCGCAATTGCGAGGTATTCCCGATCGGCTAATTCAGGCCTTGACAAATCTGCTCAGTAATGCTATCAAATTTTCGCCTCCGGGTGCTACGATTTGGCTAAGCGGGGAGTTGACGCACGAGCGAGATTTGGCAGAAAAATCTGGGTTGAAGTCAGTGTCGTCTCCTGAATCTACCGGCATCAATCCGCACGTAGCAGTGAGTTCGGAAATCCTGATTACTGTGAAAGACCAAGGGCGGGGAATTCCGGCGGACAAGCTAGAGATGGTCTTTGAACGCTTCCAACAGGTTGATGCTTCAGATTCTCGCCAAAAGGAAGGTACTGGTTTGGGGCTGGCTATTTGTCGCAGTATCGTGCAGCAGCACGGGGGCCGGATTTGGGTGGAGAGCATTGTGGGGGAGGGCAGCACTTTTTTCTTAAGTCTGCCACTTATTGGGGAGGGAGAAAGTTAAGGGAAGACATTGGTCGTTCGTCATTATTCATGAAAAAATATGAATTCAAAAATTTTCATTCCATCCTGGATGCAGAAACCGGGTTTTTTTACCTAAATACTTGGTTGCAGCCTGCAGAAACGCTAAAAAAAACCCGGTTTCACTCTTGTCGCGAGTGCATCCGGGACTGTGATTCTTGCCCCTCGGGATATACAGGCAGAAGCGGTAAACAATCGAGATGTGAGGTGGAAAAGTGGATTTTTTGGGTGGGAAAATTTTACAGTTTTATAAATTTACTGTAAAGTTTGATCGGGCAAAACAGTTTGCTTTATAAAACATTCACATTTAGCCTCTACTCTGTGATCAGTTCTAATTTCTAAAAAAGATGTTAATTTTGACGGCCAAGCGCATCTTGGTTATTGATGATGCGGAAGATATTCGGGAAGTCGCTCAAGTCAGTCTTGAGGTGGTGGGGGGCTGGGAAGTCCTGACCGCGAGTTCTGGCCGCGAGGGAGTGGCTAAGGCTCTTGCCGAACAGCCTGATGCTATTCTCTTGGATGTGATGATGCCCGACCAAGATGGGCCTACTACTTTTCAACAGTTACAAGCTAATCATGCTACGCAGCACATTCCGGTAATTTTACTGACGGCTAAGGCTCTCGCTAGCGACAGGCGGATGTTCGCGGATTTGGGGGTGGTGAGCGTGATTGCTAAGCCTTTTGAACCGATGTCTTTGGCTGCTCAGGTGGCTGAAGCTTTGGGCTGGGATGAAGAAGTCGTTAGCGCAGCCCGCCCCTACGGGGGCTACGCCAACGAAGAGGATCGGGCATCTCAAATTGTATAACCAAATAAAAAAACTATTCCTGCTAGATTTTTATGCTGAATATCATCGGGCAGGATTATATTTTTTTTTGTAACAACTTGCTCATCTTCATAAGTTCTTCAGTTTTTCGTTTTAGTTTAAGCACATCGTCAGGAATCGCTCCTGACTGTTGGCAGACACCTTGGGAAAAGACGACTATGCCCTCAGCTTACATTTTGCTACTGATAGTCTCTCTGGCAGCCATCTGGACTTACTGGCAAACCTCTCAAGATATTTTTGTTCTGCTGGGTTTGGCGGGACTGGGTTGCTTTATTTGGGGTTTCTCTTTAGCTCCTTGGATTGTTCAGCTTCTGATTGTAGTGTTGCTGCTGGGTATCCAAAAGTGCTACTTACGAAACGCGGAAAGTTTTGAGTGATTTTTTTTTATTGTTGTGTCTGGATTTGAGATGCACCGACATTAGTCAAGGTCTGTAATGAATTGGTTATCGCTCCATATCTTAAAGAAGGTTTAAAATATCATGAATAGTTGCCCTTGTTGCTCCTCGACATTACTCCGCCACGCTCGCCACAATCGCGTTTATTGGTTCTGCTCGCGCTGCTGGCAGGAAATGCCGGATATGTCGGAAATGATTTTAAGTAACAGCCTGCGGGCTCACAAACGGGACGGTTTGGTGAAGCTTCCTGGTTTGACTCCTAAAGTGAGGATTTTGGATTCAGTAGGAATTGCTTAGGAAAGCTGTAGTTGGTCTCGGGATAAATATTGAGACGGAAAAGATTTTTGATTGTGCCATGGATTGGATTTTTTTTGATTAAAAATGCAAAAGCCCCTTCAGTGTGATGAAGGGGACTTGTGGGCGATCGCAGTGATGCGTTGATCGCCCTCCTGAATTACAGCTATTGTGCAGTTAAGCTGATTACATCAAACCGATTTGAGAAAGAATGCCTTGACCGGTGAGGTATTCGGTAGCCAAGCCGATAACGAAGCCCAGCATTGCCAGACGGCCGTTCCAGGTTTCAGCGAACTCAGTGAAGCCTAATTTTGCGTCTTTGTTTTCCATGACCATAAACCTCGTTGTATTTCAACCTTATGTAACTAAACTTAACATAACAACAGAAACATTGCAACATATTTTTACATTTGTTTTTAAAATATCGGCCATAAGCGGGATGAACCCCTGGGTCGAGGGGCGATCGGGCGATCGCATCGCAGGCGAGAAACCGGGTTTCTTCAGATATTTTCCGTTACTCGTCGCCAAATCTCATAGAAACCGGGTTTCTGAGGTCAGGGCGCGTAACTTGCGAGCAGTCTCAGGTTCGCGAAAATCTTGGTGAGAGATAAGGATGTCAAAAAACAATTTCCATAAATACTTGACATCCCATAATTAGAGCGCCATACTAAAGGCACAGCTAAAACCAAATATCGCATTCAAAATCAAGGAATGTTGATTGAGTCGTCTTAGCTACAGGGTTTATAGAACTCGAACAAGTTTCTAGCACCCCATTGAGCGGAAAGTAAGTCTAATGTCGTTTTAACAAGTTGATACAAGCTTGAGAAAATCAAAACATTATTGAGTACAATTTCCGTTCAACGGGCTGCTACTAAGCTCGTTCCAGTTCTATAAATCCTGTAGCTAAGACGCTAATCAAATCCCTACACAATCAAAGTGTTTTATGGTAACAGATTGTTCTGTGCGGAAATGTTCATTTTTGAGCAAACCCACAGGCAACGTTCCATTAATCCTAGATGCGTGATATGTCGAGGCTGTCCAGTCAACCTAATTTTAGGAAATAATACAATGGCGGACAATCATCGAACCACAGCCCAACAAAAAAGCCAGTCTCAGCGAGTTTTTCTACTTTCGGATGGTGAGAACGTCCAATTAAATCCAAAGCAAGGTGAATTAGTGGTCGCTTTTGCCCAATCAAAAGGGTGTTTAGATTGCCAAATACATTACTATAACCCGCAGCACAAAAATCAAGTTAGCGCCACAAATCAGCTAGAAAAGATTGGTTTTCAAGGCGTTCCAGTTCGCAATTCAGGCAAAAATAGTGTAGATAAACAATTGGTGTTTGACTGTATTAAACGAGTTGCAATTAAGCCTTCTCCTGACAAAATTATCCTAGTTTCAGGAGATAGGGACTTTGCAGGTTTAATCGCAGTTTTGATGGCTTTGGGTAAAACAGTCATCGTTTTTGCACGGCGCGAAAGTGCCAGCAAAAAACTGATTAAGCTCGTTGGTGAGGATAACTTTCATTATGTAGACGAATTGTCTAGTTTGTGTGCAGGATTGAAAGCAAAACTAAAAAATCCAAAACAGTTATCAATAGAAGCAGATAAATTATCTGCTTGAAGCAACACAGCCCGCCAGCGAATTAATTCCCTGGCGGACTGGCGGAGTAACGGCAAAAGCCCAAAATATCCGTTAAAATCAACCTCGCCGCAGATAGCAAAAATCCAGTTTATTTGATAAACTAGATTCTCCCAACCAACCGCTATCAGCGGCTCCTTCATGTCCGCCAACATAACAACACAAAACTCCAAAATCAATAACAATTATCCAACTCCCATGCCATTAACGAACCAAACACAAGAACTCCAAATAACCATTCCCCAATTCAACAATGAAAAACTGCTGCGCCAAGCACTAACTCACCGTTCCTACGTCAACGAAAACCCCACCTTCCGCGAAGCAGACAACGAACGTTTAGAATTTCTCGGCGATGCTTTGCTGACATTTCTCAGCGGCGAATATCTCTATCAGCGTCACCCAGAAATGGGAGAAGATCAAATGACTCGCCGGCGTTCTGCATTGGTAGATGAAAAGCAATTAGCCAGATTTGCTACCGAAATCAGTTTAGACTTAAAAATGCGACTCGGTAAAGGAGCTTATCGAGAAGGCGGGATTACCAACCCAAATTTGCTCAGCAGCACTTTTGAAGCATTCATTGGCGCTTACTATCTCGATACGGAAGAAATGGACAAAGTTCGCGAGTTTGTGTGGCAAATGTTTGATTCTGTCCCCGACAATGTGGTGGAAACTCGATCGACTGTAGACTCGAAAAACCGCTTTCAGGAATGGGTACAAGCCAACGGTGAGACGACTCCGCCCAAATACGTGACAGTCCAAGCAGGGGGAACTCCTCACCAGCCAGAATTTCTCGCTAAAGTTTATGTTGCAGACAAATGCTACGGAGAAGGTAAAGGCAAAAGTAAAAAAGATGCTGAGAAAAATTCGGCTGAAGATGCACTAGCAAAGCTGAAAAAACGCGGACTGATATAAACGTGAAAACATCGTTCATTCAGTTGACAGTTGACAGTTGACTGCACTTGACTGCACTTGACAATCATAAGGAAGAGGATTGAAGCAATGAATAGTCTGATTTTAATTTCTACCTCAAAGGGTTCCGGCTTTAAACCAATTCTTTGGAGTAAAAACTACTAGCTTTTTTGCCAGATGACACAAAAAACACGTGCATCCGCGATTATTGCTACAACTAAACTTACCCAATCAAGGAGACAGCACAACCCCAAATGCTGCCTAAAACCATCCTTTCTTTCTGAGAGTAGAAGCTTTTTTAGCTATGCTAATTAAAGCTCTAGGCGACATATCTTTATCGACAGTTATGCGAGAGATGCGGTAGTTATTTTGCAGTCGGTTTACTCTGAATAAATTGTCATCGTACAAAAAGCCGGTTAAATGATATTTAGGCAAAATCTCTTCCACTTCCCAGTCTGATGCGCCGTAGGGATAGGCGATGTGAGCGCCGATTACTTTATTTTTGTCTAAATCTCCCATACATTTTCTCAACTCTAACTTGGATTTAGCAATTTCAAATTCTAATTCTTTGCCGCTGATTTTAGTTAAATTTTTGTGAGTAAAACCGTGAGACTGAACGTCATAAAAACCTTTTTGGTATCCATCTCTTAAATCGTTGCAAGTAGTGTGAGCTAAAAAATCTTTTCCCATATTAACCCCTAAAAAGTGAGGATTGACAAATAACACAAATTTGCCCTTTTCTTTGTAAATAGCAGAAAGTTTTTCTAGGAGGGGCAGTGCATTTTCGTGAACGCCTTTGTAGCCGTCGTCAAAAGCGAGCATAATCGGTTTTTGACCCAAATTTTGAGCGGGTATTGGCTGCGACTTGTCGATAAAGTATACGTACAAGTCTTGAGATGATAACAACCAATAGTTTTCTTTGATTAGATATTCTAAAAAAACTGAGAAGTTTTGTTTGGTGTAGTCAGTGGGAAAAGCGAGCCGCTTGGGGGGCTGTTCGGCGCGATTTTGAGTGTCTACAATATCGTGAAAGCCGATGATAGGGATTCTGATGAAATTAGATTCTACTGTCCAGCCCGAAATGCCTATGCTGATGGCCAAGATCAGGAATAAGTAGATCGGTTTGGCTTTGTGTAGCAGGCGAGATAGAAAATCTCGCAGGATGTTTGCTTTTTTTAACAATTGCTCGCTCCTCGTAATTTTATTGCCAGTTTTCGTGCTATTCATCTCTACCATTAATAGAGGCAAATTCAGCAAGATTGACATTTTTTTGGCGATTTATTTGGAATTTAGGTAGAGTTTGGGATGCAGCCGTTGGGGTTAGCTTTGGCGATCGTCGAAGATGAAAGCCTCTTCGACGATCGCCCTCCCTTGATTGCCAGAGCGCAGAATGCGATATAATCGGGGCTGGCGCGAGTGTTACTGCCGTCGATCGAGGGTGACAATGCCAGAATTTCGTTGGCGAGTACCTGAGTGTCGATCGTACTTTTTGGAAATATCAGAGCAATTGATGTCTACTCAAAACCCGACTACCCTAACTGTAGAAGCAGCACAGCAAATCCTCAAGGATTTTACTTGTCTGGATATGCAATCTGTAGCATCGCCGCTGGAAAAACAGGCACTCCGTCAAGCGATTTTGCTGGTAGCAAGTTTTTCGGATTACCAAATGCTGGGAGTTTGCGCGTCTTCGACGGATGAGGGTTTTTCAGCTTTAGAAACTTATTTGAAAGCTTTGGGATATCAAGCTGTTTTAGATCCAAATGTTTTTTCGACCTTTGCTGGTTCGGTTTATATTAAGTTTAATACTTTGAAGGGTTCGTATTATGTTGACGGTTATATCGGAACTTACCGGGGCGTTTTGGTGTCATGTCAATCTGCCTCAGAAGATGGAGTTAGCGGCACTTACGGTCATTTACCTCTCGATTTATTTGTTGATTAATATCAATTCCGGCTGCGCCGGAATGATATATATAGAGGACACGGCAGTGCCGTTTCCCTACCGTGGTTTATTGTAGGGACACGGCACGTGCAGTGTCCTGATTTCGGGTTATATTAATTCCGATGCAACCGGAATTGATATAATTGGGGAATTGGGCATTGGTAACAGTCAACTGTCAACTTACCGATTACCAATTAACCCTTACCAACGAGCAATTCTGGCTCTGGTTCCGGCGCAGTTTCTTCTGGCGGCAGTCCCAAAATATCGCTGTACAAGCGGACGTATTTCTTGGCAGAAATATCCCAGCCAAAATCTTCTCTCATGCCGCGCTGTTGCAGTTCTTTCCACTTATCTTTGTAGCGGAAACTTTCCCAAGTTCGGATCATGCAGGTGAACAAGTCGAGGGGCTCGTAGCGATCGAAACAGTAACCGGTACCGGTATTATTTATGGGATCGTTGTGGGAAACGGTATCGACTAAACCGCCGGTGCGGCGCACCATCGGCACGCACCCGTAGCGGAGGGCGAGCATTTGGCTGATGCCGCAGGGCTCGAAACGGCTGGGCATCAGGAAGGTGTCGCAGCCTGCGTAAACGCGACGGGAGAGGGCTTCGTTGTAGAGTAATTGGGTGGACATCCGACCGGGATAGCGGGCTGTCATTTGCCAGAGTTGGGTTTCGTAGTAGCGATCGCCCGTTCCGAGTACAATAAATTGAGCGTCGGTATATGCCATGAACAGATCGAGCATTTGAATGATCAAATCCAATCCCTTCTGTTCTACCAGCCGCGTCACCATGCCGATTAAAAAGGCGTTTTTATTCACTTCCAAACCGACTTCTTCTTGCAGGGCTATTTTGTTAGCTGGGCGCTTTTCAATAGTATCAACACTGAATTGTTGGTGGAGGTACTTGTCAGTTTCTGGGTTGTAAGATTCTGTATCAATTCCGTTCAAAATACCCGATACCTTGCCACCTAGAAAAGACAGCAAACCTTCCAAAGTTTCGCCGTAAGCTGGGGTTTTGATTTGTTCGGCGTAAGTCGGCGAAACTGTATTTACTCGATCGGCAAACTGTACTGCCGCAGCCAGTGTATTGTGACCTTGCATATACCAAGGGCACCAAGTCATCTGCTCCAAACGCCAGCGCCACGGCCCTTGATAAGCTAAATTGTGAATAGTAAAAACCGTGCTGATATCGGGGTCTTGGCTCATCCAAACAGGTATCATCCCGGTATGCCAGTCGTGACAGTGGATAATTTGGGGCTTCCAGTGATTCCAGGCAAATTCAGCGGCAGCATTGGCAAAGAAAGTAAACCTCCAATCTTCATCTAAACCGCCGTAAACGCGGCGGGGCAAGAAAGATGGATGTTGCAATAAGTATAAAGGTACATCGGTTCCCGGCAAAACACTTTCAAAGACAGAGAAGCTTTGGAACATCGCCGCCCCCTGGAAAACAGGTTTTTTGGGAACGTCCATTTTGTCGGAAACGAAACCGTAGTAGGGCATGAAGATGCGGACATCGTGGCCCATGCGGCGCAGAAATTTAGGCAAAGCGCCGACGACATCGCCCATACCGCCTACTTTGGCTAGGGGTGCTGCTTCGGCGGATACAAATAAAATGCGCATTATTTTTTTGTGTTCCTTGGGATAGTTAGTCTAGATTAAGTTTAAATGGGGAGGGTCACATTATTAACGCAGCGCCCAAAAAACCAGTATAAATCTGAGTTGCTGTGTTGCGATCCTGCAACGAGTGCAACGCTTACGCACTTTACTCAATTCGGGCGAGATCCATTTTTCCATCCGTGTTTATCGGCGGCGCTCTGCGGCGAACAAAAGAGCGATCGATTTTATGATAAATATTGAATAAAATCTGTAGGGGCGGGTTCACCGAAATATTTGCCATCCACCGATAATCTTGATAAACCCGCCCCCACCCAACCAATAACCCCGATCGACCATTTCCCCCACCGTTAAATACAATTAATTTTGAATTTCTGGGTGGGGTGGGGGCGGGTTTTTATCATTTGTCGGTGGTGTCAAATATCTAGGCGAACCCGCCCCTACATTGGTGGTTAAATGTGGGATAAAATCTGGGTGGGGGCGGGTTTTTATCATTTGTCGGTGGTGTCAAATATCTAGGCGAACCCGCCCCTACATTGGTGGTTAAATGTGGGATAAAATCTGGGGTGGGGGCGGGTTTTTATCATTTGTCGGTGGTGTCAAATATCTAGGCGAACCCGCCCCTACATTGGTGGTTAAATGTGGGATAAAATCTACCGACAGCTACCGACTAATTGTCGGAATCATCCTCAAAAGTCTCCTCAAATCCAGCTAAAAAGTCATCCAAAGCAACCGAGGCGATCGCCAAATTAATAGTATCAGCATCTTCCCATCCCCAGGTATTAACCCCAACAACTTGACCGGCCATATTAATCAGCGGGCCGCCGGAATTTCCCGGATTGATCGCCGCATCAGTTTGCAGCACCTTCACCTCAGCAACCTCATCATCTTCTTCGTCCCCTTCCTCATACTCATCTGGTTCGCGAATTTCACTAATAATACCCTGAGTTATAGTTGAAGCAAACTGTCCCAAAGGATTGCCAACAGCAATTACTCGATCGCCAACTTTGACATCAAAAGACAACTCTAGGGGAGGATATTCATCTGGAGATTCTACTTGTTCTCCTGTTTCCGGATCGAGCATAAAACCAGTAATTAAAAGCAATGCTAAATCCTCTGTTGCATTGCCAGTAAATACCACCTCTGCCATTCTCAACTTTCCGTCGTTAGTTTCTACTAAAACCTGTTCGACTTCATCTTCCTCGTAGAAGTAATCTTCATCGGCAATATCTTCGACAACGTGATAGTTAGTGACAATTATGTCAGGGGATACAAAAAAACCGCTTCCTGAAGAAATCTCTTCTCCTGTATCCCAATCCATCACGTAAACTGAAACTACCGACGGCAAGACTTGCTCGACGACATCGGAAAAGTTTCCCGTCTGGGTTTTAAACTCTTTCAATTGCTGCTGCAAAGCTTTTTTGTCTGCCTGCATTTTGCGATAAAGTTCCTGAACTTTTTTCAATTCAAGCTTTAATTGAGTTTCTCTAGCGCTCATATTTTGCCTTTCCCTGAAATAGGTTGCTGATTTATTTTGGATGTTTGATTGTGGATTTTGGATTGGTACGTTGACAATTATAGGACTCAGGCCAAAGAAACCCGGTTTCTACGAAAAATCCTGGGATTTAGAGCAAGGCATCCATCCATAAACCGGGTTTCTCAACACCGTGCGGAGCGTCCTAAATTAGTTAGATATTTTTGAAATCATGGGCGATTTTATCTAAAGTTCCCCTCAAAAATCTACAACCCTACTGCTACTGTACCTGTGAAAGCAAAAGCGAACCGCCAGTTATTTTTATTTGATAAAAGGCGAAAATTCGCGTCTAAAAGCATTGACAAATAGATACCGATGTGGTTTAGGAACCGCGTTGAACTTCGACAAATATTTCCTCCAAAATTTCACTGGCTCCCTGTTGGCGCAGGCGGTGAGCGAGGTCAATTCCCAGCATTTCAGCAGTCTCGGCGGGGCCGGAAACAGTATCTTTGACGAAGCGCTTGCCGTCGAGACTCGATACCATTCCGGTTAAGGTTAATTGACCGTTTTCTATTTTGGTATTGACGCCGATGGGTACTTGACAGCCGCCTTCTAATTCCCGGAGAAATGCGCGTTCGGCATAACATCTGTGGGCGGTTTCCGAGTGTTCGAGAGCTTTAATCACTGCCATGATTTCTGTGTCTCCGGTGCGGCATTCGATGCCCAAAGCACCTTGTCCGACGGCGTGAAGGGAGATTTCTGGAGAGATAATTTGGTGGATGCGATCGCCCATTCCCAATCTTTCCAATCCTGCAACTGCTAGAATAATCCCGTCGTAACCGCCCTCATCTAATTTCGCGAGTCGAGTATTGAGATTGCCGCGAATATCTTTAAATTCAAAATGAGGGAAATGGTGCCGCAGTTGAGCCAGTCTGCGCAGCGAAGAAGTGCCGATTACTGCATTTTCTGGGAGGGTGTCGAGTTGCTTGTCTTTGTGCTTGGCGTGAACTACCAGGGCGTCAGCGGGATTTTCCCGTTCGGTGACGCATCCTAAAATTAAACCTTCGGGTAAATTGGTAGGCAAATCTTTGAGGGAATGAACGGCAAAGTCCGTTTCATTGTTCAGCATTCCCGTTTCTAATTCTTTGGTGAAAAGTCCTTTATCGCCAATTTTAGCAAGCGCGACATCAAGAATTATGTCCCCTTGGGTGGACATGGTGTGGACTTCAAAAGTGTGTTCCGGGAAGTGTTTCTGTAGCTCTGCTTGCACCCAGTGGGTTTGAACGAGGGCGAGTTGGCTTTTGCGTGAACCGATGCGAACGGTTCGGGAGGGGGCGGATGTGGTTGGGGACATAAGATCGATCGGAGGATAGCTTGAAATCAGCCAGTATATTCACCTGATCTAGCGTACCGCAGGTGGGGACTTTAATTGCTGGTTGGGACAATTCGAGCATAAAACTGGGGCGATCGACCTGGAGGAGGCAAGAGGCAGCCGACGATGTATGATTTGCCTAGGGTCGATCGGGCTGAAGCTGGTTTGCCTGAAGAGTTAGCTCAGCATTAGCTCGAAAGAATTAGCTCCCAGGTTGCAGGATTTGGGGATAGAAATGTTGGAATGAAGGGAAAAGGTTGATCGTAATTGCGATCGTACTTCTCAAGCCACCGAATAGCTTACCATAAAAAGTAAATTTGTCAAATTACTAAAATCCTAAAAATATGAAAAGTGCTCTTGACGTTGCTCGTTACTTTTTATGTCGTGTCGATCGAGAAGCAGGCGATACCATTTCTCCTCTGAAACTGCAAAAACTCGTGTATTATGCACAAGCTTGGAGTTTAGTCTTTAGAGGCCAGCCGCTATTTTTTCAAGATATTGAAGCTTGGGTTTCCTGCCCCATTGTTCGCGATGTTTGGGATGAGTACAAAGCTTACAAATATACCGATATTTCCGCTCCTGATAATTTTGAGGGAGAATTTGAAGAAGATGAGATTGAGGTACTCGAAGAAGTTTGGAATGCTTAGGGAGAATTAAGTGCTAAACATTTGGCAGAATTGACACAATCTGAGACACCTTGGCCGGGCGCCCGCCAGGGATTAGAACCTGCGGAAACATCAACTAAAATTATTTCCCACGATGATATGAAATCCTGCTATGCACCTTTGGTGGAGGCGTAAGTACAGCTTGGTTTACAACATGGCATCGAACTTTTAGCCCTCAGCTACGGCAATTAATAACTGAACTTCAATTCCTAAAGTCCGAGCACTGCGAGCAAGAGCCTCATCGCCAGTCACCAAAAGCCACCGATTAGAACTTGCTCTAAATGCAGTGCATCTAAGGTACGCAGCGGTACTTCAAAGCGGCTAATCCAATCGCGAGCTAAATTGTAATGAATTGGCTCTAAGGGGATGCGAGTATAAAAACCCCTGTCCAAGTCTGCCTGAAACTCAATTGCTATTTGTCTTGCCTCGGAGTGAGAAATTTCTCTCATTCGCACTCTGCGAGAGAGTGCGGAAAAAATTTCCACTTCAACTAGCTGGCTCAATCCTCGTTCAGTTTCAGTCCTCAGTAACTGCTGAGATGCTTCGCTGAGACGTTCTGGCCAGTAATTGGGAGCAATAACGCTAGTATCCAAGTAAATCAATAGCGTTCCTCCTGCCGCAGCCTAATGACTGTTTCACTCAAAGGTTCACCCTTGACTTGGATAGAGTCTCGGAGTCTCTTGAGTTCAGCTAACCGCTGCTCCTTTGATAGGGGCGGGACTACACGAGCTACTACTTTACCTTCCTGTACGATTGTCACTTCTTCTCCTTTCGCCACCTTTTCCAAGATAGCTTGCAGATTCTGCTTGGCTTCTTCTACACTAATCGCAGGCATCTTATTCGTTTTTTAGGTACAATTTAATTGTACATCAAGGGGAACTTCAAATTTCAAATCTCCAATGGTATTAACGCGACCCTGCTTGAAGTGCAGAATTTGCTATCCCGACAACTTCTGACTGCCGTCCGTTTTTGAGACTTATTCGGTACAACACCCCCAGCCTTTGCCACTCCACATAAGAAATGCAGTAATTACCGCAAGTCTGGAAATAAATTCCCCTCATTCCGCCCGCTAATTCAATGCTTCTATAAGTATCCCTCGGCAATTGTGACGGAGGCGAAAACGGTTCATTTTTTTTAGCTTCGATTGTGCCGAAAGCACAAGCTCCGGCGCGGCAGCCTTTGCCTAAATACATTTCAACAATGTAACCGTGGGAGCCAGCTTTGATATCAAAATCAAGTTGCTGAGTGTTAGATAAAGGAAGTATACTCGGCAGAAAAACTGGTACTCGTGTTTTGCCTTTGATTTGCTGAAAAATGTTACTTACAGGAAAACGAGTGTTAGCTTGATTTGCACCTGACTGGTTAGGGATTGGGGGAAATTTTTGGGCAAAATCTCTCCACTGTACAACTCTATTTTTAGCAACGTTTAGAGTGGGAATTGAATATTTTTCAACGGCAAGAGAAGGGCGGCCGTCTTTTTGATCGAAGTTGCGGCGAATCACTGTAATTTCTGGTTTCCCTAACCCGTAAGTTTTAGCGATGGAGCGGGCGAGATTGCAGCTAATTTTGAAGCGTCCCATGTCAATGTTGCCATTTTCTGCTTCATAAGACCAATTGTAACCCTCAGCAGTGCGATCGCGATCGCACAAAAAACGCGAAATCTCAAACATCTTAGCAATATGAACATCGTACAGCCGCAACTTGCGGCTGCTGGCAGATCTTGCAGTATTGCGATCGGGTACAATAAATTGTAGGGATTGCCAGTTATCTTTAGAAGCATAATTAAACCAGCGGATTTCTGCGATCGACACTTCAGACCTGGCTAGCGCTGAGTCAGGTGTCAAAAGTGCGATCGAAAAAGCAGTCACCACACCAGCAAAAATCGCCCCAAACAGCCATCTTCCCCTCATCCTGATTTCCCCCTAATTAGGTAAGCGCAAAAAAAACCTAGCATCTTGTAAGAGGCGAGTGCGAGTTAAGATATATCATACAATAACGGTAAGGTACGCACTGCGCACCCTACAGATAGAAGTTGTGCGTTCCCGACTACATAACTTAACGCTTCCGAGCTAGAATAGCAGAATTTGCTATTAAAATTAAATCAGATTCCCCTCCGTTCTTCATTGCTACGGTATACATAAAATTCTGACTTTTCCACTCGATAGTTGCTGTGCAGTAAGCCCCGCAACCATTGTGAAAAACTCCTTTCACTCGGTCAGCCAGTTGAACATTTTTTAAAGTCTTAGTTACCGCTTCTACTTTGGTAGAAAACTCACCGCCTTTCTGACCTCGAATTTCCCCAAAAGTGCAAGCTCCCGCACCTCGGCAATCTGCTGTATACTGCATAGAAATAGTATAGCTGTCCGCTTGCGCTTGGCTTTGATAGTAAAGCTTCTGCGAAATAGGAAGCCGGCTGGGGAGGAAAATTGGTACTTGTGTTTTGCCTTTTAACTTTTGCAAAATTTGATTTACCGGAACAGCCGTACCCGCTACAGCAACAGATTTGGTTTCCGGCAATCGCTGCGACAATTCGCACGCACCAAAAACTCGCGATACAGGTACTAAAGCAGTCAATACACACGCCGAAGTCGCCAAAAGTAATAATTTATTGTTCACTGTTTTTTGCCTTGATGTCGAAACAGTCCAGTTTTTCGGTAAAGCGCATTCACCTATTTACAACGATACTCCAAAATACAAAAGTCACAATAGGCATTAAGGAAAAAATAAAATTAAAATATTCTTTACAAATGCACTAAAATAAGCCGTTACAGATAAGATAGAGAAGGCGACAAATTTAGGAGTCGAACGTGGAACTGCAAGAGTATTTACGCCAGCACGGATTGGAAACTTTGTGCGAAAATTATCAGATAAAAGTTACCCGCCACCGCCAATATCCCGATGTAGTCTGTCTGAAATACTCGCAGATAGAATCTCCCCTGGGTGAAAAAATAGTCCAGCAGTGCCGGGGCATTATTTTAGATGCGTCTCAAGATTGGCAGATTGTTTCTTATCCCTATGACAAATTTTTTAACTACGGGGAAGGGCACGCCGCTGCAATTGATTGGAGTCATGCCAAAGTCTACGAAAAACTAGACGGTTCTCTGACTGTACTGTATTTTTACCAAGGAAAATGGAGAGTGCAATCTAGCGGCACTCCCGACGCAGCGGGCGAAGTTAACGGTTTTGGATTCAGCTTTGCCCAATTATTTTGGCAAGTCTGGCAAGAGTTGGGATATCAATTACCGGAAGCAACCGACGAGTGTTTTATGTTTGAGTTGATGACGCCTTACAATAGAATAGTTGTTCAGCCTAAAAACAATCAAATCGTGCTGCACGGGGTTCGCAACACTCAAACTCTGCTAGAAATTGACCCCATTATTTCGGCAAATAAATATGGCTGGGAATTGGTTGCATCCTATCCTTTAACTAGCTGGAAAGAAGTGATCGAAGCATCTCAACATTTAGACCCTATGGATTCGGAAGGGTATATTATTTGTGATGCTAACTTCAACCGAGTTAAAGTTAAGTCTCCGCAATATGTCGCGATTTCCCATCTCCGCGAAGGGTTTTCGACTCGCCGCATGATAGAAATTGTTTTGACGAATGAAGGAGAAGAGTTTTTAGCTTATTTTCCCGAGTGGACGGAGTTGTATCAAAAAGTGAAGGAGAAATATCAATGTTTGGTTGCAGAAATTGAGGAGGTTTATCGACAGCATGAACATATCGAAGTGCAGAAAGATTTTGCTTTGGCTGTGAAACATTTGCCATATTCGGGGATTTTGTTTTCTTTGCGGGCCCGCAGAGTTGCGGGCGTCAAAGAAGCTCTCCGCGATGTTACGATCAATAAGATAGAGGAGTTATTAGGTTTGGATTACATCCATTTGGGTTTGTAAAAGAAGTTCGGCAACGGATTTTGTAACGGATTTAACGGATAAATTATCGAGTGTGAGTAGTTATTTGTCATTTGTCATTTGTTATTTGTTATTAGTGATGCTCTACCAATAAACAATAACGACTAACCGATGCCCGATGCCCGATGCCCTATGCCCTATGCCCTATGCCCAATTACCAATTGCCATGAAAAGAGTTATTGTTCTTGTCGGTTTACCTGCTTCTGGAAAATCTCAATTTGCTCGGGAATTGCTGCTATCTGAACCTGCAAGGTGGGTGCGCAGCAATAAAGATTTGCTTAGAGAAATGGCTCATGCTTCCCATTGGTCGCCTGCGAATGAAAAGTTTATTGTGCAGTTGAGAGATACGATTATTTTGATGGCTTTGGAAAGTGGCAAGCACGTGATTGTTGATGATACTAATTTTGGGCCTCACATTGAGCATATCAAGGAGTTGGTTAAGGGTAAAGCTATCATTGAAGTTAATGATTCTTTCCTGCAAGTTCCGGTGGAGGAGTGTATTAAACGGGATTTGAAAAGGCTAAATTCGGTGGGCAAAGATGTGATAATGAAGATGTACAATAAGTATGTGCGGGTTCCGGTTGCGCCGCCGGAATACAACCCGGATTTGCCGGATGCAATTATTGTTGATATGGACGGTACGCTGGCACTTCTCAATGGTAGAAATCCTTTTGATGCTTCGATGTGCGATCGCGATTTACCGAATCAGCCCGTCTTAGATACCGTCCGCAAATGGCAGCCCAGCGCCAATATCATTGTAGTATCGGGCAGAACCGATGACTGTCAGCCTCAAACTGAAAAATGGTTGCAGCAGTACGAGGTGAATTATGCTGGTCTTTATATGCGGAAAACCGGAGATATGAGGAAGGATGCGATTATGAAAGAGGAAATCTATCGGCACCATATTGCAGGGCAATATAATGTTAAGTTTGTATTGGACGATCGCCAGCAGGTGGTTGATATGTGGCGATCGTTGGGATTGACTGTTTTTCAAGTAGATGAAGGGGATTTTTGACGGAGGATGGATTTGGGCGATAAATCGCCCTGCCGGTGATGCTATAATCCAAGTAACAGTGAATCAAAAATTTACTATGATAGCTATTCCCCAAGCCCCCCAAAAAATGACCTTCGAGGAATATCTCGAATGGGAAGCCCAACAAGACATTCGCTACGAATATGTCAACGGCGAAGTCTTTGCGATGACTGGCGGTACAATTCCCCATAACGATCTGGCACTTAACTTTTACACTGCTGTGCGCCCTCATCTGCGTTCCAGAGGTTGTCGGGCCAACGTGTCAGATGTGAAATTGCAAGTCAGTCCTCGGAGTCGTTACTATTACCCCGATGTGATAGTTAGTTGCGATCCTGAAGACATGAATGCCCGCAAATTTATTCAACATCCGAAACTAATTGTGGAAGTTCTATCCCCCAGTACAAGTGCTAAAGATCGAGATGAAAAATTCACGGCTTACCTAAAAATTCCGACTTTACAAGAGTATATCTTGATTGATTCTGAAAAAATCTCCGTTGAACGTTTCTGTCGGGGAGAGGGTAGAATGTGGCTTTATTATGCTTACACCGCCGGAGAGATTGTCATTTTATCAAGCATTGATTTTGAGTTGCCCATAGAACTTTTGTATGAAGGGGTTACATTTGAAACAGTAACAGAAACGGATAAGACGGCGGTTGAAACCGCGCCTACACAAACGATGTCCGCCTCCGCTGACTGAAGAATACAACCTATTTTAACCGCCCGGTTTTTGACAATTTTATCGCGTCCAAGCCAGCCATTTATTGAATAAATTTTTCACAAACGGAGTCAAACGAGTGCGGTTGTAAGCATCTCCTGCTTTGCGAATTGCTTCCGCTTGCGTCGGATACGGATGAATCACGCTAGCAATCTTTCCTAAACCAATATTGTTAACCATTGCCAAAGTAATCTCGCTTATCATATCGCCAGCGTGTCGCGCTACAATCGTTGCACCTAATATTTTATCGCTGCCTTTCTTGACGTGAATTTTCACAAATCCTTCCTCTTCGCCGTCAATAATTGCCCGATCGACTTGACTGAAAGGAATTAAAAATGTATCGATATCGATTCCTTGGGCTTGAAATTCGCGATCGCCCATTCCGACGTGCGCCACCTCCGGATCTGTATAGGTACACCAAGGTATCGTCAAAGCGCTGAGCTTTTTGCGCCCGAAAAACAGGGTGTTTTGAATTACCATCCTCGCAGCAAAATCAGCAGCGTGAGTAAATTTATATTTCATGCAAATGTCGCCGGCGGCATAAATGCGGGGATTAGTAGTTTGCAAATTGTCGTTGACAAATACGCCCGTTTGTGTATCGTACTCCACGCCCACAGATTCCAGATTCAATCCTTCGACGTTGGGCGATCGCCCCGCACTCGCGATAATTTCATCTACTGTTATTGATACTTCCTTACCTTGAGATTGATAATAAATTACTTTGCCTAAATTTGTTTTCTCAACGCGCTCTATTTTGGATTCTAGTATTAGTTGAATTCCTTCTCGTACAAAAGCCTGCTGCACAATTGTCGCAGCATCGACATCTTCCTTATCCAAAATCTGAGCATTTTTGTGCAGCAATACGACTTCGCAACCCAGCCGCCGAAAGGCTTGAGCCAATTCGCAGCCGATCGGCCCCGCGCCAATTACTGCCAAACGCTGAGGTCTTTCTGTCAAGTTAAATACAGTTTCATTTGTCAAATATCCCGCTTCCTGCAAGCCGGGAATTTGTGGTTGTCGCGCCCTTGCACCTGTGGCAATTACTGCTTTTTTAAACCGCAGAGTTTGACCAGCAACTTCTATGGTATTATTGCTAGTAAAACGACCGGAACCTAGGAAAACATCGACTCCTAATTTGTGCTGGTAGCGATCGACAGAATCAACATCGCTGATTCCCGATCTGATCCGGCGCAGCCGTTCCATGACTGCGGCAAAATCCACTTCTGCATTGTTAGGAACGTTAATGCCGAAAAATTCGGCATTCCCAATATCGGCGACAACGCGGGACGATCGAATTAAAGCTTTTGAGGGGACACAACCGACATTCAAACAGTCGCCGCCCATCAAATGTTTTTCAATCAAAGCAACTTTCGCGCCCAAACCTGCGGCGCCCGCAGCTACAATTAATCCGGCGGGCCCGGCGCCAATTACTACTAAATTGTAACTGCTGGCGGGCTGCGGGTTCACCCAATCGGGCGGATGTAAGTAGGAGACTAATTTTTGGTTGTGTTCGTCCATCGGGGGGACTGTTACGCGATCGGCTTTTGACTGCGACATGAGCAAATTCTCCTAATTAAACAGTTTCATCCAAAGCCTTGCGAGCAATACGAGAGAGGAAGAAAGTAACGCCGACAGCAGCCGTAAAACTGATGATATTAATCAACCATTTTACTGCTTCTGCTTCTGGATTTGCAGGCTGAGTTTCCGTACCGATTGCAGCAATATTTCCCACCAAAGAACCAGAGTAAACGTACATTAAAGTTCCCGGTATCATCCCGAAGGAACCCAATATGTAATCTTTTAAAGAAACCTGGGTAATTCCTAAAGCGTAATTTAATAAATTGAACGGAAATAAAGGGCAGAGACGAGTCAAAAAAACTATTTTTAATCCTTCTTTAGAAACTGCGCGATCGAGTGCTTTGAACTTGGGGTGAGCTTCCATATATTTTATCACGCGATCGCGCGACAAGTATCGCCCGATCAGAAAAGCAAACGTCGCCCCTAAAGTTGCGGCGATAAACACGTAGATGGAGCCCCACCAACAGCCAAACAGCACTCCTCCTCCCAGCGTCAACACCGAACCCGGTATAAATAGTATCGTAGCTAAGTTGTAGGTAAGGATGAAAGCGACTGGGCCCCAGACGCCTAAATGCTCGATCTCGATTAAAACCGTTCTTAACAGCTCTTGAACGTAGGGAGACTTAGTTGCTAGAATTAAGAGAGGGATCGAAAGCGCGATCAACAAAAACAACAATCTGCGTTTAAAAATCTCCCTCGTAAAATTTTGATTTGGTTCTTGTGCCATGATTCACCCGTAAATAGACACCAACATTATATAACAGTTTTCAAACAAGAGAGGTATTTCCAAGTCAGCACCCAATTACTAATTACCATTATCCGCCAGACTCAATCAGCCATGACACCAAAAATGCAACTCCCAATCCCCGATTGTTTCGACGCCAAGAAAATCAGCGAAGTCTGGCGAGTCCCCTATCAACAACGCGCCACTGAAGCTACAAACTGGGCAAAGCAACACAGCATCCAGCCCGCAAGTAGCGACAAAAATAGGATTTGTTTGCTGATAATCGATGCTCAAAATACTTTTTGTTTGCCCGAATTTGAACTGTTTGTCGGCGGGCGTTCCGGTAGCGGCGCTGTCGATGATAATCTGCGGCTGTGCGAATTCATCTATCGCAATTTAAGGGCAATTACAACGATTGCGCCGACAATGGACACGCACACAGCCATGCAAATTTTTCATCCAATCTTTTGGATAAACGATGCAGGCGAACATCCCCTACCGGCCGCCACATTAATTACTCTGGAAGACGTGCAGCAAGGAATTTGGAAAGTTAACCCAGCCGTCGCCGACAGCATCGCGGGCGGGAATTATTCGGCACTGCAAAAACACTGCCTTCACTACGTGCATAAACTCAGCGACGACGGCAAATATCCCTTGACAATCTGGCCCTATCATTCAATGTTGGGCGGCATCGGACACGCCCTGGTTTCCGCCGTGGAAGAAGCGATATTTTTCCACAACATGGCCCGCGATAGTCAAGCACTTTTTGAAATTAAAGGCGGCAATCCCTTAACTGAAAATTATTCGGTTTTGCGGCCGGAAGTCTTAGACGGGCCGGACGGGTTTGCTATTGCTGAAAAGAATGCTGCGTTTATTGATAAGTTGCTCGATTTCGATGCCGTAATTATTGCGGGACAAGCGAAAAGTCACTGCGTTGCTTGGACGATTGATGATTTGCTGACTGAAATTGTGGCGCGGGATTCTAAGTTGGCTAGGAAAGTTTATTTGTTGGAAGATTGCACTTCGGCGGTGGTTGTTCCCGGTGTTATTGATTTTACGGAACAAGCAGATGCGGCTTTTAAAAGATTTGCGCAGGCGGGAATGAATGTTGTTAAATCTACTCAGCCAATCGATACTTGGCTAGATATTTCTAATTCGTAGGGTGCGCCGAAGAGTACCTCACACAAAATTCCTTGGGTGCGCAATGCACACCTTACACAAAATGCGTTGTTAGCTTCTTTGTGAGGTACAATAAAGATAAGTTAACAAGAGGCTTTAACTATGACTTCAGTATCCAATGAGCCATCGGCTATTATCCGTACAGAGCGTGGGTTGACGATCGCAGGTACGCGCATCACTCTTTACGACGTGATGGATTATGTAACCGCGCAATATCCGCCTAAATTTATTCGTTCTCTGTTTGATTTGACAGAAGAGCAAATTAATGCAGCTATCTCCTACATAGATACACATTGGGCCGAAGTTGACGCAGAATACCAAGTTGTCCTCAAGGAAACTGAGGAACTTCGACAATATTACCAAGAGGAAAATCGCGAACTTTTTGCTCGCATTGCCACTCTGCCGCCACCACCAGGGTTGGAAGCCGCCTGGGAAAAACTTCAAGCATCGAAGGCACGTCACCAAATCCACTCATGATTTTTTTAGTAGATCATAACTTCAAAGGACACGCACGAATCCTTCTTGGCAGTATTGCCAGCTAAGGCTGGCTTGATTTTGTTCAAATTCGCTTTGTCATGTTTGAGGAGGTGGGATTATCAATTGATAGCAGTGATAGAGTCGTTTGGAGACTAGCTCAGGAAAATCAAATGATTTTACTCACAGCTAATCGAAGCATGAAAGATGAAGACTCATTGGAGCAAGTCATGCGTGAGGAAAACACTCCGAACTCATTACCAGTTGCGACAATTGGTAATGCCGATCGAGTGTTAAATGACTCAAGTTATCGAGAACAGTGCGTCGATCGTCTTGTTGAGATTGCGCTTTATACTGGCAACTATATGGGTGCAAGAAGGATTTTCATTCCTTGATCTATTTGCCGTTCAATCTCGGCACGCCTTCCAAAAAAGGGCCACTCAACATTAATTCAGTCATCCTATCTAATTTGCCGCTAACTTTCATTTTTTTATCTGTTTGAAAGCGCTCGATGTCTGCTTTTAAATTGCCGCTATTATATCCTAATTTAGTTAAATAATTAATAGCCTGTTTGTCGCTTAACAAGATATCCGTCGCACGGAAAATCGGTACATATTCCTCCCGCCAAACATAAGCAAAAGTTGCCCTGTCTAAATAGAAAATCTTGCCCCGCGCCGGATCTCCAATGGCAGCTACACTGTCATTCATTCCCAGCAAAGCCACGGCGTGCGGTAGCTTCCGAGGCCCGTCAAACAGCCAAACTGCGAGCACTCCGGGGCGATTAATTTGCTGAATTTGCTCCCAAGTCGGCGCTAGTTCGATCGCACTTACGCCCAAAGCCCTCGCTGCTACAATTATCTGCGGCATCGAAGTACCCAAGCGACTGGTGCCGGCAAAACGCGCTACACTCGATTCCGTCGCATCCATTCCCCAACGCTTCAACACTGTTGCTAGCGCCGCCGGTGCGCAACTGCTGTTAGAAGTTTGCCGAAACACACCGTTGGGCTGCAAATTATCGATTAAATCTGCGTAAATTGGCGCCAGAAAATAGGCTTCAGCGCCTGTAAATCCGCCCAATCCCAGCAAGCCAATTAAGATTACTGCAACTACTTGCGATCGCGCCGTCAACCAACTTATACTAAACCCAATTCCGCAGACTCCCATTAGCATCACCCGCAGCAGAGTCCAAGTAACTCGCATTCCGTGCACGCGCCACTCCAGGGGCAAAGCCGGGATTTGAGGCAGATTTAAAGCCAGCAGCAGCAAGCCAAAGTAAAAACCTAAAAACAGCAGGGCGATCGAGTTTCGACCCTTAAACAGATCGTTAGCCGTCACTCCCGATCGCACTAACACCCGCCCAAACCGCATTCCCCAGACTAACAGCACCGAACCTAGCACCAGCGTCACCACTATTTCCATGAACTCAAAATTTTGTTGCTTAACTAGGTTTTAACACGCGATCGCGATCGTCCGCGGGCGAGTCGCAGAGTCGGAAAATGGCACAGCAGGACACTGCCAAATAAACAAGACAAGGAAGATATATAGCAGTGGAAAGTTGACAGTTGACAATTGACAGTTGCAGACTACGGGAATCAAACCGTTTATGCTAAAGGGCTCAGGACTCTATACAGCCTAAAATTTGCCAGATGTCAAGGAGTTGAGTAACTTTCTTTACAGGTGGGGCAACTGCCAAAAAAGATTTCGCACACAAAATAATTTACCAAACGTATTGCCAAAGACAGACACATCTGTTGTAATATCGATCGCAATCACAGCCCGTTAAAACAATTAATCCATCCTTAAGTAGCTGAATATTTTTAAGCTCCAACGAGCGAGGACTTGTATTGAGCGCGCCGATTAATGAGCCATAAAAGCTCACCCGACAGCAAAAATTTAAGGAAAAATCATGCCAGCAACAGCCGCCAACGATGTAGACGTAGCAGAGCAATATTGGCACTACTTAGAAAGCTCGAAGGTTGGAAGTATATTAGACACCAACCTGGAAAGCGGTCTCGATCCGACAGAAGCTGCCAGCCGCCAACAAAAATTCGGGCCAAACGAACTAATAGTCAAAGCAGGAAAACCAGCTTGGTTAAAATTTATCCTGCAATTTAACCAACCTTTGTTAATCATCTTGCTGAGTGCAGGTTTGATCAAAGCAGTGATCGGACAATGGCTCAACGCCAGCGTAATTTGGGGCGTCACAACCACCAACGCCATTATCAGTTTTATCCAAGAAGCTGGGGCTGAGAAAAAAATTGATGCCCTCGCCAAGGCTGTTACCACCGAAGCCACAGTCATTCGGGGAGGCAAAAAATTAAGAGTTCCCTCAAAAGAACTCGTTGTCGGCGACTTAGTAACCCTGACTTCCGGCGACAAAGTGCCCGCCGACTTGCGCTTAGTTAAAGTGCGCGACTTGCAAATCGACGAATCAGGACTTACGGGCGAATCCGTTGCTGTCGAAAAAGAACTCGGACAGGCGGGAGACTTGGTTTTGCCAGCAGAAACACCCCTCGCAGAACGCGATAACATGGCTTACGCCGGGAGTTTCGTCACCTTCGGCCAAGGTAGCGGTGTCGTAATTGCGATCGCCAACAACACCGAAACCGGCAAAATCTCCCAACTATTAGACCGCCACATCGACCTCACCACGCCCCTCACCCGCAAATTTAACCAATTTAGTCAAAACTGGCTGCTCTTCGTGCTAACGATGGCAAGCTTGACCTTTGCAGTGCGTTTAGGGCGACCAGTTCCAGCCGGAGTTTCAGCCTTTAAAGAAGCAGTCGAACCCGCAGTCGCCCTGATTGTCGGCGCAATTCCCGAAGGCCTCCCCGCCGTAATCACCGTCACCCTCGCCGTCGGCGTTTCGCGGATGGCGGCCAAACACGCGATCGTCCGCAAACTACCCGCAGTAGAAACCCTAGGCGGCGCCACAGTCATCTGTTCCGACAAAACCGGAACTTTGACAGAAAATCAGATGACGGTGCAAGAAATCTATGCCGGCGGCGAATCCTACTCGGTTACAGGTACGGGATACAACCCAGAAGGCGAACTTCAGCTCAACCAACTACCAATTACAGTCAGTCAAGCTCCAACTTTGCAAGAATGTTTGCAAGCCGGACTAATTTGCAACGACTCTCACCTGGAATTCAAAGACGATAATTGGATTGTTGTCGGCGATCCGACGGAAGGAGCTTTAATTGCCGCGGGCAAAAAAGCAGAACTTAGCCAGCAAGTCTTAGAAAAGTCCATGCCGCGCCTAGATTCAATTCCCTTTGAATCTCAGTTTCAATACATGGCGACGCTGCACAAAACTCCGACAAGCGGCAAAATTTTGTATGTCAAAGGTTCAGTAGAATCAATTCTGATCCGCTGCGGTTCCAGTCTCGACACTCAAGGAAATTCAACAGAAGTCGATCGCGACCAAATTCACCACCAAGTCGATACAATGGCCGATCAAGGCTTGCGCGTCCTAGCTTTGGCTAAAAAAATCGTCCCCGATCAACAGAACTCTGTTGCTCACTCAGATGTAGAATCAGGACTAATTTTCTTGGGACTGCAAGGCATGATCGACCCACCGCGGGCCTCTGCGATCGCCGCCGTCCAAGCCTGTCAAACCGCCGGCATCCAAGTTAAAATGATCACCGGTGACCACATCGCTACTGCCAAGGCGATCGCCCGTCGCATGGGATTCCGCAAAATCAAGCACCACAGGGAACTCGTCGCATACACCGGCGCCCTACTCGCCGCAATGGACAAAAACGAACTCGCCGAAGCCGTAGAAGCCGGCTCAGTTTTTGCCCGCGTCGCCCCAGAACAAAAACTCCGCCTCGTAGAAGCTTTGCAACTTAAAGGCGAAATTGTGGCGATGACGGGAGACGGCGTTAACGATGCGCCCGCCCTCAAACAAGCGGATATCGGGATTGCGATGGGTAGCGGTACTGAGGTTTCTAAGGAAGCCGCCGATATGATTTTGACCGATGATAACTTTGCGTCGATCGAAGCTGCGGTGGAAGAAGGTCGATCGGTCTACAAAAACCTGCTTAAATCCATCAGCTTCATTCTCCCAGTCAACGGCGGAGAATCGATGACAATTTTGCTCAGCACCCTGCTGGGCCGAGAATTGCCGATTTTGTCGCTGCAAATCCTCTGGTTGAATATGCTCAACTCAATCACCATGACTGTGCCGCTTGCTTTCGAGCCCAAGTCTCCCGGAGTGATGCAACAGCAGCCGCGACCGGTCAACGAACCTTTCCTGACTGAAAGTCGGATCAAACGGATCTTGGCAATTTCTCTGTATAACTGGACAATAATTTTCGGAATGTTTGAATGGGTGCGCCAATCGGATTGGGGAACTTTGCCACTGGCCCGGACAATGGCAATTCAAGCTTTGGTAATGGCGAGAATTTTTTACCTGTTGAGTCTGAGCCAGTTGCTACCTTCTTTGATGGCTAAATTTAGCGGTTCTAAGCAAGAAGTTAGTGGTGCTCCCGCCCTCGGTGTGGGCATTGTCATCGCTATACTGTTGCAGGTTGTCTTTGCTAATTCTCCGTTTATCAATCGCATCTTCGGGACGGCTCCGATGAACCTCGATCAGTGGTTGATTTGTTTCGGCGTAGCGCTGCCAATGATCGGCGTTGCCTTGTCTGTCAACCGCTTTGACCCGCCCAATTAACAGAATTAGCATTCATCAAAGGTTCGTAGTGAGTGAAGTCCTTCTTGAATGCGGACTCTTCGTCCTCACTACGAACCAATCTGTGAGGACTGAAGTCCTTCTTGAATGCGGACTCTTCGTCCTCACTACGAACCAATCTGATTATGGTCTTTCTTGCTTCTTCCTTCTGCTTAACATCCGTTACATCCGCTACAAAATCTGCTTTTAAATTTTTTGCAGGGAGTCTGTCTCTGAGCAAAATACTCAAAACTTCATTTTTTGTCTCATTTTTTTCTCATATAAGCGCGCCACCTCCACGGTCGAGGGCGATCGCAATCACTTCCAAGTCTTGGTAGGCTCCGCCGTCAGTCGTATTTCCTAGAATCAAACCTATCGAGGTTCTGCAATTCGTGGCTTAATTCGCGAACAAATCCCCCCACAAGATGATTTGTTTTCTCGCGCGCAGGGCGATCGACCGCAAGTCAAAAATTGTTTAACATATTTTAAACATAGGGTCAATCTACCAAAAGTATGAGATGTGTAAACTCCTTGACAACAATCAGAATACTGGCAGCGGGCAACGGGAGCATCTCATTTTTGTAAAAAGCATTTTTTCTTTGAGTGCGAGCGTCCCCGCTCGCACTATAAATACAAAACTGAGATGCTCCCCGGGCAACTGCCCAAAAGCTTAGACCGCAAGCTTTTTGTGAAAGATTTGCCCAAAAGTGAAACAATCCGGCAACACCAAGAACTACTTAATTAAACGCAACATATTACAAGATATACTTATCATTTAAATTTAATATTTGTTTTATAATTACAGCTAGAGTACGGTAAACTTAATAATCAACGCCAAAAAATGTCCAGCTCGCCAAAAGTGAGTTGACACAACTGGGCCGATCGCAATATTGAGTTAATCAAAAGAGTCAAATCAGCAAGGATATCATAAAAGCTTATGGTAACAATAAGTTTTTTACTCCTTACTGCTAACCGGCGCTTAAAAGAGTTCCCTAAACCCAATTAGCGAACAGCAAAAAAGCGCTTTGATAAACTTCAGTGATGTCGTTACAGAAGATTTATGAATAGGAGCGAGGCTAGGCTATGACAAAATTTTCAGAGCAATTTTCAAGACGCAAATTTATTGTTACCGCAGGTGCCGGTGCTGTCAGTTCAATACTGCTCAAAGGCTGTTTAGGAAATCCCCCAGAACCCGGTGCTAGTAATAACGCTGGTGCCGGTGCTGGCGGAGTAGTTCCTGCGGCCACATCAGCAGTTGCTGTTGCCAACGAAAAAAGAGTAGAGGGCATCGAAACCACAAAAGTTACCCTGGGATATATCCCGATCGTCGAAGCAGCAGGGTTAATTATTGCCAAAGAAAAAGGTTTCTTTGCCAAGTATGGCATGACCGATGTCACGGTTGCCAAACAAGCCAACTGGGGTTCGGCTAGAGACAACTTAGAAATCGGATCTGCCGGTGGCGGCATTGATGGAGGCCAGTGGCAAATGCCCATGCCTTATCAAATTAGTCAAGGTCTGATTACCAAAGGTAGCGTCAAAATCCCGATGTATGTTCTAGCACAGTTGAACACTCAAGGAAATGGAATTGCGATCGCCGGAAAACACAAAGGCAAAGGCATCGGGCTCAAACTAAACCAAGCGGCCCAAGACTACATGAAAGGCCTCAAAAAAGCAGGCACGCCCTTCAAAGCAGCCTACACCTTCCCCAAAGCCAACCAAGATTTTTGGATTCGCTACTGGCTAGCAGCTAACGGCATCGATCCCGACACAGAAGCCGAGTTGCTAACAGTACCGTCAGCCCAAACCGTAGCCAACATGAAAACCGGCAGCATGGACGGTTTCAGTACCGGCGACCCCTGGCCCATGCGGATCGTTACTGAGGACATCGGCTTCATGTCCGCCCTCACGGCCCAAATCTGGAAAGATCACCCCGAAGAGTATCTAGCTATGCGCGGCGACTGGGTAGACAAACATCCCAAAGCCACCGAAGCCATGCTAGCAGGACTGATCGAAGCGCAGCAGTGGTGCGACAAACCAGAAAATCGCGCCGAATTAGTTGCCATTACTTCTGGCAAAAACTACTTTGACGTACCTCCGGCAGTTTTGACACCTCCCTACCAAGGCAAGTACATGATGGGTGACGGCCAACCAGAGATCGACGATTTCAAAATGAGCCCGCTGTACTGGAAAGACGGCCTCGGCAACGTTTCCTATCCTTATAAGAGTCACGATTTGTGGTTTTTAACCGAAAGCGTGCGCTGGGGTTTCCTGCCAACTAACACCTTGGCAGATTCTAAGACAATTATCGGCCAAGTCAACCGCGAAGATTTGTGGAAAGCCGCAGCTAAATTAGCCGGAGTTGCTGATGCTGACATTCCTAAAAGTACGTCTCGCGGCATTGAAAAGTTCTTTGATGGCAAACAATTTAACCCGGAAAAGCCAGAAGATTACCTCAAGAGTTTGGCGATTAAAAAAGTTTGATGGGTCAAAGCTGACCTTCATTCAGTTGACAGTTGACCCCTCGACAGTTGACTGCTTGAGTGCGGCCTCTACCTAAAAGGAAGAGGATTGGAGTAATGAATAGTTTTCTTTTAATTTCTCCCCGATCAGGGTTCCGGCTTTAAACCAATTGTTTCTGGTAATTTAGCCTCGGAAATTTACGGTCAAAAGAAATAGCGCAAACACAGGAGATAAATAGCATGGCTGTAAGTACAAATCGAAGGGTCGGAGGCGGTGCGCCAGGAGCGTTTGGCGAGTTGTGGAAGAAGAATTCACCAAATATATTGCCGCCAATTTTAGGAGTTTTGGGGTTTCTGTTAGTTTGGCAATTCCTATCGGGTACGGGACTGATCAAACTGCCGGGGCCGACTAGCGTTTGGACGGATGAACGGACGCGGATCTTGTTGCTGTATCCTTTCATGAATTCCAAAACCTACGGAATCGGCTTGTTTTGGCAAACTTTGGCTAGTTTGGAACGGGTAGCAAAAGGCTACACTCTCGCCGCTGCTGTGGGCATTAGCGTGGGAGTTTTGGTAGGTACGAATCCCTTGCTGAACAAGGCTTTAGACCCGATTTTCCAGTTTTTGCGGATGGTGGCACCTCTGGCTTGGGTACCCATCGCCCTAGCTGCACTGCAACAAAACGAACCTGCTGCTTTGTTCGTAATTTTTATTACCTCAGTGTGGCCGATTTTAATCAACACGGCTGAAGGTGTCCGCCAAATTCCTGACGATTACAACAACGTGGCGAAAGTGCTGCAACTTTCTAGGAAAGAGTATTATTTAAATATTTTGTTTCCGTCGGCGCTGCCTTATATCTTCACCGGATTGAGAATTGCGATCGGTTTGGCTTGGCTGGCGATTATTGCAGCGGAAATTGTGATGTCCGGGATTACGGGTATTGGCTTCTTTATTTGGAACGCTTACCAGCAAAACTACATCAGCGAAATTCTATTAGCGGTGTTCTACATTGGGGCTGTTGGCTTGATGCTCGATCGCATGATGGCGTGGTTGCAGCACAAGATTGCTCCCTCTCAAGGCAAATAACTAACTCGATGGTTGACTGTTGACTGTTGACTGTTGTCAGTTGACAGCTAACAGCTAATATCAAGTTCGGTAAAATAACTGGGCTCTGGTTTGTAGTGAGGACTTCAGTCCTCACTACAAACCAATATTATTGCAGTTGTGCGATCGGAATAATATAACAGCTAACCGTCAACAATCAACAGTCAACAGTCAACAATCAATCCTCAAAAAGTCAAGAAAAAACCTACAAAAAAGGCAAAAAAACCATGTCAGTTTTGATTGCGGTAGAACAAGTCGGAAAAACATTTAATTTAACAGACGGCGGCACATACGTAGCCCTCAAAGGCATCGACTTAGAAATTAAAAAAGGAGAGTTTGTCTCCTTAGTCGGACACTCCGGTTGTGGCAAATCTACCCTACTAAATATGGTGGCAGGTTTGGACTTGCCAACAGAAGGATTGGTGACGATCGACGGACAAAGAATCACGAAACCAGGCCCCGATCGCATGGTAGTATTCCAAAACTATTCGCTGCTACCTTGGCGGACAGTCAGAGAAAACATTACCCTAGCCGTAGACTCGGTAATGAACGGCTTACCCAGAGCCGAACGCCTCGAAATCATCCAAAAACACATCGACATGGTGGGCTTGGGGCCCCACTCCGAGAAGCAACCCGCACTGCTCTCCGGCGGACAAAAACAGCGCGTGGCGATCGCCCGCGCCCTAGCCCTGCGCCCCAAACTGTTACTCTTGGACGAACCCTTCGGCGCCCTAGACGCTTTGACTCGCGGCAACTTGCAAGAAAAGTTGATGGAAATCTGCCAAGAGTACGAAATCAGCGCCCTGATGGTAACGCACGATGTCGATGAAGCGGTGCTGCTGAGCGATCGCATTGTCATGCTCACCAACGGCCCTGAATCCAACATTGGCGGCATCCTCGAAGTAGACATCCCCCGCCCCCGCAAGCGCATGGAAGTAGTCACGCACCCCAGCTACTACGCCCTGCGCAGCGAAATGATTTACTTCCTCAACCAGCAGAAACGAGTCAAAAAACTGCGGGCGCGGAAAGTACCCGCGATCGCCCGCCACGGCCTAGAAAAAGTCAACCTCGAACTCGGCTTCATCCCCCTCGCCGCCTGCGCTCCCCTCGCCGTCGCCAAAGAAAAAGGCTTATTTGCCAAACACGGACTCGATGAAGTCCACCTCGTGCGCGAAACAAGCTGGCGCGGCATCGTAGACGGCATCGCCGCAGGATACTTAGACGCAGCACAAATGCCCTCTGGGATGGCGATGTGGTTAACCTTGGGAGGCCACCAAGAGAAGCCAATACCGACCGTTACAGCCCTCACCATGAGCCGCAACGGCAACGGAATTACCCTCGCGAAGCGCTTTTACGACCAAGGGATTTACACTCTGGCAGATTTCAAAGAAATGCTCCAGAGAACCCCCGCGCAAACCCACCGCATGGGCATCGTTCACCCTTCATCAATGCACAACCTGCTGTTGCGCTACTGGCTGGCTTCCGGCGGCATTGACCCCGATCGCGATGTGTTGCTGAAAAACATCCCTCCAGCCCAGATGATCGTGGACTTGCAAGGTGGCACTATTGACGGCTTCTGCGTTGGCGAACCTTGGAACTTGCGGGCTTCGATGGAAGGAGTCGGCTTTACCGTGGCGACAGATTTGGAACTGTGGCCCGGACACCCGGCAAAAATTCTGGGAGTTCGCGAAGAGTGGGCTGCTGCTTATCCCAACACTCACATTGCTCTAGTCAAAGCTTTGCTGGAAGCTTCCCACTATTGCGCCGATCCGGCCCACGCCGATGAAGTTTCCGAGATTGTCGCGGGACGGGAATATGTCGCTACTGACAAGAGTTTTATCCAATTAGGCGACCCCAAATCTACTGCTTGCAACCTCGATTCTCCGATGCGGGAATACGCCCACCACTTGTTCTCCGGAGACGGGGTGAACCGGCCGAGCCGCACCGAACAACTCTGGCACATGGTGCAGATGGCGCGTTGGGGCGATACTGTGTTCCCCCGCAACTGGGTGGAAATTCTGGAACGGGTGGTGCGAGTCGGTGCCTTCAGCACGGCGGCGCGAGAGCTGGGGATGTCTGACATTACTTACAATCGCGGCTCTCTCCGTTTGTTTGACGGAACGGTGTTTAATGCTGACGATCCGATCGGCTATCTCAACAATCTGGCGATCAAACGCGATTTCACGATGGCTGAAGTTGTCCTAGATTCTGGCCGCAGAGTTGCTTAGAATTGCGTTTGACAATCAGCAACTCGATCCCCCCTAACCCCCCGAAAGCAAGGGGGGGATAAGAGAGTTCAAAGTCATCCTGATGAAGCGGAAGAGAGTTCAAAGTTATCCTGATGAAGCGGGAACAAAAGAATTCAAAGTCCCCCTTGCTTTCGGGGGATGCGAGGGGGATCGAGACTTCGAGAATAACTAGAAAAACAGAGAGTTTCAGTAGTCTCTACTCGCAACTCACCATTCAAAACTAGATTATTTGCGATCGCCAATAACCCACTAACCATTTGTCAAACCCATGCTTAACACTGCTGTCAACCAGACGAACACCAACACCAAGATCCACTCACCGAGCGATCGCCGCCAGCCTTTTTTGGTGATAGACAATGTTTACAAAGTATATCCAAACGGTTACAGAGCATTAGAAAACGTTAACTTGACCGTAGCTGAGGGAGAGTTTATTACTCTGATCGGACACTCGGGCTGTGGCAAATCTACACTATTAAATATGGTGTCCGGTTTTAGCCATCCCAGCGAGGGCACGGTGTCAATTAACGGTAAACGGATCGAGAAGCCGGGCCCCGATCGCATGGTGGTGTTTCAGGGTTACGCTTTGTTGCCTTGGCGCACGGTGTTTGAAAATGTTTACATAGCTGTTAATGCTGTATTTCCAGAGAAGTCCAAGGTCGAAAAAAATGCGATCGTCAACGAGCATTTGGCGATGGTGGGACTGACAGAAGCTGCTGAGAAAAGACCTCCGCAAATTTCCGGCGGTATGAAACAACGGGTGTCCATCGCCCGCGCCCTAGCAATTCGCCCCCAAGTGCTGATTTTGGACGAACCTTTCGGTGCTTTGGATGCAATTACCAAGGAAGAATTGCAGGAAGAGTTGCTGAAAATCTGGAACGATCACCGCTGTACGGTGTTGATGATTACTCACGATATTGATGAAGCGCTGTTTTTGGCCGATCGACTGGTGATGATGACTAACGGCCCGTCAGCGACGATTGGCGAGGTTCTGGAGATTCCTTTTCCGCGTCCGCGCGATCGGGTGCAAATGATGGAAGATCCGGAATACTACAACCTGCGGAACTACGCCCTAGACTTCCTGTTCCGCCGCTTCGCCCACGATGAGGACGCTTAAACCGTTTGGGACTGGGGATTGCTGGAAAATTTAAGCTCCAGCATTTCCCCAATTTCAGGGAACATCGCTGGGGGTGAGATGTCGCTGGTGCGATCGGGTAAACTGGAGCTTAATTGTTAGCAATAAATTTTTCCGGAAGATTTGGATCTTTTTCTCAACTTTTACGTCTATCCGCTAAGAGACCCGATTGCCTAGCTGTCAATAAGCTGGCATGAATTTAGCTCACCTTTGACTGAAGGTGGGCTTCTTTCTTATGTTATTAACAGTTTTTGCTAAATTGAGGGTTTGTGCATTCCACCATTTTAACTGGCACAGGGCCAATGTTGATTAGTGTTTTATCGATTAATACCAATTTAATGTGAAGTTGCACATATCTCGATCCCCCTCGCATCCCCCGAAAGCAAGGGGGACTTTGATCGCAATCTTGTCCCCCCTTGCTTTCGGGGGGCGCCAGGGCGATCGGATTCTACGGGGCCTCATAAAAAATTGGTATAAGACGATCGCAAATGTCAGTAAATGAATGTCAGTAAATGTCAGTCTCCCAAATATTCTCAAGTTAAAATTCCATTTCTTTGATCAATCACCAGCTTCATTTGAGTTTAAAGCAGCGAATTTTTTAATATCTTATTTTACCCGATCGCTCGATCGACCTGCAATCTGCTGTAAATCAACTAATTTTCAACCAATTAAACAACTCGGCAGCGGATAACTGCCAATCACCCAACACACTAAGAACAGGTAAAATATCCGTATCTGATTTAACTTCAGGCAGTTGATTCGGCAGAAAAACTATTACCGATTTATCGCTAGGATCGGCAAACCAACCCAATTTAGTGCCGTGATTAATCGAGAAAACAATTTTTTTTATCACCTGATTGGGAGATTGGTCAGGTGACAGAATTTCAATGATCCAATCCGGTGCAATTTCAATAGGGTTGGTAATTTCTCCATCTTCATCAAGAGGAATTCTCGACCATTCAAAAACAGCAATATCGGGAACAATGGAGCGCCCCCCAAACGTACAGCGCAATTCAGGAAAAGGACAGACTAACTTTTGGGGTTCGCCAACCTCAGAAATTTCATCTAGCAATCGTTTTTGCAATCGGCTATGTTTTCCTTGTGGCATAGGTTTTTGATCGATTTTACCCTCTGTATACTCGCTTGCGGGTTTAGTTTCTGGCAACTGCAAGAACTCTGCCAGAGAAATCGTTAACTTGGCGGCAACTACCATAAATCAGGGTTCCTGAAATCATCCTAATGAACTAACAATCGGAAATTATTGTATTTCTGCTGCTTGCTTTCAAGTTTGCACCGAAAACTCCTCTGAGTCAATATCCCAATTTACCCAGCGAATTGCCTCTTTAGCAGATGTCACATCAGGCGGCACTCGCAACGCATGAATGTGTCCGGTGCTCGGACAAATCATTTTTAACAGATAAATATCTTCTTTTTTCGGAACATCCTCATCGTCCTCGAAATCATCAGGATCGAAGCCATCAATATCAGCATCAATTTTGAGCAGCGTGTATTTTTTCCAGCAATCTAACTCTGTTGCTTGCAGTTCCGAGCAAATTCTAGCATAACCAATTCCCTGAATTAATACTCGTCTTAATTCAGCATTTTTTTCTTCTAAAAGCCATTGTGCTTGCCACTGACTGGGGTAAATTTGTCCGTATTTTTCAGGTAATGTTACACCGTGGTAGGAATAGATTTTGTAACCGTCGGGAAATTCCAGTGCAGGTTCCCCTTCTGCATGGAGGCGGTATTCGCTGTCGAGGGATAGTTTGATTGGGCGCGAACACACAATGCAGGTATCATCTAACAAAATAATCCAGCCGCATTCTGCTAAAAGCTGGTTCAGGCATTCAAAAAGTTTCTGTGATTCTGGTTTGAGAACAATACCCAAGCCAGAAACACAGAATTCATAATGAGCGAGAGTCTGAAACACATATTTCGGAGTAACTATGTTCCGAGTGCAAAATTCTGCTTCCAATTTTTGTTCTAGCAGTTCCTCCAATATCATTAACTCCGGAATTTTCTCTAAAAAATCGGTAAGTTTCCGGGTAAATTCTTCGATCAAATTAAAGGGGCGCAGCTTATCTTGAATCAGTTTTTTAAGTAGATAAATCGACTTATTTTGATGCGATATATTATGTATTTTTACTTCTGCCATCCATTCGTTGGGATTACTACAAAAAACTATTTCTGGGGCTTTTAAACCGATGGCTAAATAGGCAGTTTTAACGGCGGTTGCGACTGGAGTCTGATTTATTGGTTTGGTAGATTTGAAAAGACTTTCCCACTTTTGACTGTATGCTTGGACGAGAATATTCTGCACAAATATAAAGTCTAAACTTAGATTATTCAAATTAGTCAGATATTGCAACGGTGTGATGTGTGATATTTGATTTTTGTACAGATGCAGTATAGTCAAATTAGTCAGATATTGCAGCGGTGTGATGTCTGATATTTGATTTTTGTGTAGATACAGCGCAGTCAAATTAGTCAGAGATTGCAGGGGTGTAATGTCTGATATTTGATTTTTCCCCAGAGTCAGAGTAATCAAATTTGTGAGAGATTGCAGGGGTGTAATGTCTGATATTTGATTTTTGTACAGATTTAGATGAATCAAATTGGTCAAAGATTGCAGGGGTGCGAGATTTGATATTTGATTGTCCTCCAGATACAAAACTGTTAAATTAGTCAGACATTGTAGGGGAGAGAGGTTTGATATTTGATTGCTGTATATATTTAGAACGGTCAAATTAGTCAGAGATTGGAGGGGTGTAATATCTGATATTTGATTGTTGTAAAGACGCAGCTCATTGATACTAGAGAGTATCCGGTTTGCTTCATTGATATCAGAAGTGCCAGTTTTATATAACAAGACCTCAACTGTATGTCTTGCCCCTGGCGCAAGGCTATTTTTGTGCAAATACCAGTCGGCAAAGCTGGTAAATTCTGCGGGATTTGGTTGTTGTTGAGACATAAAATTGTGGGAAATTACTAGGAGAATATGACACGACTTATTAAATAGGGTTAGGGGAGTTTCAAGTTTGCACGTTAAATTCTTCGGGTGCAATATCCCAATTTACCCAGCAAATTGCCTCGCGGGCCGTTAGCGAAGCCCTCGAAGAGGATCGCACTTTCATCCCCACTCGCCACGCATGAATGAATTCCGTGCTTGGACAGGTTATTTTAACAAAAAAAACTGGCAATGGCAGCCCCTAGGCGTCGAAATCCTCCTCAAAATCGATTTTTAACAGGGTATATTCCCGCCAAATATCTAATTCTGTGCCTGCGAGTTCTTGACAAATACGATCGCACAAAATGACATCCAATCCTGTAAATACCGTAGCGAAGCGGGGCGTAAGCCATCGCACAAGCACCCACTTTAATCATTTCCGCAGCGTGCGATCGATCTATCGCGAAAAGTGGAAAGCGCGATCGCCCTCCACTTTTCGAGATAAACTGGAATCTGAGCTTCTTGTGCTGACTAAGGTTTGTTAAACCTTAGTCTGCGACATACCGCCAACCTTGGGGCTCATATTCGCGCTGAATCCGCACCATCCAATTACCTTCAGGAATTGCGATCGCATGGTGTTCTTCGTGACTCAATAAAGCTGTCGGCGAAAGCACCCGCAAGTACAGAGTACCGTCTTTTTCGTACAGTTCGGCTTGTCCCTCAATAATCTGGTGAGAATGTCCGGTGACTTCACCTTCGGCGAGAGTTAGGTGAGGTTTCTTTTCTCCTGCGATTTGCGGTACGGGGGTGAGAATTACGTCGCCTTGTCGGATGGGTTGCATAGGTTTTTTCTAAATTTTGTTTGCTGGTTAGTCTGGGACGCACGGATAGTCAGAAACCGGGTTTTTTACTAAAATACTCGATTAGAGCCTTTAATCTCGATAAAAACCCGGTTTCTAGGCGTGTTGATGCGTCCGAGACTGGTAGTGTCGATCGAGCTTTCCTACCACTATTTTATACTACATTGGTAATACTAAAATTATTCCCAAAAATTCAGAATTATCATTTTATATTTACTTGGATATAATGTCAACAGTATTTATTCGGAAATATCGCAGTGCAAATAAAATTAACCAGCTTGGATATAGCATCGATCGCAGTCACTTGAATGTATTTGACAATGCTAAGTAAATTAAAGATTTTCCGAAGGTTGCCGATAAGTCTTTACATTGTCGATTGAAATTTTGTTATTCTGTTAACAAGTTTGATTCGATCGACTGAATTGTTGTACCACAGTCTTACCCTCTAAACAGAACGGCAGTTTCCCCCATGAGAATTTTAGTCACAGGCGGTGCGGGTTTCCTCGGTTCCCATCTGATCGATCGCTTAATGGCCCAAGGACACGAGGTAGTCTGCCTGGATAACTTTTACACCGGGACTAAGCGCAATATCCTCAAATGGATGGACAACCCCTATTTTGAGCTGATCCGCCACGACATCACGGAACCGATTCGGTTAGAGGTAGATCAGATTTACCATCTGGCCTGTCCAGCTTCCCCAATACACTATCAGTACAATCCTGTCAAGACAATTAAAACCAACGTCATCGGCACGATGAATATGTTGGGATTGGCGAAACGGGTGAAGGCAAGATTTTTTCTGGCTTCCACATCAGAAGTTTACGGCGATCCAGATGTCCATCCCCAAACAGAAGATTATCGTGGCAATGTTAATTGTATCGGTATTCGCAGTTGTTACGACGAGGGGAAGCGAGTAGCTGAAACGCTATCTTTTGACTATCACCGCCAAAATGGTGTAGACATTCGAGTGGTACGGATTTTCAATACCTACGGCCCACGAATGTTAGAAAATGACGGCAGAGTGGTGAGCAATTTTATCGTTCAAGCTTTGCAGAATCAACCGCTGACTGTATACGGCGACGGTTCCCAAACGCGGAGTTTTTGCTACGTTTCTGATTTGGTAGAAGGATTTATTCGTTTGATGAATAGCGACCAAATCGGGCCGATGAATTTGGGGAATCCTGGCGAATACACTATTTTGGAACTGGCAGAAAAAATTCAAAACATGATTAATCCAGGGGCGGAAATTATTTTCAAACCGCTGCCGGAAGACGATCCAAAACAGCGACAACCGGATATTACTCGTGCTAAAACTTGGTTGGGGTGGGAGCCAACTGTGCCGCTGGATAAAGGTTTAGAGTTGACTGTGAAAGATTTTCGCGATCGCATCGAGGGAAATCTAAATTAGAGATGGAGAGTGGGAGAGTGAGACAGGAGGAGAATTTTTACTTCTTACTTATTTCCACTTCCCTCGGACTTCCTCAATCTGCAATCTGACTAATAACCACTATCAACTATCAACTGTTAACTGTTAACTATCAACTATCAACTGTTAACTGTTAACTGTCAACTGTTTACTAACTTTGAGGACATTTATATGCGTGTTTGCGTCATCGGTACAGGATACGTCGGCTTAGTCACAGGCACTTGTTTAGCACACATCGGACATCACGTTATTTGCGTAGACAACAACGAAGAAAAAGTTAAATTAATGAAGTCGGGACAGTCGCCTATTTTTGAACCCGGCTTGTCTGAATTAATGTCCTCTGGTTCTCAATCGGGAAATCTAGAATTTACTTCGGATTTAGCAGCAGGAGTGGCTCACGGGGACATTTTATTTATTGCCGTGGGGACGCCTCCTTTGCCTACTGGGGAAAGCGATACTCGCTACGTGGAGGCGGTTGCGCGTGGCATTGGAGCTCACCTCGATGGCGATTACAAAGTGCTCGTAAACAAATCAACGGTGCCCATCGGTTCGGGAGATTGGGTGCGGAGGATTGTATTAGACGGTTTGGCCGAACGTCAAAAAGCTCAAAGCGGTGACGGGGTTTCGGGTGAGGAAGTAGCAGCAAAAACTGGTGTGCAATTTGATGTGGTTAGCAACCCGGAGTTTTTGCGGGAGGGCTGTGCTGTTCATGATACGTTTAATCCCGATCGCATTGTTCTGGGCAGCAACTCTCAGCGGGCGATGGATATGATGCTAGAATTATACAGGCCGATTGTCGATCGCAAGTTTGCAGAAAATCCGTCTTTGCCTGTGGTACCTGTGGTGATGACTGATATCAGTTCCGCAGAAATGATTAAGTACGCAGCTAATGCTTTTTTGGCTACGAAGATTAGCTTTATTAATGAAGTTGCTAATATTTGCGATCGCGTCGGTGCAGATGTTACCCAAGTCGCCAAAGGTATCGGCTTAGATTCCCGAATTGGCAGCAAGTTTCTGCAAGCTGGTATTGGTTGGGGCGGTTCTTGTTTCCCCAAAGATGTTTCGGCATTAGTTCACACTGCTGACGATTACGGCTACGAGGCACATTTGTTGAAAGCAGCAGTGGAAGTTAACGAACGTCAGCGACTGATTGCTATTGAAAAGTTACAGCAAGTTTTGAAGATTCTCAAAGGCAAAACAGTCGGGCTTTTGGGTTTGACTTTCAAGCCGGATACTGATGATTTGCGGGATGCTCCTTCCCTAAATTTGATCGACAATTTGAATCGATTGGGAGCAAAAGTTAAAGCTTACGATCCGATTGTTTCTCAAACTGGAATGCGCCACGGTTTGTCTGGTGTTTTGGTAGAAACAGACCCGCAAAGACTGGCTGATGGTTGCGATGCTTTGGTGTTGGTGACTGATTGGGAGCAATTTCGCAATTTAGACTATGAAAAAATGGCGAAGTTAATGAATCATCCGGTGATGATTGACGGTCGTAATTTCTTAGACAAGAATGTTTTAGAAGCCGCTGGTTTCCAATATGTGGGAATTGGAAGGTAAACAAGAGTTTTTAGTAGGGTGCGCTTCGGCGCACCTTACATTTGCTGGCTGCCAACAATCCCGGCTCGATCCGCCCCACCTGCTTTAAAAAGTTTCCATCAATGTTTTTTCTTCGGCATAAACATCTCGTAGCTGTTGCAGCGCTGAAGTGGAAATTACCGATTTGACTGTAGCGACTAATTTACCCCATTCAAGCAAGCTGTCAACTGAAACAGCGGCTTTGAAGTTGTACGTATAGAATTTAGTCCAAAATTCTGGTGCTTGCGTGCGTTTCCAGCGTTTGTACCATCCGAGAAAATCTTGAGCACAGGGCCGTTTTACTTCCACAATTGGGGGGAAATCGGCGTAGCTGACAAATCTGCTGAGGCCTGTGGCGTGAACATACACCATGTTGTGACAGCATTCGATGCGATAAATCTGCTCTGGTGAGATGTTTAACAGGAGTGCTACTGTTTCTTCGGTGACAAATCTCGATCGCGCATTAACGATCGAAGACTTATGAATAATTTTTGATTCGCCGATCTCTGACGATCTTAACTGATTCTCTGATATCATTGTAGTTGCATCTGGTGGTATGTAAGTTGCATCTGGTATTAGGTAAGTCTATCTGCTAGATGCCAAAGACAGATATTATCTGTCGGGATTTATTTTAACTGGCGATCGCCTTTAGTTTCGTTGAGTCCGCCACAAAACGGAGAGAAGCCCCGACTTCTGCCATGAGAGGCGCAAAATTTTAGACCAACGTTCCATCTCCCAGATTCATCTTTAGAGTCAATCTAAAATCTAAAATCGAATGGCCGGGGGCGATCGCTTTTTGATAGTATACTAAATCCAAAATTTTGTAAATAGTTAATATGAGCAAAGGCTTAGTCAGATTGCGGGTTCGAGAGTTGGCTGCCGAGAAGGGATGGACGCTCAAGGAAGTTGCGGAGCGATCGGGCGTGGGCTACAGTACGATTAGCAATTATGCCCGTTCTCAGGGTATGGCAATGGTTGACTTTGCGGCCGTGCACAAGTTGGCCCGCACTTTTGATGTGATGATTGAGGATTTCGTGGTAATCCTCGAAAAATAGTTGAAGGTTTTGCCTAAATTCAATGTTTGAGCGATCGACTTTTGATGTAATGATTTCAGCATAGGTCGATCGCCCGCAACCAAAGTCGATCGCCTATTATTAAAGTAACTCGCTGGCAGCCTGAAATTAGGAGAACCGTCAAATGTCAGATCCAATTACCTTGGGCTTGCTTTTCACAGTCGCTTGGCAAGGCATTCTGGGAACTCAAGTTAATGATGCACTCAATCATGCTTGTTTAACCGGAATAAAAAAGATATCACGAAACGGAAAAATTGTCAATCACGATTTAGAAAAAGCGCTGAAAACATCTTTCCTGAAAGCTCAACAACAAATCGCCTCCGAATGCAAACAGGAAATCGATCCAAAAAATGCGGCTAACCGAGAGAGTTTTGCCTATTCGCTGCAAGACAGGCGCAGGGATTTTGATTGGTTGAAACGAAAGCTCGAAAAGCTCAAATTAGAATTAGAACAAGTCGATAAAGAAACAGTCCCTTCTGGGATTCCGATTGC
>JANYGO010000026.1 GCA_025362325.1 Cyanobacteriota bacterium | reverse complement strand
CAACCAATTCAACATCCAAGGCGGCAAACAATCTGGCGATGGTACAAATCTATTTCACAGTTTCCAACAATTTGGTTTAACTCAAGGACAAACCGCCATTTTTTTTATCTCAAATCCCAATATCCGCAATATTTTAGGGCGCGTTGTCGGCGGCGATGCTTCGCTAATTAACGGCTTAATTCAAATAACTGGCGGCAATGCCAATTTATTTTTAATCAATCCGGCGGGGATTGTTTTCGGTGCAAATAGCAGCTTAAATATTCCCGGTTCTTTCACAGCGACTACGGCGACGGGCATCGGTTTTGGCAATAATTGGTTTAGTGCGGCTGGTACTAATAATTATACTGTATTAGTTGGCAATCCGAATACTTTTGCTTTTACAAATACACAACCGGGAGGCATTGTCAATTTCGGCAACTTGGCAACAAAACAAGGGCAAAATTTAACTTTGTTGGGCGGCACAATTTTGAGTACGGGACAACTTTCTGCACCGGGAGGCAATATTAGTGTGGCGGCGGTTCCGGGTGAGAGTTTAGTCAGAATTAGTCAACCGGGAAATCTGTTGAATTTGGAGATTAAAGCACAATCTGTAGGTGGCAGTTTGCCTCAAAATTGGGTGTTGCTAGTTGCATCTTTGCCGCAGTTGTTGGCGGGCGGCGGGGGAAGTGCAACGGGGGTGACAGTCAATTCTCAAGGGCAAATAGAATTAACTGGTGGTGTGCAAGTAGAGAATGGAGATGCAGTTGCTAAAGGCGTAAGCGCGGGAAGTGCAACGCTGTCAGCTAATCGCAATTTGACATTAGTTGAAAGTCAATTGCGTACAACGGGTGATTTAAATTTGCTGGCTGACAATACAGTGCGGGTGCGCGACAGTGTGGCAAATCCGTTTGTGGCTAATGCTGGCGGAAATCTCTACATTCAGGGAAATCAAAGTATCGATCTTTTGGCGCTGAATCATCTTTCGCAAACGCCTTTTGTAAGCGGTAAAAATTTGACTTTAGTGAGTGATGGCATCATATCTACAGATGCTCACTTTCGCAGTGGCAATAATATGTCAATTCTTGATTTATCAGGTATACCTGCTAATTTTATTAGTTTATATGATCCAATATTTACGCAGCCCAATGACTATATCTCTGGGGGATATACGGGGGCTTCCCTCAAGGTAGATACAACTTCGGGAAAAGGAAATATTACTTTTAATGGTGGCATTTCAATCACAAGTCCAGATGCAGCTTTTGCTAATGCTTCTCCCGGTACAGATGAATTTATTTTGGGTAGTTTGCGATCGATAATTCTGCGATCGGGCGGCAATATTCAAGTAGTAGGAATTTACAATTATAACAACCAGCCCAATAACGTAGGTCCTATAATTATGCAAGCTACAGGCAATATTCAAGCGGGACTTATTTCAGTCTATAATATAGCGGGTAGTGCTGGTTATATATCTTTGAGTGCTGGGGGAAATATTTCAACAGAAGCACTTCTTGCTAATAATATTTCTGGTAATGGCGTTGGCGGTGATATTACTGTGAATGCAGGTGGCAGCTTTACTTTTATAGCAGGAAATAAACCTGAAGTGCAAAATTTAAATATAAATACTTCCGCACCTAATGGAGGGGGTAATATTACCATTAAAGCAAAAAACGATATCTCGATCGGCTGTGCTACTTACTGGTCTTGTTTAGAAACTGTTAGTAAGGATAATGGTCTCATCAAGGCTAATGGAAATAGCGGTAATGTTAGTATCATCAGCGAACAGGGTTATATTATTTTCCAGACTCCCCGATCTATAGACACGAGTAATAGCGCTTCTGTCGGTATTCCTGGCTCTGTCAATGTACAAGCAAGAGGGAATATTACTTTAGGTCAGATATTAACCTACAGTGAAGATCCTTCAAAATCTGATGGTGCAAATATCAATATTAAAAGCGTAAATGGTAATATCGATCTTGGCGATATCAATAATTCTTCAGCCGTGGGTAAGGGCGGTAATATTACTCTGTCTACCAGTGAAAATATTAAAACAGATAACGCATTAAACTTTGGAAAATTGCAAGGTGGAAGTATTAATTTTACTAGCACAAACGGCAGCATTACTACAGGAAAATTAAGTGCAATAAGCTCTCAAATTTTTGTAAATAGTATAGTTTTCAAACCGGAAAATGGAGGATCAATTACTTTAAAAGCCGATCGCAATATTACGACTGGCAATCTCAATGTAACGGCGAATCAAAATGCCGGCGCACTTACCCTTACGAGCACTACCGGTTCCATAAATACCGGAACAATCGATGTTACGGGCGATCGCGCTGCTGGAAAAGTCACGCTTCAAGCTGACAGCGGCATGAAAGCATCGACGCTTACAGGTGTTTCTACTAATGGCAATGGCAGCAACGTTACTTTGTCTACTACCAAAGGTGACATTAATATAAGTGATGTGTTAGTCGGAGGCAAATTACAGGGTGGAAATCTTGAATTTACTAATAAAAATGGCAATATCACTACAGGTAAGCTAACTACAAGTTATAACGGTTCATCTGCGGGTGTTGCAACTAACAATGGTGGCACTGTTAATTTAAATGCCCAGGGGAATATTACTACCAATGCGATCGGCTCCAGTGGTACTCAAGACGGCGGATCGATTACTTTTAAGAGCGGCGGTGCGATCGATACTACTGGCGGAATCATCAATGCGATCGGCGGTAACAGCGGTGGCAATATTTCCCTCGAAGCCGCAACTAACATTAGTACAGCCGGAATTGGCAGCGCCCTATTATTAAGCGGATTCAATGCCAACAGCGGCAATCTTCGCATTCAAAGCGGCGGTAATATTAACACGACAGCCGGCCCAATTATTACTGCGGCGGCCAACGGTAAGGGCGGAGATATTACAATAAATACTGGAGGAACACTGGCGACATCAAATATTAATTCCCGCACTTTTGCTCCCAGCATCACTGTGACTGGCGGCAATATCGATCTCAAGGCAAAGGAATCAATTACTGCGGCGGGGAATATCGAAACTAACCGCAATAATATTACCTTTGCAGCTCCGGTACGATTAGCTAATGACCTATCTGTTAAAATTTCCGGCACTGGTGACATTACTTTTAACTCTACAGTTGATGGCCCGTACAATCTGACAGTTCAACCCAAGGACGGAGTTCCTCAGTTTGGCGGTAATATCGGTAGTATCGCTTCTCTCAATAGCATCAATATTCAAGATGATATTCCCAACGCTACTGCCGCGCTCAACATTGCTACAACTAATAACATTACGGCCCAAAATATTACATCGGAAGCTGGGATTTCTTTGTACAGCGAGAAGGGAGAAATTAAAACAGGCAATCTTAACTCGACTTCTCTTAACAATGGCGGCAAGATCGAGCTGAATGCTGGAACTAATATCACTGCGGGCGATATCAATACCTCAGCGGCTGGTAATGCAGGCAATATTTTATTCGACGCTAACGGCAATATTAATGCTGGAAAAGTTGACTCTTCTGCGAAGGGGAATGCAGGCGATGTTAGCGCAATTAACCGCAGCACTACAGGTAATATAGTTCTGAGTCAAATTAATGCTCAGAGTCAGGGCGCAGGTACGGGGGGAAATGTTTCGATTTTGACCGAAAGCTTTTTTCGATCGCCCAATTCGTTCATAGACAGAAACGGCATCAATGCTAGCATTTCTACTGCTGGAAGTCCAGGAGATGTTAGTGGCGGCACGATAATTATCCGCCACGGGGGCGCCGGAATCACGCCTTTTATTGTCGGGAATGCCCAGACAAATGGAACGGCTGGTGCAATTACTCGGGGAAATAGCAATCCCATACAAACGATTTCGCCCACGAACTCTTATCTCTATACTCACAGACAAGACCGCGATCTCGTGCAGAATCGCGATCGCATTCAAATTATCTCAGTTCCCGAACCAATTTCGATCGCAACTCCATCCCCCACACCTGCACCCATCGCCACTCCATCCCCCGCAACTGCAACTCCAACACCCGCACCCATCGCCACTCCATCCCCAACACCCGCACCGATCGCGACTCCCGCACCCATCGCCACTCCATCCCCAACACCGGCACCGATCGCGACTCCCGCACCCAGAGTAACTCCATCCCCAGCACCCGCAACACCAACTCCCGCACCCATCGCGACTCCATCCCCAACACCCGCAACTGAAACTCCCGCAACGACGGTGATTCCATCTCCAATACTCGAAACCACGGCTTCGCCAATCTCCGAACCCGCGCCCATACCCGGTTTTCCCCTCAACGTCCGACTTCCCCAAACCGGCTATTTATCCACAATACCGCCCCGCACAGCCCCCACACAGCCCTCAACGCCAACAACACCAGGGGCGATCGATCGCATAACCGCCGCGCCGACAATTCCGCCAATTTCCCAACTCACCGCGGCTCCAAATCTTGCTACTCCCAGCCCGATCGCGCCTCCGAACCCGATCGCGCCAAATCCATCGCCCACCCCTCTTCAACTC
>JANYGO010000376.1 GCA_025362325.1 Cyanobacteriota bacterium | reverse complement strand
AGAAAGTATTGGTTTTTATGCAGGTCTTTTAAGATTGTCAAGTTTTTGTTTGAGTTTTTTACTAACGAACATAAATTTGATTTTCCCAAAATACGTCAATATACTTACACACAGAAAATCATTTAGGATTGCTATATATTCTACTTTCAGGCGATCGCACTTGCGATCGCCCTTTATTCAAAAAGGCGTCGCCGCCTGTAAGTGCAGCCTCGATCGCAACTGCGGGTGATCGAAGAAAAGTTCCCGCGCGTGCAAGTGCAGCCGGTTCGCAGCCGCGCGACATCCGTACAGGCGATCGCCCAAAATCGGTATTCCCAAGCCTCGGACATCCGCCGCATGAACCCTTAACTGATGAGTGCGTCCCGTCAGCGGCAAAAACTCCAGGCGATCGTAATTTCCCTGTTTCGCCATTACCCGAAAGCGAGTAACGCTGGGTTTTCCGCACTCCCAATCAACTTGCTGAAGCAGGGAATTTTCCGCGTCTTCGGCGATCGGCAGTTCGATCGTCCCCACTTGTTTGTTCGCAGTCCCCGAAAGCACCGCTTCATAAACTTTGTGAACCTGCCTTTTCTCAAATTGCTGCCTGAGTTGACTGCCCGTTTCTTTGTCCCGCGCCAGCAGCAAAATCCCCGATGTTCCTAAATCTAACCGATGCACCGCAGTCAGTTCTAACCCGTCCGGTAACAAGTTCCGCAAGCGACTCAGCACGCTATCTTGATTTGCCAAGTAACGGCCGGGAACTGACAGCAACCCCGAGGGTTTGTTGACCGCAATCAACCATTTGTCTTCATAAACAATCGGCAGCATTTGCTGGCAATCGGTAACAGGCAAGATGCCCGTCCTACAAGCATTTTGATGGCTTGTGGGGTGGGCTTCTAGCCCGCCCAAATCTAGAGGCTCTGCCTCCAGCACATATATTTTTGCAACGGGCAAGATGCCCGTTGCACCAGAATTTTTAGGAATTGTGGGGTGGGCTTCTAGCCCGCCCCTAAAAGGCTGATTTACACTGGTTTTTGACGCAACGTTTGACTGATTTTTGCTATTAGCTGGCTCTGAAAAAGCGGGGTAAGCTTTCGGTTGCGAAATACTTGGATTTTGAGCTAATCCTGACAGCAAAAAACCCATCAGCGGCTGACACCGATCGCTGCAAGCACCGTAAAATTCTCCCTGAATCTTATCACCGGATGGCGGCCCCCACCAAAACTCAGCCATTGCCAGCGGTTTCAAATTGTGTACTGCCGCGCAGTGCAGCAATTTTGGCGCGCAGCAGTCGCCGGTACCAGTGGGAATAGAATTAGCTGGCATTAATGAGGAGAGCGATCGCGATTTTCCCAAAAAATTGACCAGGGTGTAAGCCGCGTGCATCTGCGCCTGAAGTTCGCGGGAAAGTTCTTTTCGCCGCTGTTTCAGCGCCCGCATCCGCTCGTCAGCAGCTTCTATTAATAGTTTTAGTGGCTGCAATATTTCATCCCGCTGCCGTTTCAATTGCCTGCGTTCAATTCCCTCCAAACGGCTGGCTTGATTCAGTTGTTCGATCGCAATTTCCAGTGTTTCTGCTGCCTGAGTTTGACACAGTAATAGGCGTTTTTCCGATCGCTGCTGCTTGCAATTGCTGTGGCGCTCGCTCAAAACTTGCAATTGCAATTCAAACTCGCGAAGTAAGGCTGCATACTCTTGTCGCTGCGGGAGTTGATTGAGTAAAATAAGTTCGTGTTTCATCGCCTCCAATTGAGCCAAGGTGCGGGCTTCCTCGAATGCAACTCGCGATCGTCCCGGAATCGGCGGCACCCAGCCGTCAACAACGCTGCAACCGTTGAGCAGCCCGGAAAATGCTTTGAGTACCCGCTGCTCTCCCCAAGGCATCTCCACCAGCAAGATGCCGAACATCTTGCCCTCGCGCGCGTAGGAATCGTCAGCAGCCAGGTACTGCATCAAACCCCGGGCGATTTCCTCAGACATACGAGTGCGGGGCAGTCTCAGCAGATCGCCACTTTCAGGACAGCAGCCTTCGTAGTAATAACTGGGGCCAGAGCCGATCGCCCCCCGATCGCAGTCGGTGAAGCAGTCCGTGAAATCTAAAAGCGCGTGCAACAATAGCATATTAAGTTGGGTTTTAAAACTGGATGAAGACATATTTATTTTGTCCCGACCCTATTGTACAGCCCTGTACCGAAAGTAAAACCGCTGCCAAATTTTATACATACATAATCTACGAGAGTTAAGTAAAAATAATGAGTGGCAGCAGAACGGATATGATAAGTTGGTTTCTTGCACAACAGCGAGTTAACAAAAGCGTAAGTTAATATATAAGACCGCCAGCTTGTTATCCCACTAAATTTTTTATATGTAAGGCATATGCCAGACCTCTCGACTTCGGCCACAGAAAACTCCTCAAACCCCCAACCAGCTCTGCTGCCGCCGATTTTAAGAATTTTGGCAGCATTTCCAGATTACGATCGGGGCAACAGACAGTACGCATC
>JANYGO010000375.1 GCA_025362325.1 Cyanobacteriota bacterium | reverse complement strand
GAACAAACGCATCTAGCGGGTGGCGGAAATTATCAGACATTGATTAATGATGCTTTGCGCCAATACATTCAGCAGCGTCGAGAATCGTTAGAGGAAATTTTGCGACGAGTGCTGAGGGAAGAACTTGAACGCATTGAAAGGTAAATGAAAACATATAGCCTTTCTCGTAAAGGTGAGGTATGTCCGGTAATGGGTAATGGGTAATGGGTAATGGGTAATTGGGAATTGGGAATCGCAAGTGCCTATAGGCTTTCTGAGGTTTTTGGAGGTAAAGACGGCCTCCGTGCGAAAAGCTGATCGTCGCAGAATTTGGCATACCTCATGTTTTTGAGAACCGCTATATGTACAAATCATTTAGGATTGCTATATTCTACTTTCAGGCGATCGCGAGTGCGATCGCCCGCGCCCTCAAAATGGCGTCGCTACCTGTAAGTGCAGCCATTCTCCCAACTGCGGGTGCTTGAAGGAAATTTCCCGCGCGTGCAAGTGCAATCGACTCGCAGCAGCCCGACATCCGTAAAGGCGATCGCCCAAAATCGGTATCCCCAACCCTCGAACATCCGCTGCATGAACCCTCAATTGATGCGTGCGCCCTGTCAGCGGCAAAAACTCGATGCGATCGCAATTTCCCTCCCTCGCCATTACCTGAAAGCCAGTAACGCTGGGTTTTCCATACTCGGAATGAACTTGCTGGTAAGGCAGATTTTCGGGATCGCCCCAAAGTGAAAGCTCGATCGTCCCTGCATCAATTTTTATCGTACCAGAAAGCACGGCTTCATAAATTTTTTGAACCTGCAGTTTCTCAAATTGCTGCTTGAGTAGACTGCTGGTTTCTTTGTCTTGCGCCAGCAGCAAAATACCCGATGTTTCTAAATCTAAACGATGCACCGCATTCAAGTCTAAACTATCCGGTAACAAGTTCCGCAAACGACTCGAAACACTATCTTGATTTTCCAGATAACGGCCTGGAACTGACAGCAAACCAGATGGTTTATTGACTGCAATCAACCATTTATCTTCATAAATAATCGGTAGCATTTGGGCAACGGGCAAGATGCCCGTTCCACAAGCAGAAATATGATGATTTGTGGGGAGTAGGGGTTGGGCTTCGACGCCGCCCGCCAGATTAGAAACACTTTGATTTTGAGCCAATCCTGACAGCAAAAAACCCATCAGCGGCTGACACCGATCGCCGCAAGCGCCGTAAAACTCTCCTTGAATCTTATCCCCCGATGGCGGCCCCCACCAAAACTCAGCCATCGCCAGCGGTTTCAGATTGTGTACTGCCGCGCAGTGGAGCAATTTTGGCGCGCAACAGTCGCCGGTGCCAGTCGGAATAGAATTAGTTGGCATCAATGAGGAGATCGATCGCGATTTCCCCAAAAAATTAATCAGTGTGTAAGCCGCGTGCATTTGCGTCTGAAGTTCGCGGGAAAGTTCTTTTCGCCGCTGTTTGAGCGCCCGCATCCGCCCGTCAGCAGCTTCAATTAATTGTTTTAGCGGCTGCAATGTTTCATCCCGTTGCCGTTTCAATTGCCTGCGTTCAATTCCCTCCAAACGGCTTTCTTGATTCAGTTGTTCGAGGCTAATTTCTAGTGTTTTTCCTGCGATACTTTGACACAGCAACTGCCGTTTTGTATCTCGCTGCTGCTTGCAGTTACGCTGCCGATCGCTCAAAACTTGCAATTGCAATTCAAACTCGCGAAATAAGACTTCATACTCTTGTCGCTGCGGGATTTGATTCAGTGCAATAAGTTCCTGTTTCATCGCCTCCAATTGAGTTAACGTGCCCGCTTCCTCGAAAGCAACTCGCGATCGTCCCGGAATCGGCGGCACCCAGCCGTCAACAACGCTACAACCGTTCAGCAGCCCCGAAAATGCTTTGAGAATCCGCTGTTCCCCCCAAGGCATCTCCACCAGCAATATGCCGTACATCTTGCCCTCGCGATTGTAGCAATCATCAGCCGCCAGGTACTGCATCAAACCCCGGGCGATCTCCTCAGACATTCGAGTGCGGGGCAGTCTCAGCAGATCGTCGCTTTGAGGACAATAGCCTTGGTACCAATAATTGCAGGAAAGGTCGATCGACGTTGAATTGCGATCGGTAAAGCAGTCCGCAAAATCTAAAAGTCTGTGTACAGTTACCATATTAAATGTATTTTTAAATCTGGATGACGAGATATTTGTTTGTGTCCTGACCCTAGGCTGGGAAATACGGCTATCCCGGATCGGATTCGCTGGGAGGGACAGACTTTCTAACATCGATTGCGAAGCTAGATTGTTGAGGTCAAATAATCTTCCGCCGAAGTTCCCTCGCAATCTTCAGCTTGGCTTCTTTCGAGCAAACTGTTGTAAAAGGTTAGCAACTCGGAGTGGCAGGCTGCTAGATTATTGTAAGACTTTACCCAGGCTGTATTATCTTTGACCAAACGGCAATTAGACTGTTCCCAGGCTGTATTGTCTTTGACCAAACGGCAATTAGACTGTACTAAAATATCAGCATTTCTTTTTTGTGCAGAGAGACTTTTCTTGGCATGAGAAAGTTCGTTGTACAAACTAACCCATCTTACGCTATAGTTAGGCATGGATCGCAAACTCCTGAATTAATTTGTTTTTTTTGTGGTAAGAATTAGAAGCTGAGCCACCGAAGATTTTTAATTGAAACAAAAGTGCTGCCTGGATTGGCGTTTTAGTAGGCTTTTGCTTTAATTATCAAAATTTCACCATAGCATTTTTAATTTTAAGCAAGCACTACAAGACGCTTATCTCTTGTAAATCAAAGCATTGAAGCACTTAACTAAAAATAGAACCTCTAGAGACAATTTTTAACCTTTTATTTCAGGAGATTGCAGAAAAGCGTTATCAGTGAAAAATCAAGGCTCTTTCAGGACAGCCAAACTTTTTTCATAGCTAGCTGTCCCCTACTTCCAAATAGACTGCTAGACGATAATAATTGTCTGACCAGCAGTCAAACTGGTGAAGTCATACGTTGTGCCACCAGCTATGAGTTTTTCAAACTCCGAAGTTATCATAAGTTTGTCACCTTTGGTGAAAGTCGTCGATGTGTCCCATATCCCAACGGTATAACTTCCTGGCGTTAATTCTAGTGTGTCATTACCGTTTCCGCCATAAAAATCACCACTACCAAAACCCTTGATAGAGTCTTCACCATTTCCTAAAAACACACTTCCACTGCTATTCAAGCCTGACTCAAAGCCTTCATTAGCAATGATGGAGTCGTTACCATCACCAGTATTAATGTTACCGCCGTTGTTGTAAATGCTATATGCGGTACAAGTGCAATTACCGCCTCCATCAACAATAATAAAGTCATCACCATTGCCAGTATCCATGATACCCTCGTTGTAAATGCCGCCAGCGCTAGTGATTGTGTCGTTACCATCTCCTAAAGACAACCCACCCATGTTAATAAGCGTTCTTTTCCCATTACCTGCATTAAGGCGATCGTCTCCTGGTGTCCCTGTTAGTCCATCTGTCCCATTACTGCCGTCCAGGTCAACGCCGACTTCCACAACAACTGAAGCTGTAGCTGTAGCAGTTCCATCGCTAATCGTATAAGTGAAACTGTCACTGCCGCTAAAGGTCGTTAAAGGAGTGTAAACTAATCGATCGTCAGTAAAGTTACCAGGCGTACCGCGATTATCAAGAACAATGCTACCTCCTTTCGTAGAAACGCTGTCAAATGCCTTTATGGTTATGACATCTCTATTAGGGTCGCTGTCATTAGCTAAAACATTTATACTAACAGCGATGTTCTGATTCGTTGTGGCCTTGTCATTTACCGCTGTGGGAGGAGTATTCACAGACCCGGGCGGTAAATTGATGATGTTGAGCAAGATGTTCACCAAGTCCTCATCCGTCGAGGCCGTAAGGAAGTCGCCTCCGGTGGTGTTTGCTATGCCCTCAAGGGCAGACGTATCAACACCATTAGGGCCAGTAAATATTGTAAATATTTGCACTTGTGCAGTCGTTGGGTCAGGAGTGATGGGATCGTCGGATGGCACAAATGGGAAAGTGGGATTAGCGTTGGGGTCACCTGGGTTACTTCGTTGTTGTGTACCGCTCGAACTGTCACCTCCGAATGCCAGGTTAAAGGTATCGACTGAGCCGCCCGCTCCCGCTACGGAGGAACGCGCTCCTATCGTGGCTCCAATACTACTAGCAAGGGCGTTCACTTGGCCAGCTAGGGCACCGTCTTTCGCTGCCGCATCTGTAAACAGAGCGATCCGAAGCACGCCTGCGCCAAACCTCCATTGCCCCATAGACCCGTCTAGCGCAACACGAAGCCCGTCAAAGGCTGTCTCCGGCAGGTCGCCACCGCCGCCTACAGTGATGCCATTTATTGCTGCAAGTGCGGCGGATTTTCTGGCTGCAAAGTCATCTTGATCTGTAAATGGGAGAATAACCGATGACGGTTCCCCCAACCGTAGTGTCCTTATATCCGACCACCCCAATGCGACCATCGTTTTTGCCGTCGGCAAATACTGCATTAATAAGTGAGGATGCCTGCGCTTTCACTCTTCCTATCGATGAACCCATGCTACCTGTAGTGTCGATTACAAGAGCGAAATCGGTTTGGAAGGTAAGACCGGCCTGCTTAAGCTCGTATGTCTTGCCACCGTCAAACTGCACGACTTCGACGTTTTTCAGCGTATCTGAACCAGCGTCCTTTGTACCACGTACATTGCGAACCGACCAAGAACCGTCTGAATTTTTCCGGATGTCGTAGTCAAGTGGCGTCCCAAAATAAACTCCGGTGTCTCTACCAGCGACTCCGTTCAACACATCATCCTTGCCAGCGCCGAACAAAAAGTCATTGCCGTCACTAGACTCAAGAGTGTTGTCGGATGGCCCTCCGATTAGCAGGTCGTTTGACGTACCGAGTGCGGCCGAATTCAGGTTCGTGTCGAGACTTTCGCCAGCATCGATCGCTGCACCATTCGTATACTCATAATTGAGTTTATGGAGGGTTCCGGTGTCGTCGTATGCCTTGTAAGAAACCTGTTCGGGAAGACCAAGCTCCTTGTAAATCTGATTTACAAACCTAACATTATCTCCTTTGTAATCTAAGGGCGTCACATTATCTAGTTTTCCGGTCAGCGCATGACCAAGCTCGTGCACTAAAACCGTGAGTAATGTATCTGGTATGGCTTTGCCAGTCGTACTAATGTAACTCGTATTGTTGATCGCTGCCAAATCAATTTTCATTGTGCCCTTGTTAACAGAACCCGCAAGAGCGCCCGGCACGTGTTTTATGTCTATTATGTTCCCGGCATCAATCCAATTGTCAAACATAGTCCTAGCTGTGGACGAACCGTCGTATGCTGTCTGCAAAGCGGCAAATATCTCTGCCTCTTCGGCGGTAGTATAACCCGTTAACGTCGTCTTTTGAGGAAATGTCCAAGCCATAATTTTTCTCCTTAGCGAAGCTTTTTAATTCGGTATTGATCGAGGGTGAATAGGTCTTTGAGATCGAGCACGCTTTCGTAGCGGATCTCAGTCGTTTCTGACGCGAAAAATTGGTCGATGAGAGCCTTGGTAAGATCGGTATATCCGCTCGCTGCCTGCCCAACAGCGGAGTTACGAGCGTCGGCCACCATCCCGGAGAAAGGACCGCGCGTGCTTTGAAACGCATTGCTAAACAGCCAAAAGATGTCTGGTGGCAAGCGTTTTGAAATTTGGCTGGCAGATACGGCTTCTGGAGACGGTGCAAGCAGCACAGAGTCGATGTAATCTTGTACAAATTGCTCGAAGATCGGCTCATCAATCGGAAGCAGAGGATTGGTGGGCGAGGCACGTATGCCCGACATCAGTGCTTGATCGAGCAGAAACTGTCGTTCGTTCCATAGGAACACCGCACGCACAACGAGCATGGGCGAACGGCTGAACGTGAGTTTGACCCAAGGACTATCCAAATGCCTGGTACCATTAGATTGTGTACGCTCCTCTAAGTTGAACGGTGCTACGATTGGCGCAGTCTTGACCAGCCGACGGTAAACGAAAAAAAGCTTGACTTCTGGAGAACTTTTCAAATCCCCGTGGCACTGCGCCCCATCGTCAATCTTGGCAGAGACGTGTTTGGAAAGGGTAGTTACATAGTTCTTGAAAGGTGACTCCTGCAAACTGGCAACGGACGACGTGCCAGAAATCTGCCTCCCGCCCGTTTCGTCGATAATCTGAATTGAAGTTTGCACTTTTGGGCAGCTCTGCTGAGAGTACGTACTTTTCATCGCGAGTATGTTGATTAGTAACGAGGCAATAAATATTATGGCGATAGTCTTATGATATCGAATTCTTAAATTGAGTGGCATAATGAAACTCTTCCCTCAACTTTCTTGTCCAAATCAATGTCTAACACGCCTTAATTTTGATGTTTGCCAAACCAACTCTTTTTAGCTCTTTGAAAAAAAAATGTTGCAATGAAATGAACTAATTTATCGATTTATTTGTTTTTATTGCGTAATATCTAGCAACTACTCGTCATTGCCATCCTGAGTCACTCGATATCAAGATCGACAATACCTCTTATTAGATAAGATGTAGGGTCGTTGCAATAAAAGTTAACACACTGCCTTCTTAAGGACAGACTCTATTAACTCAGATCTCGCACCGCAGAGGTTTGAAGGATTCTGGGAAAATTAACACCGTTTATAGAACGGATTTGACATCTATTGCCGTTGCCACAAGCTTAATGCCAGATGGATTTCAGCTTTTTTGCGATCGTCGCTACATGATTTCTCATCTTGTGGCTATTGAGTTATCTGAGACGGCTTGTTTGTCCGCTTTATTGTTGAATAAAAGATATCAAATAGGTTCTATAGAAGCACTTTTGGAGATAATGGGAAGGTAAGCCCCGCCCAAAAACCGATACAAGTTTCCGACACTCGTAGTGGAGAGATCAAAATTTTAGACTCTGGTTCAAGCTCCCAGATTCATCTGTGGAGTCAATCGAAAATCTTCAATGCGAAAATCGACTGACCGTATTTTACAGCGGTATACGCAAAGTGGGAGCGGTGCATAATTTTATACATTACAGTTAAGTAAACATAATTTGTGGCAGCACACCTGATATGGTAAATTGGTTCCAAAACAGCAGCGAGTGAAGAAAAGCATAAGTTAATATATAAGACCGCAAGCTTGTTATCCCACTAAATTTATATGTAAGGCATATGCCAGACCTCTCGACTTCGGCCACAGAAAACTCCTCAAACCCCCAACCAGCTCTGCTGCCGCCGATTTTAAGAATTTTGGCAGCATTTCCAGATTACGATCGGGGCAACAGACAGTACGCATC
>JANYGO010000369.1 GCA_025362325.1 Cyanobacteriota bacterium | reverse complement strand
TCGGTGATTCCCAGAGTGCTTACTATGATGACGGTAATAATGCCAATCCAGGATTAAGTGATTATGTATTGATTACCAATTTCAATTCAGCTAAAGATAGGATTCAACTAAAGGCTGGCTTGAATTATGTAATCGGGAGTGTTCCCTCTGGTTTGCCAACTGGCGCCGGCATATACCTTGATAACGACGGCATTTCGGGTCTGAGTGCTAATGATGAATTGATTGGTCTTTTGCAGGGTATTTCACCTAGTAACCCTAACACGATCTCTGCGCGGTTCTCATTAATTTGATGAACTGATGTATTGGTTCATTTAAGGCTTTCAGGGGGCGCTTGTCGCCCCTCTTGAAATTTATTTTATTCCCGATAACCAATAATTAATACAGCAGATTTCACGTTTATGAAGTATACCCCGATTGCGAGGGAGTTCCGTAGGGACACGGCACTGCCTTTGCTCCTGTCAACAACCAGGTCAAACCTAGTCAGAGACTGCTGTTTGACTATTAAATCTATATCCCTCCTAGCCGAGGGCGGGCACTCTTGGCACCGCCCCTACAGTCGGGGGGACAAGAGTCTTTTCTTTCGTCCCCCAACAATAAGGGGGATGCGAGGGGGATCTAGACTTTGGTAAAAGCGAGAGTTCTCAAGGGTTTCAGGCGATTGTTGACACGACGAAAGGCACGGCGCCGTGTCCCTACAAGAGCTAGCCGTGTCCCTACAAGAGCTAGTACCTACTTACCTGAAAAGTGCTGTAACTAATTTAATAAATATTATGTCAGTGGCAATCTTAACGCGAATTTTCATAGCAGCCGCAGCCGTATTCGGAGGTTTATCTGTGGCAGGCGGTGCATTTGCCTCTCACGCTTTAAAAAATCAATTGACCGATCGCGCTTTAGCAATTTTCGAGACCGGCGCACGCTATCAAATGTATCACGCCCTAGCCTTATTACTCGTAGCATTACTCTTGAGTCGCGCCGAACAATCTCAAGGCTTCTTTGCAGCGTCTGGATGGGCTTTTATTGCCGGCACAATCATCTTTTCAGGCAGTTTGTACGCCCTGAGTTTGACTGACATCAAATGGCTGGGTGCAATTACGCCGTTGGGAGGAGTTGCTTATATTCTTGGTTGGCTATCTTTGGCCGTTGCAGCTTGGAGTTTCAAATAGAGAGTTGCAATTACCAATTCCCCATTCCCCATTCCCTAATTTTCAAAGACATTGCTGGAAAACATCTCTGTCAAAGTACGCAAGTAAGGTAAAAATACCATAACATCCGCAGCAGGGAGGCGATCGGATATTTCCCAAAACAAAATCAGCAGCATATCCTGCACTAACTCCCAACTTACGTGAAGTTTCGGGTACAGCATCACGCAAATTGGAAACAATTCTTGCTGTACCGGGCCAATACTTTCTGCTAAAACGCACCAGCACAAATAGCTTTGAAAAATCTCGACATCCCGGATACCCGAAATTTTTACTTCCCGATCGCTCAAATAACCGCTGCTGCTGCGGTATCCTTGATGCTGGGCACTAGCCCGATCGTACACTGCACTAGCAATCTGAGTCGTGTGCTGCAACAAATGCTGAACGGCTAATACAGCTATTGAATTCGGGGGCTGATTCGCCGCAGCCTCGCTAATCTCTCCGTAGGGAATGTGCAGGTAGTCGTCTACAACTTTTAAGTAGGGTGCAAATTCCGATCGCTCTGATTCCGCAAGACATCCTAACAAGATTTTGCTAGTGTATTGAAACTCCAGCGTCACAAATCCCAGCACTAACGGATCTGTCTCTGAGTATTTCCGCCTCACTTGGATAATATCTTTTCCCACCAGCACTGACAAGCGGAAAACAGGTTCTCTATCGGCGTAAGCATCTATTGCTTTTCGGTATAAGGTGCGAGTGTCGGCGACAATTTCTTCATGATTAATTAAGATCGGATCGATCGCGTGCCGATCTATTTGTTCCCCTAAAACTGCTTCTACTCTACTCCAAGCTATCTCGCTGGCTAATTTAAGGGTATCTGTCAATTTGTCAACTATTTTGGCTCGATTTCCCTCAAAATTAGTTAACTCTTGGCTTTGGGGAATTTGCTGCGGCGGTTGGTTTTCCCGTGTCGCCACTGTACTGTAATATTTTTTTGCCCAGCTAACTGCTAAGGAAGAAACGCTGATGCCTTTAGCATCTGCGAGTTTGTCACTATCCGATCCGGTAATACCCCTCGGCGCAAGACTGTCGCCCTGTTGAATTTCGTCTGCTGCTAAAGAATTGGAAGATAATTGTGAAATACCCGTCATGAGAGACCTCGTTTTTTGATAAAGTCGCACCCGATCGATTCCCCTAATTTTTAACGTTATTCACTACAATTCTCTGCATTTGTATGCTGAAAGTCATCAGCCATTGTGCTTAAAGCTATTGGCCATTTGGCTGTACTGCTGGCATCTTTTAGAAGATGCACCTTAATAACGCTATTGGTTGTGCGAGCGATCGCCTTCACCCTGCGATCGCCGCCCTAATTTTTTTTCTTGGCCTGTAAAGACGGCTGAAAATAAATTTAATTTGTCTTAACAACTCTGAATTCAAGTCAACTCTGTCTCAAAAAAACTGCTCCTTGAAATATTTTATCTGTGTTTTGGAGTTTTTTTGTCATCGCCTATTTTGTCAAACAATCTCTGCCCTAGCACGAGCTCGCGGTGACGAAGATTAATTTATTTCCTGAGCAGAAGCGAGAAATTTTTTTTGAGCCTTGCGGTTATTCGGAAACCTTAACACATTCAACCATCAGCGTTTATAAATAAATAATTAAGTTTGAGAGTAGAATAAGATTTAGATTAATTTTGTGAATGCCATTGCCAGGGGGGTTTTTTGGGGGTTCAGTTTTTTCGTTTTCCCGATCGCCGTCCATCCGATCGCCGTCCATCCGATCGGCAAACCAAGTTTCAAAACCAGCTATTTAGAGTGACTCACCCGACTAATTCAAAATTTTACCCAGTCTAGCTGGTTCAAGTCCTGTGCCAAAGGACAGAGCTTGCCCCTACAGCGATAAGATTAGGTAGACGACGACCCCACGGGCGATCGCTCATCAAAAACAGCACGGCCACTAGCTCTTTAAGGCTATGCCTTCGGGTAGGATTAGTAGGACGAGAGGAAGTGATAAAATGAGCGCCAGCAATTCAACAGAAATCAAGTTCGGAACCGATGGGTGGCGGGGACTGATTGCCCATGACTTTACTTTTGCCAATGTGCGAAAAGTCACCCGGGCGATCGCCAGTTATCTCGAAACTGCTTACACAAAAGACCGCCCAGTTCTAATCTCCTACGATACCCGCTTTCTGGCAGACGAATTCGCCCGCACCTCGGCCGAGGTACTCGCAGATTTGGGATGGACTGTCATGGTAGTCGATCGAGATTGCCCCACGCCAGTCATCGCCTACAGCGCCAAGCATCTAAACTCCGCAGGAGCCCTGATGTTCACGGCTTCGCACAATCCCGCACCTTACTGTGGCATCAAATACATCCCTGACTACGCTGGCCCGGCTACCCCGGAAATTACCGATACCATTGTGGCAAATATTGCTGGTGCTTCTGATGCGCCCGCGATCGGCAGCCACAACGATAAAATCTCTAGTTTTGACCCGAAACCCGAATATCTCAAGTTTCTTTATACTTTGATAGATGTGGAGCGGATTCGCTCTGCTAAGTTGAAGGTCAAGTACGATGCTCTCTATTCGACTTCTCGCGGCTATCTCGACGACGTTTTGGAACACTGCGGCTGCGATGTCGAAAGTTTTCACACCTACCGCGACGTGCTGTTT
>JANYGO010000321.1 GCA_025362325.1 Cyanobacteriota bacterium | reverse complement strand
CTGAAGGAAGCGATCGAACAATTCTGTAACAGAAATAGAATCTTGTTTCTGGGGTTTGTACTTTACCAGCGACGGGTCAAAGTTACCGCTAGTCATGTCGAGCTCGATTTGGCGAGCCTTAATTTCGGCTGCCTTGCGATTAGCGATCGAATCTGGCAGACCGATGTACAGCCAAAATCGTTTACCTTGCCACGACCACGCTAGTCGGAGTCGATCCTTAAAAACCTCTACATTTACAGTACCTTTGGGCATATCGCACTTTTATCGCATTGAATGTCTGAGATTGTCACATTTTGTCACCCCTAATTGAGAATGCCAAACTTTGCAATTTGGCTGTAGAAACAACAAAACCCGCTGTGTGGGCGGGTTTTGAGATGGACACAACTGGACTCGAACCAGTGACCCCTACGATGTCAACGTAGTGCTCTAACCAACTGAGCTATGTGTCCTCACGAATTAATAACTTAGCACAACATTCGATCGCCTGTCAAGCACAAAAATAAAATTTTTCAAGCAGACACCCACAGCCACCGCCCTAATTCCCAACCCGCCAAATCTTCACAGTTCGATCGCCCGAACCGCTAGCCAAACACCCATCAGCACCAAACGCCACCGACAAAACTTCCCCCCCGTGCCCCGTCAGAAGTTCCAGCAAACCCCCCGTCGCCGCATCCCACAGATAAATCGAACCATCCCGACTCCCCGTCGCCAAAACCCCACCATCCCGGCTAAACGCCACACACAAAACATCCCCAGAATTGTCCCTCATACTTCGCAGCAGCGTCCCTCGCCCGTCAACATCCACCCGCCACAACTTCGCCGTACCATCCCGACTCCCCGTCGCCAAAACAGATCCCCCTTGAGAAAGGGGGGAGATAGAAGAAGAAGTCGCAGCAAAGGCGATCGCCCGCACCCAATCCCCGTGCTCTGCTAAAGTACAAATCGATCGACCATTGCGCCAATCCCACAACTGCAAACTCTTATCCCGACTCCCCGTCGCCAAAAACTCCCCACCAGGACTAAAAGCCACAGCCTCCACCCCACCAGCGTGACCATTCAAAGCCGACATCGGCCTACCCTTATTCAAATTCCACAACTGCACAGTTTTGTCCCGACTCCCCGTCGCCAAAACCTGACCGTCGGGACTAAAAGCCACAGCATAAACCCTATCCTCATGACCGCGCAAAGCATACCACCACTTACCCTTATTCAAATCCCAAATTTGAATAGTTTTATCCCGGCCGCCGCTAGCCAAAATCGCGCCATCAGGACTAAACGCCACAGAAGTCACCCAGTCAGAATGACCAGTGAGAGTGTACCACCGCTTACCCGCGTCCAACTTCCACATCTCGATCGTCTTATCCTCACTCCCGCTAGCTAAAGTCGCGCCATCGGGACTAAAAGCTACCGACGTAACAGCATGGGAATGCCCTACCAGAGTATGAACGCACCTCCAAGTAGGCGCGCGTGCGGGAACAACCCGCTGCATCGGCGGCACAGGTACGATGGTGCCTGCAACCGTTGGTGGCACGGCATTCTGCACCGCAGGCATCCTCTGAGGCGCGGGAATTGCAGCAGCTATCGGAGTCGGGGGAATCTGCGCAGGTGAATGCTGCGGCTGCAAATCTTGGAGAACTTCAGCTACAGATTTGTAGCGACGACTGAGACTCGGTTCGATCATTTTGTCGAGGATGCCGCTTAATTTCGGATCGATTTGAACCTTCAAAAAATCTCGCCAAACCCAAACATCTTGATTGATATCGAACAAATCAAACGGAGATATTTGAGTCAGCAAATAAATGCAAGTTACGCCCAAACTGTACAAATCGCTGGCATAAATTGCTTGACCTCGAATTTGTTCCGGCGCCACGAATTCGGGAGAACCGATGACTGTTCCTGTTTCTCTCAAACCCTCCACAAGTTTTGCAGCGCCAAAATCAACTAAAACTAATTCCCCGGTTAATGTTGGGTAAGTATAAATGATGGGAGTTTGAGAAATGCGACGGCGGATAATATTTGGTGGTTTAATATCTCGGTGAATTACACTGCGATCGTGCACGAACTGCAATACTGGTAGTAAATCATTCAGCAGACTGAGAATCTGACTTTCGCTGAAAGGCCCATTCCGCGCCAATTCTTGCTGTAAATTCTCGCCTTCTATAAATTCTTGCACTAAATACTGATAGCGTTCCTGCTGAAAGTGCGCCAGCAATTCAGGAATTTGCGGGTGTTTCCCCAATTCGTCCAGCCGCACTGCTTCTCGGTTGAATAATTCTGCTGCTTTTTCGGCGCTGCTGGTTCCTTGGGATAGCGGGAAAAACTGTTTGATTGCACAGCGCGGTTTTGAGGGTTTGTCTTCGTCTACTGCTAAAAAAGTGCGGCCGAAACCGCCGCGCCCGAGGGCTTTGATGGCGCGGTAACGCTCTCTGAGCAAGAGTTTGGAGCCGCAACTCAGGCAGAATTGGGTACGATCGGCATTTTGCGGGTTTTGACAGGCGGGGTTTAGGCAATAACTCATAACTGAACCGGGAAGCAATCAGCAGCATATTTCTATGATACTGAGGCAAAAGGGCGATCGACCTTCGCGTTACAATTTAAAATTAAAGGACTGAAGTCCTCACTACAAACCAATCTCGGGTTTGTAGTGAGGACTTCAGTCCGCAGCATTTAAGATCTAGCTTTAACATTCAGAGCATACTCTTTAAACCTTTCCAAGTCAGCCTGAATAGTCGATTCAACAACTCGCCCTACAAATGAATTGTCCATCAATGTTGCCAGCCAGCCGGGAACTCCATAAGCCACCGTCAGTTTGACAATGCTGCTGTTTTTGCGATCGTAAAACCGCACCGCACCCCGATTCGGCAAACCGTCTACCGATTCCCACTGAATTATCTGATTCGGCACTAATTTGACAATCCGAGAAAGCCAGCTAAATTCTAACCCACCTGTTGCAAGTTTCCAGCGCGATAATTCGGGATTTTCTTCAAGAATCTTAACTGAGTCTATCCACTTCATCCACCGCGGCATTTGCTCTAAGTCAGACCAAAGTTCCCACGCTAATTCGATAGGAATTGCCACTTCTACTTGTACACTATGTTCTAACCAATCAGTCATGGGATTTTAGATTTTAGATTTTAGATTTTAGATTTTAGATTTCTCATTTGTTGTCGAGTCTAGATCCCCCTAAATTCCCCTTAATAAGGGGGACTTTGAGAAGAATCTTGTCCCCCCCTTATTAAGGGGGGTGCCAGGGAGATCGAATCGAGAGGACTAATGACTGTAAGCTTCGAGAATTGCCTTAGCAGCTTGATGGCCTGAAAGTGTCGCTCCTTCCATGCTATCAATGTAGTCTTGCTGAGTGTAACTTCCTGCTAGAAAGAAATTGGCGATCGGGGTTTTTTGAGCAGGGCGGAAAACATCCATTCCCGGTGCTTCGCGATACAAAGATTGAGCGAGCTTAACCACACTGTACCAAGTCATATTTAATTCCCGTGCTGAGGGGAATAAATCCTGAACTTGCTTGAGTACGTGTTGCGCGATCGCCTCATTGCTCTGTTTGATAAACGGATCACCCGGTGTCAGCACCAATTGCAACAGCGAACCTTCTCCTTCTTTATAATAATCCTTGGGACTTGTCAGCGCCAAATCTGCAAAACAAGAAAAATCTGCATCTGCTGAATATAGCAAATTATCAATTCCGACAGCGTGGCTCAACTGTTTGCGCTTGGCTTCATCTTCGAGTTCAGTTACCCAACCGTCGAACCGCAATTGTACTGTCGCAACCGGCACCGTATCTAACTTATAAATATTGTCAAATTCCGACCATTTGCGCCAAGCTGGGGGCAATATTTTTTGAATTCCAGGCACGTCGCAGGCGAAAACGTAGGCGTCTGCGGTAAAATTTTCTTCTGTTTCGCCGTTAGCTACTAGCAAACCTGTCACGCGCGTTTCTGCGGCTTCTTGAAACTGAATTTCTCGGACTCGGCGCCGCGTGTAAATTTTAGTTCCTTTGCTTTCCAAATATTCCACAATTGGTTTGTGCAAATATTCGCTGGGAGAACCGGCCAGCATCCGCATCATAGAGGCTTCGGTTTTCGTTGCAAAGAATTGGAATATTGTCAACATACACCGGGCAGAAATATTTTCGGTGTCAATAAAACCTAGTGCGTAGGCGATCGGATTCCACAGTCTTTTGAGCGAATTTTGGTTGCCGCCTTGACCCCGGAACCAGTCAGCAAAGCTAACATTATCCAACTTGCGGATAGTTTTCATCGCTCCATCAAAGTCTATCAAGCCACGGACGATCGGGCTTGTTCCCAGGGCGATCGAATTTTGGATTTTGTCTTGTACGGATAGCTGGGATGTAGTAAAAAATGCCTTCAAACCGTGCAAAGGAGCGCCCACCGGAAAGCGAAAATCCAAAGAACCAGTTTCGCCGCCTCGATTGATAAAAGTGTGGACGTGTTCTTTGAGGAGCAAATCGTCAAAAGCTCCCACTTTTTTCATCAGCGCAAATAAATTATAATAGCAGCCGAAGAAGACGTGTAAACCCATTTCAACGTGATTACCGTCGGGATCTACCCAACTGCCGACTTTGCCGCCGACAAAGGGGCGGGATTCAAAAATTTCTACTTCGTGGCCAGCATCCACTAAATCGACTGCTGTGGTCATTCCAGCCAGTCCCGCACCTGCGATCGCAACCCGCATTTTACCTAATCCTTTCCAGTATTTTTACAGATTGTAACAAATTTTAGTATTTCCGAAACATTCAAAGTGCGTAAATGCCGATCGCCACTTGCACCCCTCTCTGAATTGTTGCCAAAAAATCCGCACTAATTTCACCGTAAGGGCCTTGTTCAAGATAAGTTTGGCGCAAACCAGAGACATTTTCGCATACAGCTAAAGAATCAGCTTGCAATCCTCCCTCACCAGCCGGAATTAAGATGCGAGTAGGATTATCTACCCCTGCAAGGTTACTTGTGAAAGGAACAACAATCACAGAATCGCTAAACTCGTTGCGGATGTCAGGAGAAACCACAACTACAGGTCTTTTTTTGGTATCTCCTAACTGACGCAAAGCCCTTGAAAGATAAATCTCCCCTTGTCTGGGATAAGTTGTAGTTGTTGAATTAGAGTCCATCGACATTCCATGCTTCCTCTATCTGTTCTTCTACAAAATCAAACCACTCTTTTTCATCCTGAATATCTTCTTGACTGCGATTTTGATAAAATTTCCGCAACTTATCTTCTATTTGCTTAGCGTACCAGAGACGGAGAGCTTGTTCTATCGCCTCCGTCCAATTATCAGTAAGCTGGTCTATTTTATCAGCGAATTCGGCGTCAAGGGCGATCGACACTTCTCGCTTTTGAGTAGAATTTGACATAATAATTCTCCTGAATAATTCATCAAGTAGGGTGCGCAATGCGCACCTTACATATGACTTTTACATCTTCCCTCTTCCTTCTTCCTTCTTCCTTCTTCCTTCTTCCTTCTTCCTTCTTCCTTCTTCCTTCCTTCAAAACATCGGCATCAACTGAAGCGGCCCAATTCCCAAGTCTTTAGCCGACATCCAGCGCACCTCAAACAAAGCGATCATATCCTTAAACTGAGGCTGACCGCGAGAAGCACCCATCAACCCTTTAGCAATCACCAAACCGCACCAACCCTTCGTTGATTGACAGCGGCGTTCCCACTTTTTGCGAGCTTCCTGATGTACAGGATCGTCTTCATTAAACTCCCCAAACAAATACAGTTCCCCATTTTGAGCTTGCAAAATACCCAAGTCGTATTGCTCATCTTGAAAAGGATCTTCGCCCGGATTAAAGCAAATTGCCTTCACCCCTCCAGCTTCTTTCAAATCCTGAATCATAGTTTTTGCTTTGGGATTAGAAGTTTGGATCGTCACCACCGGCAAACCGTCACCGTCGGCATTAATATCAATTTCTGCACTTTGATGAAACTGGGCATTTCCGCGCAGAAACTCTACCGTTTCCCAAGGTATGACGCCCAGACTCAAAAATGAATTTGGCGGCACCAAATCGTCCCGCAGCAGGGGCATTTCAAATTCATCATCATCATCATCATCATCATCGTCATCGTCGAGCATCTCTAATAATTCGTCGGACACCTCGGGCATCGTCGAAACTTTAACTGATACCTGCTGAATTTCTCCGTCAGCCTGGGGAACTGGGATGCGGTAGCGGCTGTTGAGTTCGGGAAACGTCTCTGCTCCCAATTTCCGGCGACTGTTGCGGAAAAAGCGGTGAAATGCTTCGAGAGCAACTAACATCGTCAGGGCTTCTTCTTCGTAAAGAATCGATCGCAATCCTTCTAAAGGATGCAGGTTGCCAAAATTAGGTTCAATTTCCGATGGAGGCAAATCGGCTAAATCAATTTCATCTTCTTCGTCGTCTTCATCAATATCTGCCACACTTTCAAAGGTGAGAAACAAACAGTCTTGCCCTAAAAAAGCCTGTTCTAAATCTTCAAAAGAGTCATCGTTTACCACTCGCTCTCGAAACCGTTTCAAGGATTCTAGAGAGCGGTAGAGCAAAACTCCGTAATCCATTCTGCCTTGGCCCAATACGGACACGTAGAGGCTGGCGACATCCCACTGATTGATTTCAATAGATATAATTTGGTGTTCGCTCAAAGTCCGCCAGGGAGCATCGTGCCAAATTTGAGCTGCTTTTTCCATGAGAACTTCAGCGTACTGAGGCGGCAATTCGGGAGGCCGATTCACAGCTACCTCTTCCATACCCCGGAATATTTCGTCAATCAGGGGCAATTCCGGCACGTAGTCAATGGAAATACTTAAATCTTGAAGTACGCCGCGCAGGTAAAATTGAATTTCTCGGTTTTTGACTACTATTTTTTGGGGGCGGACTGCGGGAGCCGGACTTTGGGGATGTTCCATTGCCCGCAGCAGAGCCCGGACGATCGCCTCTGGGCCGGCATCTGGGCCTACCATGTCCATAGCCCTGACGATGCCTTCAGAGCCGTCCACCCAGAGAATGCACTCGCCACCGGCTTCGGGATCGTCGTCGTCCTCTAGCATCATGTGCGAGTCAGCATTAGATAACGGTCGGCGGTCGCCCTCCCACACGCTGGGAATTTGAGGTAAGTTTTGTAGCCGACGAAGAGTAGAGCGATTCAGCGCTGCCATAGAGTAAGCCCGTTGGGTGAAGCATTGTTGCGGTGCCACAAAGGGTCAACCGCTGCTTCTCAATCATAAACCCTATAGGGGGAGAGGACATCGAGCTGGGGAACCAGGCCCCAGGGGAATTAAAAATTACCACCTAAAAATTCTGCCTTCAGCATCTATCGCAACCGCCCTCGGCGATCAGACTTTCTTAATTGCTCAAACCCTTGATTTTATTGCTGAGGACTGATGATTAATGACTAATGACTTCTTCCTTCTTCCCTGTACAATGGATAGATAAGATTAAGCTCAAGCGCGTTGCACAGTCTCAGGAGTTCGGAAAATTATGACTCAAGCGATTTCCCAAAAGCGGGGCATTCAAATGACGGACTCTGCTGTCTGTCAAGTTTTAGCTCTTCGAGAAAAACAAGGTAAAGACCTCTGCTTGCGGGTGGGGGTGCGGCAGGGCGGCTGCTCTGGTATGTCTTACGTGATGGATTTCGCAGACCCCAGCACTGTGAAATCGGACGATGAGGTGTTCGACTACGAGGGTTTTCAGGTAGTTTGCGATCGCAAGAGCATTCTTTATCTCTACGGTTTGGTGCTCGACTTCAGCGATTCCATGATCGGCGGTGGCTTTAAGTTTACCAACCCCAATGCTACTCAAACTTGTGGCTGCGGCAGTTCTTTTTCTACATAAAGTTAAAATAGGGCGTGGGGCAGAAAGTTATTAATTGCGCTATGCCCTGTTCCATCCAACATTCCAGATCTCAAATCCCAAATCTCAAATCGAATGACGCCAGAAGAAATGTTTAAAGAAGGTTTCGATCGCTACCAAGCTGGCGAAGCCCCTGCTAATCTGATCCCCGTGTTCAAAGAATTGTGCGAGAAATCCCCGAAAAATGGCAATGCCTGGGCTAGCCTCTCGTGGCTTTACCTGTTGGAAAATAAACCCACATCGGCTCAAAAGGCAGCGAAAACCGCCGTTAAATTGAACCCTCACGACCCCCAAGCTCGCATCAACCTAGCAGTAGCGATCCTCGACCTCAAAGAAAAAGGAGTGCGCCCCCACGTAGAAGTCGCTCAGCAACTTCTGATGGCTTCCGAAGAGTTGCTCGAGGAAGTTAAAAAAAATTTTGAAGAAGGATTAAGCAGAAAACCGGACTGGAAGAGTCTCGCTCGCGTTCAACAGTGGCTTATGGAGTCGTAACCGCGAAAACAAGCCGATTTTGGGGCGGGGATCGACGAAATCGGCTTTGCGGTTTATTACGATCTCGTAATAAATCAATAAATAACTTTATGGAAAACTCAGCAAGTCAGTGCTAGTATTTGAAAACTTAGACAATCGACAAACCCGCTCAGCGGTTTTCAGACTTGACGACCATAAATACTAGGAGTTGTAACGACATGAGCAACGACAGCCACGTTAACATCAAACCAGCAACCCGCAACCACAAAGGTTTCTTTATTCAGCCCGCTTCTTACAAGTTGATGAGCATTGATAAATCCGGCTGGGCATTGATTTGCATGGACAAAGCAGTTTGTCATTATGTAGATCCTGATGACTTGCAATTGCCGAATAAGTCGGGAACGTCTGAAGGTTAATCCAGAAGTTTTTGAGAGACATTAAAATGCTTTATTTGAGTAGCTGCCCTCCCTGGAGAGGCAGCATCTTTTTTTTGGTCAGTTGTCAGTTGTCAGTTGTCATTAGTTATTAGTCATTAGTTATTAGTTATTAGTGTACGGGATGTAAAGAATGTAGGCTCTCCTGAACTTATGGTTATAAGTTTATCTAATCAGAAAAGCAAGCTAAGACGCGGTTCCTAAAATTATTAAAATTAGAAAAGCCATATCCTTGGCGCATTATCAACTTAATTCGATTGTTTATTCCCTCCATAACTC
>JANYGO010000289.1 GCA_025362325.1 Cyanobacteriota bacterium | reverse complement strand
GAGATTGCGCTCAACTCGGATTTTGCTTGGTCTTTCTGCAATTTAGGCGACGCTTTAACTCAACTAAAATATTGGGATGAAGCTATTGCTGCGTATTTAAAAGCTGTTGAAATTGACGGTAATTTGCCGGGAATTTACGAGAAGTTGGGATATGCTCTCGGACAAATAAAGTCTGATTTGAATTTAGTCTTACAACAATGTCAATTGCAAGTTACACCGGAAAATTTGGAGTTTTATTTGCGGTTAGCTAAGAATTTAGCAAAGTACGTGAAGCGCAGCTATCCCGTAGGGAATCGCCCAAAAAGCGCAATTATTTTTTACGAAATGCTCTTAAAAAATATGCCGGATTGTGCAGAACTGTCAGCGGAACTAGAGGAGTTGTTGGAGCAGCAAGAAAAGTGCGTTAGCACATTAGCCTCAGCTCGCGCCACAGTCGCCCAAAAACCCGATGATTGCTGGTCTTATTACAATTTAGGTGCTGTTTTGAGCCACCAAAAATATGGGGAGAAAGCGGCGGCGGCTTTTTTGCAAGCAATAGCAATAAATCCCGATATTCCTTGGTGGTTTTATTACAATTTGTGGGAAGTTTTGATTGAGCAAAACAAGTTGGATGAAGTTGAGAACTTGTGTCGCGCAGTTGTTGATGCTCAACCGGAGGCTTTTTGGCCTTATCTGAATCTCGGGGAAGTTTTGACTAGAAAAGGCAAAATTTCTGAGGCGATTTGCTGTTATAAAACTGTTAGTTATAAGCACACTTTTGCATCTATTATTAGTAAGAGAACCGGCCAGATGCCTGTTCCAGAAAATACAGAGACAGGCAAGATGCCTGTTCCACAAAATTGGAACTTAAAACCAGTCAAAGTTCCTAAATTTATAATTATTGGTTCTCAGCGGTGCGGCACGACTTCTCTGTACACTTATTTAGCTCAACATCCGCAAATTTTGAGTCCGATTAAAAAGGAGACGGATTTTTTCTCGTGGCATTTTCACAGAGGGATTGATTGGTATTTAGCTCATTTCCCGCCAATGCCCGAAGGAGAGGAGTTTGTGACGGGTGAGGCAAGTCCGAGTTATTTTGACTTTCGGGAAGCGCCGGAACGTCTCTATAGCGCGTGTCCAGAGGCGAAACTGGTTGTGCTTTTGCGAAATCCGGTCGATCGCGCGATTTCTCATTTTTACCGCTTAAAGGGCTTAAACTGGGAAGGGCGATCGCTCGATCGGGCAATTAGCGATGAAGTTGAACGGTTGAATCAAAACCCAGAATACATCATCGGCGCAGAACCGGGGAATTATTTAGCTCGCGGTAGGTATATAGAATTTCTTAAAAACTGGCTGGCTTTCTTTCCCCGAGAACAGTTGTTAGTTTTGCAAAGCGAAGATTTGTATGCAGGTGCGGCGATAACTGTCAATCATGTTTTAGCCTTTCTAGAGTTGCCGGAATATCAATTGTCTGAGTACCAAAATGCTAATCCCGGTTCTTATCAGCGGGTAAATGAATCAGTTCGCGAGCTGTTGAGCGATTATTTTAAACCTTACAATCAGCAATTAGAGGAGTATTTGGGGAGAAAGTTTGATTGGAAATAAACTTTTTTTTCGCTACTTCACTCGGCTCTCCTGATTTTGTGGTGATAAGCAAACCGCATATCCTTGACGAAGAGGGCATCATAGAATCACAAACAGTTGTGCTTGATACCGTATACACCATAAACCCAGGAGAGCCCTTCACTCCTGGACGCACCTATGGCCAGAAACCGGGTTTTTTCACGAAAAGACGGGTTGTCACCCACAGATCACCGTAAAAACCCGGTTTCTTCTTCGGGAGTGCGCCCCCAACTTCCAATAAAAAACCAGCCCCCCCTTGACAAGTCATACTCGTTATGAGTACGCTATGGAAAGCAAAGAAATTTAACCCAAACACCGAAGGATTCAAAATTATGCTGACGAACCACGAAGGTCAAAGAGTACCCAAAGTCACCTTTCGCACTCGCAAAGACAACGAGTGGGTGGATGTCACCACCGATGATTTATTTGCAGGCAAAACTGTAGCAGTCTTTTCTCTGCCGGGAGCATTCACTCCCACTTGTTCCTCAACGCACCTCCCTGGCTACAACGAATTGGCAAAAGTTTTCAAAGCAAATGGCGTAGATGAAATCGTTTGTATTTCCGTCAACGATGCTTTTGTGATGAACGAATGGGCAAAAGACCAAGAATCAGATAATGTGACGTTAATTCCCGACGGTAACGGCGAGTTTACTCAAGGCATGGGAATGCTGGTAGATAAAACAGATTTAGGTTTTGGCAAGCGGTCTTGGCGCTATTCGATGCTGGTGAAAGATGGCTTGGTGGAAAAAATGTTTATTGAGCCGGAGGAACCGGGCGACCCTTTCAAAGTGTCTGATGCTGAGACGATGCTCAACTACATCAACTCCGCAGCAACCAAGCCGAAGGTAGTTTCGGTGTTTACAAAAATGGGCTGTCCCTTCTGCGCTAAAGCTAAGGCATTGCTGACTGAAAAGGGCTTGGATTATGAAGAAATCGTCTTGGGCCGGGATATCACAACCCGATCGCTCCGGGCCGTGACTGGCGCTACAACCGTGCCCCAAGTGTTTATCGACGGCAAGCTGATCGGCGGTTCGGAAGCTCTAGAGTCTTATTTGGCAGTTGCTTAGTTAAGGGAAAATACTTAGGCTGCGGGTGCGCAGTGCACACCTTACTCGTTGTACGGTATGCACTGCGCATCTTCGTTGTAGGGTGCTTACGGCGCACCGAGAGCCGTATTGAGGACGATCGAGCTTTCGCGTCAAAAGTTCGATCGCACTATTGATCCATTCTCGTGCTTCAATTATTTATGAAGTAATATTAAAAAAATCAGCAATGGGAGTGACCGATCGTGGATTTAAGTCTCGTAGCGTCAAATATCTTAAATCCACCAGTATTAGCTTTTTTCATGGGAATGCTGGCAATTTTTCTGAAATCTGACTTAGAAATTCCGGCGCCCATCCCGAAACTGTTTTCGCTGTACCTGCTGTTTGCGATCGGATTTAAAGGCGGCGTCGAACTATCCAGAAGCGGTTTCAACCAGCAAGTCGCCCTGACAATTTTGGCAGCGATGCTGATGTCAGCGCTAGTACCAGTTTATACTTTTTTCATACTGAGAATCAAACTCGACTCCTACAATGCTGCGGCGATCGCAGCCACCTACGGTTCCATCAGCGCCGTCACCTTTATCACCGCAACTTCCTTCCTCAAAGAACAAGGAATCGACTTTGACGGTTACATGGTAGCAGCGCTAGCATTAATGGAGTCCCCAGCCATTATCGTCGGTTTAATTCTCGTCAGCGTGTTCGGGGGGGAGGAAGGAAAACGCGAAATAGTTTGGTCAGAAGTGCTGCAAGAAGCCTTCCTCAACAGTTCAGTATTTCTGCTAATTGGTAGCCTAATTATGGGCATACTAACAGGAGAACACGGTTGGGAAGTTATGAGTCCGTTTACTCAAGATTTGTTTTACGGCGTTCTGACTTTTTTCTTGCTAGACATGGGGCTGGTTGCGGCCAGCAGAATTAAAGATTTGCAAGAAACAGGAATTTTTCTGATCGGCTTTGCAATCCTAATTCCCATACTTAACGCAGGAGTCGGTTTAGTGATCGCGAAATTAATCGGAATGCCGGAGGGAGATAGCCTATTGTTCGCCGTATTGTGTGCGAGTGCTTCTTACATCGCAGTACCAGCAGCAATGCGGATGACGGTTCCCGAAGCTAACCCAAGTCTTTACATTTCAACCGCCTTAGCAGTGACGTTTCCATTTAATATCATTGTAGGGATTCCCATGTATCTATACGGAATCAATATGTTTTGGAGGTAAACTTATGGACGCAGTTAAAAGGATAGAAATCTTTGCGAATTCGGTGGAACTCCCAAAGATTTTAGACGGTTTAGACAAAGCTGGTGTCCCCGGTTATTCGGTGATTCGCGGTGTCGCGGGCAAAAGTACCAGGGGATATCGATCGCGCGATTTAGCAATGAGTATGCTGGATAATATTTATGTGCTGGTTTTCTGTGAACCCGATCGAGTATCGGCAGTTGCAGAAAATATTAGACCAGTGTTAAATAAGTTTGGCGGGTCGTGTTTTATTTCGGATGCGGTGGAATTGCTAACCACTAAATGCGTCGGGTAGTAAGTAGTAAGTAGTCAGTAGTCAGTAGTTAATAGTTAATAGTTATTAGTCGGTAGTTACTGATTATTGGGATATCTTCAAAAATAACAACTGTCAACTATCAACTGTCAACTGTCAACTGTCATCAGTCATTAGAAACCCGGTTTCTTTGAGAAACCGGGTTTCTGAATACCTAGCCATTTAGCTTTGTATAAATCAGCCATTTCTCCCACATAAATGCCGATCGAGCTTTTGCATAAATTTTCATTATTACTTGAGCGTGATTAAAACAAGGTATTTTGAAAAAAATCTGTGCCTATTATAGCAAATTTACAAATTTAAAATTATCAGGCATCAGCGATTAGCCTGCGGTGATTTTAGGATGAATTGGCCTGCGTCGCCGCCTAATTCAGAATTCTTAAGAGATAGAAAAGAATCAGTGGCAAAAACAGGCGAGCGTGGTAAATTTTAAGCCACAACAGGCGATCCTCTTCGTTGGCGTAGCCCCCGTAGGGGCGGGCTTCGCTAACGCCCGATCGACCAACGATATTTTCAAGAGGAGTTTAAACATGGCTGCATTAAAAGTAGGCATCAACGGATTTGGTCGCATCGGACGGCTAGTCATGCGTGCCGGCATCAAAAACCCCAACATCGAATTTGTCGGGATTAATGACTTAGTTCCGCCAGACAACCTGGCTTACCTGTTCAAATACGACTCTACCCACGGGATTTACGACGGCGAAGTTGAAGCCAAAGCAGACGGGATTATTGTTGACGGAAAATTTATCCCCTGTACGTCAATCAGAAATCCGGCGGAATTGCCTTGGGGTAAATCCGGTGCAGATTATGTTGTAGAGTCTACGGGATTGTTTACGGATTTTGAAGGCGCATCAAAACACTTGACGGCGGGAGCAAAACGGGTAATACTTTCAGCACCGACCAAAGACCCGGAAAAAGTTGCAACATATTTAGTAGGCGTCAACCACCACAAATTTGACCCGGCAAAAGATACTGTTGTTTCTAATGCTAGCTGTACCACCAATTGTTTAGCACCAATTGCCAAAGTTATCAACGATAACTTTGGTTTGGAAGAAGGTTTAATGACGACAGTTCACGCGATGACAGCTACTCAACCAACAGTAGACGGGCCCAGTGTCAAAGATTGGCGGGGAGGACGCGGTGCGGCTCAAAATATTATTCCATCTTCGACCGGTGCGGCGAAAGCTGTTACTTTGGTGTTGCCGGAATTGAAGGGAAAATTAACGGGAATGGCTTTGCGAGTGCCGACTCCAGATGTGTCTGTAGTTGACCTTACTTTCAAAACGGCGAAGGAAACTAGCTATAAAGAAATTTGCGAAGCCATGAAAAAAGCTTCTCTTGGCGAACTCAAAGGCATTCTCGGATATACTGAGGATGCGGTGGTTTCTAATGATTTTAAGGGCGACGCGCGATCGAGCATTTTCGATGTGGGTGCGGGACTTGAACTGAATTCTAAATTTTTTAAAGTAGTTTCCTGGTATGACAACGAGTGGGGCTATTCTTGCCGCGTGATTGACTTAATGCTGTCGATGGCCGAGAAAGACGGACTTTTGGGTAAATAGTATTGTAGGGTGGTTCGGCGGGGCGATCGAATGCGAGCACCAATAAATCAAGATTCTCGCGCGCCGAACCCACCATCTCGCTACACCGCGATAGGTTAAATTGTTGTTATTGTCGATCGCACTCCAATTATGTCTGAACTGCCACCGCTCAACCGCGAAACTATTTGGGCTATCCTCAATGAAGAAATGGACGATGCTGCTGTCAACAGATTAGTTTGGCTGTATCTGGGCTACCGCCCTGATGCGGAGACTGGTAAGTGGAACAGTGCTAATGTTGCTAGCGAGTGGCGCACAGATTATCCAGAACCGCCGGATTTTATTGATTCTAGGCCTGCGACGGTGAAATTGACGCGATCGACTCTTCCAGAAAACAAGCAGTTACTGAAGGAAAAATTGGGGTTTAAGGGCTATAAAATTGGGGAATTCGGGCCGAGACAGACTCGCAGGGCGACGATGGCTAATTGGTTGATGGGTTTTGTGGAAGCTGGGGCTTCATTCAGTTGACTGTTGACTGTTGACTGTTGACTGTTGACTGTTGACTGTTGACTGCACTTGACAATCATAAGTCCGAGGATTGGAGTAATGAATCGTCTGATTTTAATTTCTCCCTACAAGGGTTCCGGCTTTAAACCAATTCTCTGTGGTAAGAAAGTATCGAATATTAGGCATTGAAACATTGATCAAAGTCTTGCTCTGTTTCTATTTTTATCTGCCGTTAATTAACAAAAATTAAAGATTTTTAGCGTCAGAACAAAGTAAAGTCCGATCGCCCATTGCAACTTTATGACTCGCAACGCTGACATCAGACTGTTCCGTGAAGTATTCTAGAGTCGGCACAAAACAACTGTGAGGAAAGCTTTATGAAAACAACCACCATATCTCGCTTAACCAGCATTTCCCTAGCTACGCTAATGCTAGCAGGCGTTTCAGTCAATGCGATCGCCACACCAGCAACAATCAAACCCGCAACCCAACTCGCCCAAGCTACCGCCAAAAAGCGCCTCGTCGTCATGGACTTCGACTACGGCACCACCAACAGCTATTACAGTTCATACAGGGGAGTCGGCGCCGCCAAAGGCATCAGCGAACTCCTAATCAACGAACTCGTCAACAACGGCACTTATACAGTAGTCGATCGCAGCAAGCTCGACCAAGCGCTCAAACAAGAAAATCGCACAGGTACGATGGATGCCGGCACCGCAGCCGAAATTGGCAAAAAACTAGGAGTTGACGCCGTACTCATCGGCACCATTACCAAGTTTAATATTGACAAACAATCCGGCGGCGGCAGTTTCATGGGCATCGGCGGCGGTTCCCAAAAAACCAAAGCTACCGTGCAAATAGACGTGCGGTTAATTGGTACAGCTTCCGGAGATATTCTTGCCACCGCCAAAGCAGTCGGAGAAGCGGATCAAAGCGATTCCAATTTTTCTGTTAGGGGTGTTGGCGGCAATTCCGGCAGCAGTAATGAAGATGGACTTTTGAGCGCGGCAGTTGACAAAGCCGTATCCCAAATGGTGACTAAACTGGCAGAAGTATCTAAGAAATTAGGTTAGGAATTGTGAAATATTTTTAGATTTTAGATTTTGAATTATTCAATCTAAAATCTAAAATCATGTCAGCTATTTTGGCGACGATTATACCAGCTTGCATTAGTCCTATTTAAGAAGCTGGATTTTCCATTCTACTAAACTTGATCAAATCCGCTCAACATACTCAAGTATTAACAGTTTAATTAGCATTGGCATTTGAGTCTGACTCAACGCATTTCCCCTGTTGATAGGGGTTGGGAGTCGGATTAGAAACTACCTTAGAAACGGCATCTTGTTCTTGAATCCATCCGATTTCCCCCGCAGGCAGCTTGGCACTTTCTACTTCAACTGTTGGCCGGGCGGCGGGGGAAGGCGAAGAACTTGCCACAGCGGGGGAAGGCGAAGAACTTGCCACAGCGGGAGATGGACTGAGTGCGGGTTTTGAAAGAGTAGAAAAATCTTTATTTGATTTGGGTTTGGGAGAGTTCGATCGCACTATTGCAGGAATCGAGCAAACTTTCAGTTCCAGCCAATTGCCTTGAGGCGTAAGCTGTTTGTTTATTACCTGCAAAACGCTGCCCACAGGGACTGTTCCTTTGACAGTCAACTCACCGAGTGCAACTCGCAAATCCAAGCGATCGACCTCTTTCCCCAATTCCCCAGTCGGAGAACTTTTAATCTCTATAAACGAGCCTTTTTCTAAAGAATTGACGGGAGAAGCTGCCGATTCTACAGTCTTCTCCGGTGTGCTTCTAGGATTAATTAAACCGAGTTTCCCGAAAATAGATTCCCCGGCAGTATCGATCGCGCGACCCACCGGAGGAATGAAAAAATAAGCAAATACACCCCCCAAACCTAACAAAAATACAATTTTCACCAGCAGCGAAAATAGACTTTTGCTTTTGTCCGGCGGCCGTACCAACTGCGTTTTCAGTTGAGAATTAGGATCGCCAAAGGCTGTGCTGTCCGTCAAATCGGTTGGCAAATCCTCGCTGTCGGCAATTAGTTCGATCGGCACATCTAAAGGTGCGACAGACAATTCTGTAAAAGTATTGCCTTCTTCCCTCAAATGTGCTTGACAGTGAATCAAAGCCACAGTGACGTTATCGTGACCGTTTCTAGTATTAGCTATCTCGATCAGCCGATCGCGCGCCTTTGCCACATTAATGCTACCGTCGAGAATCGGCAAAATCTCCGCTTCCCAACATTCCTCAACCCGGTCTTTATCGCTCAAACCGTCGGAACACAGCAGCAAAACGCAGTCCTCATCCACCGGAAAACGCTGCACTGTCGGGTGCAGAGTGTTCGAGGAAGTAATGCCCAAAGCTTGAATCAGAGCGCCGGCGGCCACTTGTTCCAAAGCATCTCGGTAGAGCGAGTAACCCAAACGCACCTCGCGGCAAGCCACATCGTCATCGAGAGTAACAAGATAGCAGCCAGTGCGGGTAATCCAGTAAGCCCGACTGTCTCCGACGTGGGCGACGTAGAGTTCGTGAATGTGAGCTAAACCCATAACTAAGGTAGTTCCCATCCGCTGGCGGCCTTGGCGGTGTTCGGTGTCGTTGCGACCGGCTATTTTGTCGTTAGCAGCACAGGCGGCCCGTTCTAGCTTGGAAGTCAGGCTTTTGGGGTCCCAATTAGCTTGATGGAGGGGAAGAAGCTGCAACTTTTCCTGAAGCACAGCAATCGCCAATTCCGAAGCCACTTCGCCGCCGTCTTGTCCGCCGATACCGTCGCAGACGATCGCGCAAGCGGACGAGCCCGGGAGTCCGGCGAACACCGTACCGCTGGGGGGATAGCAAGCATCTTCGTTGTGAGCCCGCGTTCTGCCCACATCCGTGCCCGTGGCAATCTCGACGTGACGATCATACGATCGGCCGCACTTTGCCAGAGCTTTATCCAACTGGCCCATCAATTGTTCGCCGTGGCGCACTTGACCTGCCACCATTTGCTGGCAAAGCTGCCGCAAAAAATTGGCGATTGCCGGGTGAGCATCTTCCAGCCACTGTTGCCACAATTTGCCTAATTGCGACAAACTTGGCGGTTTGCGATCGGGCTGCAATTCCAAAAACCGCACTAACTGCCCTTCCACGCGCAGCAGTTCCGGAGTCAGCAGCGTCGAAGCCACGCCCTGAGCGATACAAGGCTGCCACAACTGTGCCATTTGCCACAGCCAATTGAGCTGTCGCATCGCGGCGGCTCCTTTCCAGGAGTCCGCCAATTCCGGCATTAAAGATTCCGTCACCTTCAAAATCGGCCCGTTTTCCAGCAGCCAGATATCTCCGGAGAGCTTGCTCGTCTGCGACGATACCAGCCCGTATACTTGAGGTACGTGCAACTGATAGGCAAACAGTCTCAAATAAGGAATGACTGCACTCGGAATCTCTTCCGGCAGTTCCGGCAACTGTTCGGGTTGAGTATCGACCAGAAGTCGATCGCGCTTGACCAAGTAGCGACCCGCAATCAGATCGCCTGGCCTACACGCTTTTATCCCTTCACCTACAGCCCACAAGTAGTGTTTTGGCACAGAGTTTTGCATTAAGGGTTCCTGAAGCCTTTGGGCCGTGCTGATCTGAACTATTTTAGCGCTTGAACCTCGACGGGTTGATCTGTGGCGATGATATGACACCCCGGCTTTTTCAGCAGACGGGGATTCTTAAGGCTTCGCAGTCCAAATATCCTGATTTTTCGGGATCTGAGGCTTAGCGCACTTGCACTTTGATGTGCGTAGTGATGTCTGTCAATATCTTCGCCCTAAGTAACTATGACAAGTATTGAGCGATTCGATCGAACTCCTGACAATGTGTTAGGCGTGACTTTCCGTTTCACAACACTTGGACAAATTTATAGATTGTCCGGATTGCTTCCTGCTTCATCCTGGAGAAGTCGGCTTCACCAGTCCACAGGTACGAGCGTCGGATCGAGTTTACCTAGTTGTTGATTCTTCTCTTAAAATTGATACACTTCGCTGCTTTACTCCGCTATTTTTAGGCACTATTAAAGTTCCCGGTTTTCGTGAACCGCCAATGTTTCAGGCGTTGCTCCTTTTAAAAGCTTTGTACCAGTTTTCAAGCCTTAAATTTTTCGCTTAGTTTTGGCGTTTTAAAAGTCTAGCACATCAGGGATTGGGCAAACTGTTAATAATTGAGTAACTTTGTCCAAGTCTTTAGTTACAGTTGCTAGCCCCCAGTCAAGGGGTAAGTTTTAATGTCTTGTACTGACACCAGTAGTTTACCATTTTGTGGGCGCCGGCATAAATCTTGAGATCGGCTTTCAAGGTGCGGCGATCGCGCGACCGTCAAGTTCTGAGCTTGACGGCAGGCTGTTTCGATCGCATTCCCCAGAGTGCCAACGGACGAAGCAATCCCCACCCTGAGCGCGAATTGAGATTTTAGACGAACTCTGATGTTAGGATGCAGGTACGTAGAAACCATCGGAGCGGGTAGGTATAAATCTATATCTATTCTTGATTTTCTCACCAAGGGTGTTCCCTGGCTCCTGTCCGAGTTTTGCAAGTAAAGTTAAATTTAACCTTACCCGCATACGGATATAAGTCCCCGACAGCAGTAGGGGGCCGCACCAAAATTTAGATATTAGTTCCAGCCCCCAGATTCATCTGTGGATTCAATCTCAAATCTCAAATCGACCGATCGCCGCAAACAAGCTGTTGAGTTTTTAACCATGCCCCCACATGAGTCCAGCGCCTTTGGCAAGAAATTGCCCGATCCCAAGCTACTGCCAGCAGTTGAGGTAGACGAAATGCTGACTAAAATTCAGCATTCTCACGGTTTTTATTACAAAGTGATGAATCTTGAGGTTTGGGCGCTAGTGGAAACCTTGGATGGGGTGTTTCCCGGCGCTTGGGGTCAGTTCATGACTAACCGCCAAATTGCCGTAAAACACTTTTTGGAGCGCGATCGCACTCCAAATTGTACTGTCGATCCCCAGGATACCGAGAAAGACGCAGAAACGAAGAACTGTGAGGATGAAGGATGAAGGAGCGGCGAAGATTTTGCCAACTCTCCTCCTTTCCCCCTCTCCGCTTACAGGTGAATTTTCGCATCAACTCGGGGAAGTCCCATGCTGTAGTTGACAGCGCGGCTGTTGAGGTTGTAGCTGATTTGGCCTTTTTGTAAGAACGATCGCACTAAGTGCTCCAATTCCGAACCGATGCGGCGGAGGTTGTATTCGGTCAAGTCTTCGCCTTCGTAGGAGTCTACGAGTTGGTCGAATTTGGCATATATCTGTTTGACTGACTCGTCGTTCCAGTTGAGTTCGTTGTCTGGGTCAATGTCGATCGTCAAAAGGTCGTTGCTGGGTACGAGTTCGTTGTCTTCGAGGATGGCGGTGTATATGCGAATATGGCGGGTTGTGGACTTGAGCTGCATGAGTTCTTATGTGTAAAGATTTTTTCCTGAACCTATTGTAATGGCTGGGAGATGCGCGGGGAACTGGGGATGGGGAGGATTGAACCGCGAAGACGCTTTCATGCGCGAAGGAAGAGAGGGGAGAAGGGGAAGGGGGGAAGGGCGATCGACTTTCAGGTTCGCAGTCAGGTTCGTAGTGAGGACTTCAGTCCTTCTATTTTTAAGGACTGAAGTCCTTACTACAAACATTGCAAAAAACCCGGTTTCTCTGAGTCGCAGTGCTTAAATCCAGTACAGGGGCCAGAAACCGGGTTTTTTCGCGAAAATATGGGTTTGTGGCGACTGATTCGGCAAAAAACCCGGTTTCTTTAGTCGCAATGCGTCAGTCCAGAAATATCAGGACTAAAGTCCAAACGATCAAACATTGGACTTTGATTTATTCGTGAGTTGTCCCGTCTGGCATAATTGCGCCTGCGAGTTTTGCACTTGCCATATTTGCTCCAACTACGTTAGCATCTTTCAGGTTAGCTTTCTCTAGGTTTGCATAACTCAAATTTGCTCCGCACAGATTTGCTGAAGTTAAGTTGGCTCCACTCAAGTTGGCATTGTAAAAGCTAACTCCAGAGAGGTTTAAGCCACTCAAGTTTTGACCGCTCAGATTAGCTTGCTGTAGACTCGTTCCGATCAAACTTACCGCTTTCAAATTTACGTCTGTCAGGTTGGCTCCATCAAGGTTTACTCCTACTAAACTTACTCCATTCAGCTTAACCCCACTTAGATTCGCATAAGATAGGCTAACCTTAGTTAATTTCGCTTGACTTAAATCCGCTCCTGTCAAATTAGCGCTATTTAGAATTGCCTGAGTTAGGTTGGCACTCATTAAATTGGCTGTAGTCAGGTTAGCGCTATTCAATTGTGTCTCCATCAATTTTGCTTGACTTAAATTCGCTTGAATGAGTCTTGAATAATTCAAATTTGCCTTAGTTAAGTTTGCGCCACTAAAGTTAGCTTGAATCAAATCTGCTTGTTGGAGGTTGGTCGAGTTCAAGTTTGCCCCTTGCAGGTTGGCTCCAATCAAGTTTGCCTGAGTCATGTTTGCATTACTCAGGTTGGCATTACTCAGGTTGGCTTGACTTAAACTAATGGGAGATTCCAGAGTTTTTCCGCTCAAGTCTACTCCTGCTAAGTTAATCCCTGTAAAATCTCGTTCTCCCTCTTTGTACCGCCGCCAAAATTCCTCAGCAGTGATAGCAGGTTCCTGACTTTCTGAAACCGAATCATCAAATTCAAAATTATCAGCATTCACAGGATTAGCAACAGACTCTCCCGCCGCTGCTTCCTGCAATTGCTTGTCAACCCGATCGCTAAATCGCCTCAAAACCTCAGCATCATCAAGCTTCTGAGCCACATTCTCGGTGTTTTTCACCGCATTCTCAACATAATACTTGTCAACAAAACTTTGCAACCCAGCATTATATCCTTGTCCTACGGCCTGAAATCTCCATTCACCACTCTTTCTGTACAAACGTCCAAACTCTAAAGCCGTTTCTTGCGCAAAAGCCTCTTTTAAATTATACCGAACAAGCTCGATCCCCGTCTCCAAATTGTAAAGCCGGATAAAAGCATTTCTCACTTGACTAAAATTTTGATTCTTTGCCTGTCCGTCGTGAACAGTAACAACAAACACAATTTCCTCAACAGCAGCATTGATTAGACTCAAATCCACATAAACCGTCTCGTCATCGCCTTCGATTTGCCCGGTTGTGTTATCTCCCGAATGCCGCACCGCGCCGTCTGGCGATGTCAAATTGTTGTAAAATACAAAATACTTTTCGTCGGGAATTCGACCGTCAGCCCCTAACATGAAAACAGATGCGTCAATGTCGTAGTTTTGTGCTGTTTGGCTGACTTGCCACCCCAGGGCGATCGCAACTTTATTGAAATCAGGAGATTCCTTAGAAAGATTGAACCTTTCACCCTTAGTTAATTCGATGCTCATATGCGATAATTCCCTTACCTCAGAAATGGTCAGGACTCAAGCCAAGCCTCACAAGGGCGATCGACTTGTAGGGTGCGTCAGACGAAGTTCTAGAAAGACGATCGAGGATTTTGGTTCTGACGCACCTTACTAATAGTGCCGATCGCGTAAGTCCTAATAATATTAATTATCTCATCTATGTTAACCCGATCGCAAATTGGATTTTATCTCGAAGACATCGAAACCCCAATTGGCAGAACCGTCAATTTAACTCTTACCGGACTCATTCTCCTATCTTCCGCCAGCTTCATCGCCGAAACTTACCCGCTTTCGGAAGCTGTGAGAACTAATTTGGAAACTCTCGATACAGCGCTTTTAATTATTTTTGCAATTGAGTATTTGTTGCGGCTGTGGTGTGCCGAAAAGCGGCTTAAATTTATTTTTAGTTTTTTTTCAATCATTGACTTAGTGGCAATCTTACCATTTTTGCTGGGATTTGTCAACGTCAGTTTTATCCGCATTTTTCGCTGGTTTAGAATTCTCCGACTCATCCGCTTTCTGGAATTAAGAAATTCGGTTTTTCGCATCAGCACGGAAGATGGGGTGATTTTTTCCAGGATTTTGTTTACTTTGCTGGCGATAATTTTTGTTTATTCTGGTTTGATTTATCAAGTCGAACATCCGGCTAATCCCGAAGGTTTTGGGACTTTTTTGGATGCTGTTTATTTCTCGGTTGTCACGATGACCACGGTGGGATTTGGCGATGTTACTCCGATTTCGGAATCCGGTCGTTTTTTGACTATTTTGATGATTTTGACGGGAATTGCTCTGATTCCTTGGCAATTGGGGGATTTGATTAAACAGTTAGTTAAAACTGCTAATCAGGTAGAAACTGTTTGTAAAGGTTGCGGTTGGTCTGTACACGATGCTAATGCTAGATTTTGTAAAATGTGCGGCACTCAATTAGATAATGGTAAGGGGTAATTGGGAATTGGGCATGGGGAATTGGGCATGGGGCATTGGGCATTGGTTATTAGAACCAACCAATAACTAATAACCAATAACCAATAACTTTTTTAAGCTAAGGGTAACAAAATTTCAAATTGGGTGCCGCTGCCTAATTCCGATCGCATTCTGAATGCACCGCCGTGTTTTCCCGTCACGATTTGATAGCTAACTGCTAAACTGGTTTCTTTGAGGGCGCGTTTTTCGGTAGAGAATGATTCTATGATTTTTTTGTACTTGCTAGGTGACATTCCTTGCCCGTTATCTGCTATGCAAATCGAAACCCAGCGCTGGTGAAGTTTGTCCAAATCGCTCGCAGGTTCGGGACAGCACACTTGAGTTGTAATGTCAATCTGAGGCTGGCGATCGAAGTCTTTTAGTCCTCCACCTTTGAACTCTTTCGCCAATTCTTGACCGACTGCTTCGTTAATTAATGTATTAATAGCATTGGTCAAGATATTCATAAATACTTGGTTTAGCTGTCCTGCATAGCACGGCACTGGTGGCAGGTAGCCGTAGTTTTTTACTACTTTGATTTCCCTCGTCAAACGACTTTTGAGCAGCAAGAGTATGCTGTCTATGTTGGCGTGCAAGTCGGTAGGTTTGGGATAAATATCGTCGATGTGGCAGAAGTTTTGCAAACTGCTTGCCAACTTGCTCAAACGTTCGGCTCCGGCTTTGATGCTGGCAACAGTTCGGAGGAAATCGTTCTGCAAAAAGTCATAGTCTATCTCTTGTTTGAGCCGTGCTATTTCTGGCGGGGGATCGGTACAGTGCGCGTCGTAAACTGAGAGCAATTCCATCAAGTTTTTGCTGTAGTCGCTGACGTAGGTTAAATTTCCCCAAATAAAGCCTACCGGATCTAAAATTTCGTGGGCTACTCCGTTGACTAAACGGCCTAAACTAGCCATTTTTTCGCTTTGAATCATTTGTGTTTGGGCTCTTTCGTAGCGGACTTGAGTTTCTATGCCGCGAATTTGCCAGTAGGTGATGTTTAGTGCGTGAGGGTCTAAGAGGCGGTAAGATTGGGAGTCTATTTGGACGACGATTGGTTCTGACTGCAATTCGGGCGATCGGCGCAGAGCTTGTGGAGCTGCTGTCAAAATGGTTGTACTCTCTGCCAGCAATAATATTTCGAGGCGAGCGTAACTGTAGAGAACTTTCAGCGGCAGGTGCAAAAATAGCTCCGGGCCTTGGGGTTTGAGCAAATATTCCAGCAGTTGCCTGCGGGATATCATGCCAGCAAACTCTCCTGCTTCGAGCAAGACGACTCCCGGCACCAGGGGATGCTGTTCAAAGATTTGGGCAACTGCCACGGCCAAGCAGCTCGATTTAACCTGAAAGTCATACAGGGGCAAATCCCGGAGGGTAGACTCTAGGGAAAGGTCTTGATGGCTGCCTTCGCAGAGTGAAGGGCCTCGTAGTTTGGAACTGAATGTATTTGCCACTGGAACTTTTAGTTGCCGAAACGCTGGGAAAGTGAAATGAGAACTTACTACTAAGCTAGCCGATCATTTCACTTTTCTGAGCGAACCTGGAGAATGTTCTTGAGTTAATCATGTTTTGCGAACTATTGGCAGCAGAATTTCAAATTTGGTGTTTTCGCCGGGGTGCGATCGCAAGTTCAGTTGGCCGCCGTGCTTTTCTGTGACGATTTGATGGCAGATAGCCAGCCCCATACCGCTGCCTTTACCTGCTGCTTTAGTGGTAAAAAAGGTGTCAAATATTTGCTGCTGATTTTCTGGGGGAACGCCGGGCCCGTTATCGGCTATCAAAATTGCTGCCCACTTGCCGTTTGCGGTTTCTATCACTTGAGTGGTAATTTCGATTTGGGGCTGCCAGTTGTCGAGGTACTGGGCGTGTTTTTCTCGATCGGCTGCGTACTCTGTCAGGGCGTCGATAGCGTTAACTAACAAATTCAAAAATACCTGACTCAACTGGCCGGAGTAGCCTCTAACTGGCGGCAGTTCGCCGTAATTTTTTACCAATTCTATGCTATTTTTAAAGCGGTTTTTCAGAATCAACAGCGTAATCTCCAAGCATTCGTGAATGTCTGTCTCTACTGGCTTTGTCTCGTCCATGTGAGAAAAGTGGTGCAGCCCGTTAACTATTTTTAGCAATTGCATGGCTCCCAACTTCATCCCTTCTAAGGTGACTGGCAAATCTTCTTGTAAAAAATCAAATTCAATTTCTTCTTTGAGGGCATGAATTCGGGGACAGGGTTCCGAATATTCTTCTTCATAAGCCGACATTAGCTGAAGCAAGTTTTCAAAATAAGACAGCAGAAAAGTCAAATTTCCCCAAATACAGTTAAGCGGATTTCTAATTTCGTGGGCTACTCCTGCTACAATTTTCCCCAAACTAGCCATTTTTTCGGTTTGGATGAGTTTGGCTTCGGTTTGTTTTTGGAGCAGCTTATTTGTTAATTGGTGAATTCTACCTTGAGCGACCATTAATTGGTGTACGTCTAACAGCTTGTAACTCTGCGGTGCTACTTCGACTACTACGGGTTCGTAAACTGATGCTGCTGACCTGTAAAGCGATTCTTGGGCGGCTTCTACTATTAATTTACTGCCGGGAAGCACCAGCACCTCTTGTTTAGAAAACCTGTACAATACCTCTATCGGTCGCTTGAAAAACATTTCTAATCCGTAGCGGCGGTTAACTTTTTCAAAAAACATACGCCTCGATAATATACCTACAAAAATACCTCGATCGGTCAAAATTACGCCGGGAAGCATAGAATTTCCTTCAAAAGCCTGGGCTACTTCTTTTGCCTGTTGAGTTAATTCAATTTGGCAGTTGTAGAGCGGCAGGTCTAAGAGAGTTGATTCTAATGATATGTTCCAAGTACAAATCTCAGGTATATGCAACACTGATAACTCCGAGCTAATCTCATGCACAGCCAACATAGATGAAACCCCTGTTAAAGTTGTATTGATGGATGATTTGAGTTGCTATTAATTGGTAGCAGGTAATGGCTAGAGGGTAATTGCTAATTTGTCTAATTTAAACAGCACCCGATGGGAAAACCCGATCGCCCTGGCATTGTCTGCTAAAGATTTTGTTTGTAAATCAATGTTAAACGATCGAAGCTTTTGTGGAACTTACGGAGGTCTGCTGTCAACTTTTTACCATGATATACCCGGAACTCGCGTGTTTTCCGAAAATCTCAAAAATCTCTCAACGGATTTTTGTGTTCTACTATACTATTTTTTGGGTTCTGGTAGGGAATTGCGGAACTGGGATAGCGGGCGATCGGTGAATATACGGGCATGGATCGAGGGATCGAGGGCGCGGATGGGCGATCGTCTGAGAGAGTTGAGATCGAAACGGTCAAGACTGGGGTGGAGGCAAAAATCGGCAGATTGTCTAGCATTTAAGTAAGAATGCAAATGCCAGCAACTTCCCAACTCGGACTACCGTGGGCTTTTGGCAATCTGCAATCTGCAATCTGCAATCTCAAATCGTCTCAGGGTTCCACCTCCGGCCAGAGGCGTTCTAGCTGATAGCGCCAAGCGGCGAGAGTCTGTTCGCGTGACTGTCGCCCGAGTTCCATTTCGCCCATCAATCCTTCTGCGTAGAAACGGTCTAAAGTCTGGAGGGTAGTTTCTATGGACTGTCCCTGCATCTTGGCAGCTTTGATGATTTGACGGATGCGGCTTTCGATCAAATCGCCAAACAAGTCGGACAAACCTCGTTCTTGCAAAGCCAGCAGTCGGGCGACGGCGGCCGAGAAATCTGTGGCGGCGAGAGTGGGAAAACTGTGCTGAAATACTCCCCACAAAACGTTTTGATGTATGGCGTAGCGAGTTTCGAGGGTGGTGTCAAAGTTAGCTTCTAGCAGCCGATCTAAAAACGGTTGAGCTTCCTGGGAATCGGCGATGGGTAGCAAAATCCGCAGCCAAGTCTCGTCTTCTGAAAGTAGGACTAATAGGCGAAATTTCGGGGTTTGGACTTGCCAAGAAGTAGGGGCGGGCGTCTCCACATTTTCGCCAAATAAGTCTTTAAGGGTATTGCTAATTTCTTCGGGGGTCATGGGAAGTTTAGATTTGAGGTTGAGGTTTTAATTGTCAAAATTTATGACATTTTACCAGTATCCCCTAGTATCAACTCAATTGAAAATTGGATTTACGGCAGCCAGCGGGGGTGATAGCCAGCAAAGGGCAGTTCTTCTGGCTGTACTTTTGCGGGAGAACCGTCTGTTGGTATTTCTAATAAGGGTAGCACCCAGAGGCGGCTGGTGGCGATCGACTGTCCGCTATCATTGCGGGGACTGTCTGCTGCTGTGGGTTTTGCTGTGGTGACTGATTGGTCGAAAATTAATGCCAGTCCGTCGGGGGATAAACTGATTTGGGTATCTAATTGGTTGGGCAAAACTAGCAGCGGTTTGATGGTTCCTACCAAACGAGTGCCATCTTTTTTGAGGTCGATGGCGGCGATGAAAGGCTGTTCTTTGTAGCTTTCTGTTTTCAGGCGTTGGGCTAACAGGCAGTAGAGACGCTGGATTTGGTTGTCTTTGTTTTTGCGGGGGTCGAAATCAACGGCGATAATGCTACCGGGAATCCGCAATATTTCTTGTTCTACACCTTGATTGTCTAAGATAAAGAGCGATCGAGTGTAGTCGCTGTTGTATTTAACGTAGGCGGCGGCGGAGTTGTCCCGGGCCATCCCCAATACTTGTTCGTATTTGGGCAAAAATTCTACTGGATCGGCTTCGGGTGTGAGGGGGACGATCGCTAATCCTTGTTTTTGAGATATTACCATCGATTTGCTGTCGGGGCGAATCATAAAATCTCCGCCTTGTTGATTTGCCAAGGGTTTGGGCGGCAATTTTTCTGACAAAATCCAAGGACTGAAATCGCCGGGATTGCGGCGGTTGACGCGCTGGACAATGATGATTTTTCCGTCGGCTGAGAGGTCAAATTTGAGGTTTTGGTAATCTTTGGAGTCTAAGATTTTGTCGATTTTACCTGCTGGCTGGCTTGGTTGGGGCTGCGATCCGGGGGATTGGGGATTGAGGCCGGTGGTGACTGTAAATAGTTCTTGATTTAGGGTGCCGCCGGTACGGGCGAGCGATCGATCTGTGGCTGAGAATAAAATGCGATCGCTGTCGGGATATGGTTTAAAATCGGTAACCACTAAATCTTTGGGAGTCAGCGGTATCGGTTTCGATTCGCTGCTTGAGAGATTGACTAACATTAATCTGCTTTCTGTTTCGCCTTGGACGCCGATGTAAACAAAAGCTCGATCGCGACTGCGAAAAGAACTGCTAAACGGTTGAATTGGCGTGCCTTTATTTTGGTTGTTTTCTCCGAAATACTTGTCGGTTGCTCCGGCGAGTTTTACTGTGTAGGTAACGCCGTAGGGTGCTGGAGCTTCGAGGGTGTAAGCCATGCGGCGGCCGGCCCAGCTAAATTTGCCCGGGAGAGGCGGTTCTAGTTTTAAGTTTTCCTCGACGCTGGAGTGGTTCATCGGCCGAAAGAAGTTGATGATGAAGCCGGTATCTGCGGCGCCGATTTGTTTGTTTTCCCAGGTAAATTCTCGCACTTTGGGTGCTGTGCGATCGCCACTCAGCAGCAGCAGTCCCATTAAGACGCTCAGCAGTAAGATGAGAAGAATCGCCGTGCGGTCGATCGGCTGTTTGAATGGCAGAATTGCAAAGTGTGAAGGATTGATTTTTTTATTAAAAATATTCATAAATCTTTCTCTCCTATTTCTGCTGAAATTTAACTGCCCAATTTTCCCTATTAAATTTTACCGTCCCGGACGCACTCCCGACTATTGGAAACCAGTTTTTTTTTATCAGGGAAAAGGGCGACAACGAAGTATTTGGTCACAAACAGCTATAGCATTTTTTACAAAGGTGAGGTACAATAACAGCAGTGAGTAAACCAATTCCAAATATTTTCTGATGTAATTTCATTAAATCCAAATTCTCTGGCTTTTGCTAACTCTTGATAATTAGTCGTCTTGATAGAACGGAGAATATTTTTAAGTTTTGACCATAAATTTTCAATCGGTGAGAAATCCGGCGAATAGGGCGACAGGTATATTAATTTTGCTCCTTTCTCTTTGATGGCTTTTTCTACTTCTTCTCCGGTATGAATAGTACAATTATCCATTACTACACAAGCACCTTTCCATAACTTTGGCACTAACTTTCTGATGATAAAAGCCTCAAATGTAATTCCATCGGTCGTACCTATTAAATTGACTGATGTTAGGACTTCGTTGACAGATATAGCTCCAATTATTGAGACATTTCTGCCGCGTTTATTCGGTTTTGGCCCCTTGGCTCTTGAACCTTTTACAGACCGAGCATATAACCTAACCATTGCCAAGTTTACTCCACATTCATCAATAAATATTAAGTCTTTGAAACAAACTTCTCGAATTTTTTGCCAGAACTCGTATCGCAGGTTCTGAACTCTGTCAGTGCCTTTGTCTGACGGGAAAAGAGTTTTTTTTTTAAGGTCATGTTTAAGAGTTTTGCCATTCTTCCCATCGTTGCGGAGCTGATGGTAAAACCAATTTTTTGGTACAGTAAATAACGGAGTTCTTCGAGAGTTGCATCATTGTTTGCTTCAATCAATTCCGCTAAAATTAGCAGTTGTTCTGCATTCAGTTTTAATTTGACTCCGCATCGCTCAGTTCGAGGAGCAATGTTTTGGGTCTCACGATACTGTTTAACCAATTTTTGGACAAAACTTAGGGCTACACAAAAACGGTTAGCTATTGCTCTTTGTGACAGCGGTTCATTATGGTACACATCCAGAATTTTTTGTCTAAAATCAATCGAATAAGTTTTCATTTTTACTAATGCGTGATACTTGCTAAAATTTGAGATAGTTGTCATTAAGAGTGACTGCTGCGGGTCGAGGGACTACTGCTCGAAGAGCGCCCCATTTAATTAGAGCTGTATAACATTTTGAGGTTCTATATTTTTCACTCCGTTTAAGTCAGTTATATTATACCTCATCTTTCTAAAAAATGCTATATTTTACCAGAAAAGTTTAGCTTAAACCCTCTCAAAATACTGGGATACCCAGGCTGTCGCCATCTCAAATTCAATTAGCAGAGAAAGTACGGAACAACCCTTTTTTGTTTACTGAAACAGTTGATTGAGCGGTATTAAATCCAGCGGTGATATTTTATCGATTGGCAGACCTAAACTAAAAGCGACTCTACACCACATTAGAGTTGCCACCACTCCTACAAACAGTGCTGTTAATTGAATATCCTGCCACAAACAACTTAGTCCTTCTCGCCACAAACCGTAGTTAGTTACTATATAGGTAGGAACGTCGCCCAGAGCTACAGCAATCACAGCACCTAAATTACCTTTGAAGTGGTATCCCAGCGGTATACTTATACATAGATTCACAAAAGTCAGGAGATTGCCCATAGCTGCGTACTGAGATTTTCCTACGGCTAACAAACAAGAACCCATCAGATGGTGGAGAGTTGTGTGCCAAATACCTAATGCCAAAATTGGCATCATCCAAGATGTCGCTGCATACTCTTTCCTGTACAGTGTTAAAATTAGCTGATCTCCGAAGCTGAAAAAAAATGCTAAACCTATGGCTAAGGGTATGAGAATTAGCTTGCGGTTCTTGATTATCTTGGCGCGCAACTCCTCCCGCGGTAAGTCTGCCATCATAGAAATCGATGGAAAAATCACCTTGCCGCCAATAGCCATGATGATTTGGCGTGGCATATCGCCGAGGGTAAAAGCGATGCCGTAAATGCCCAACATTGTCAAACTAAATATTTTCCCGAGGATGAGTCTATCGGCTTGAGAACACAAGAAAAACAACGCCGTAGACACAAATATCCATTTGCCCTAAGAAAATATTTCTTGAGCTGCTTCTTTATCCCAAGCAAAGCGGTTTGACTTGCCGGGAATCAAAAAATGGCTCCATACTAACTCGATTACAGCGCTAGAAAAGCCTCCGGCGATGATTGCCCAGATGCTGCGATCGAACCAGGCCCAGACAATCATCACTGTAGTAGAAACGATCTGTATGCCCAACTGAAAAATTACTATTTTCTTGACTGCCATCTGCCTGTTGAGGCTGGATGTAGCCGTCGAGTTAAACCCTCCGATCAGGGAATTTATACCGATTATGGGAATTAACCACAGCAGACGGGGATCGCCATAAAAATCCGCAATTGGCTTGGTAATTAGAACTAAACAAATCCAAATCAAAAAGCTGCGAATAACTTGCAGTGTCCAAGCGGTGTTGAGAAATTGAGGCTCGTCCCGCGCTTGTTCTGGATGATACTTGGGCCGAGACCTATGTCTGAGAATAAGCTGATCCCTGTGATGAAAACGTAGGCTAGACCCACCAGACCAAATAGTTCTGGTAACAGCAGGCGGGTCAAGATTAGGTTGCTAGCAAACCGGATAATTTGACTGCTTCCATAGCTGGCGATCGTCCAGGCAGCACCTTTGATAGCTAATTTTTTTTCTACTGACATATAGTGAGAATTTATTTCTTAATTATGAGTCTAGTTCCTGAATTTGCTATTGGCAACTGCTACAGGATGCTGCTGCCAATGTTGTATAGCATTTCTTAGAAAGATGAGGTATAATATAACTGACTTAAACGGAGTGAAAAATATAGAACCTCAAAATGTTATACAGCTCTAATTAAATGGGGCGCTCTTCGAGCAGTAGTCCCTCGACCCGCAGCAGTCACT
>JANYGO010000279.1 GCA_025362325.1 Cyanobacteriota bacterium | reverse complement strand
CCAAGAGGGTTGATCGCGAGATTCTCCTCTTGCATCTGCCACCACTGCAAGAGCTGGAAGGCCTGCCCTTCGGCAGTGGTAGCGGCAATTGTGGCGCCTACTCCGGGCGTGATGATTGCCATATTAAAGGGCAGTAGGAGGCTGGGAAGCCGTCAGCAGCGCTATCAAGGTATCGAATCTTTGAGCAAATTCGGTGTCTGCGGTTTGCAGGCGCGATTGAAATTCAAGGGTTGAGAGTCGCGATTCAAAAAAGTCCATACGCTCGCGAAAAAGTTGTGCTAGCTGAATCTCGGGAGTTGGGGTTGGGGTCGGCAAAGTAGTCATTGTTTCAAGAAAATTGCATATAACTATTTATCATTGTGAATCTAATTTACTAATTTAAAGAATTAATGTAGAATAAAATTAATCTTAGATTTTTATATTTTATGGAAAAAACAGTTGTCTTGAGTATCCAAGTTTCTAGAGAAACTAGAAAAATATTGAAAAAAATGGCTACCGATAAAGAGGTAACTATGGCTAAGCTTGTAGAGGAAATGATTATGCTAAGGTGGAATCAAAACACCACCTCAAATAACAAAAATGGGATTATATAGAGCATTTGTACAATCAACTCCAGCCACAAGCTTTCCAAATACTTCGGCAGTAACTGAGGCAGCGCTGACTACTACGGCATCAGTTATTTTGGCAAACCGACCTGCGGGAAACAGGCGCGGGTTTGCGATCGAGAACGATGGCACAGTAGCCATGATTTTCGCCTATGGTGCAACAGTCACGGCTGCCGCTAGATCGATCCGTTTGGAACCCGGCGACTACTTTGAGGATACCTTTAACTGGCAGGGGGCTATTTCTGCAATGAGTGTGTCGGGTACCGGCGGCGCCAACATCACTGAGCTCACGATCGTCTGATGGGAATAATAAGAGCCAAAAAACCAATTATTGATGCCGACATTCCATCTGAAATAGCCCGCGACACAGAGACCACGGCGGCAATAAACGCGCACGTAGCGGCGACAGATCCTCACCCGATTTACCTGACGCAGACCAAAGGGGATGGGCGATATCGGCAAAGCGCTGTAGCACTGGCAGACGGGGATATCCCAGCAGCGATCGCCCGCGACGCAGAAGTAACAGCCGCGGTGGCAGCGCACGTTACGGTGAGTGACCCGCACCCATCGTTATGGAATCGAATAACAGCAGCATTTTTAAGCTTGGCGGGCGGGCAGCAAATATTGAAAAATAATCCGGCCATTCAAAATGGAAGTTTTTCAGCGCCAAGTAACCATCTCGAACTAACAACGAATAACGGAAGCAATCCCATTTTGGGATTCCACAAGGCAGGTGTGTCAGCAACTGCGCTTTACCACGCTGGTTACGGCTCGGAATCGCTAAGAATACGAAATGCGGACGGATACGATTCCGAGCTGCTGCACAGGATGAATCACGTGGATGCGCCAGGGCTTCACTCTGTGCGGTGCACATTATTTTCGACCGTCGTAGCCGCGGTCGGATCAGAAACCATTGTAAGTTTTTCGCCTATTCCCTTTGGAAAAATTGTAGGTGTTGGCTGTCACATGATTGAAAATATGGGATCTCAAGGAATGAGGTTTATCACCAAAGGGGGCGGGGGAGATTTTGCACCGGGGGCACCTGTATTAGTATCTGGATTTGTAAAGGTGCCTGCGGTAAGCGCATCTCAGCTTGTCGGGATTCCTTTGCACATCTTGATTTGGCATATTCCCTAAAATAAATTGATTTGCATAAATATTTAAATAACTATTGCACCTTTTAAAATAGATGCAATTTGTACTGGGGGGACTCCGATCGCCAAGAGCGATCGCACTTTTTGTATTACTTCCCCGGTGATTCGTAATCGAACGGTCGTGGGTTCAAACCTTTTACAACTCAGGCAAAACCAAGTCTTGAATCTTAGCCGCTAAATAATGTTTCATGATGGTATCCGGCTTATTGCCAGCAAGTCGGGCTACCGTCGCAATATCAAGCCCCGATCGCAGCATTCGGGTAATCCAACTGTGGCGCAGGTTATTAGTTGGCAAATATTCAGAAACTAAATTTGTGCTTACTAATTGGTCAACAATTGGCTTCCAGTACCGCTTACCAAAATTATTCTGGTTGATGTGGCAATTTTCAGCAGATGGAAATACCAAGTTTTGGCATTTTTCCATGCCCAAAGGCAAAAAATCTAGCAATTTTTTAAGCTGATCATTTACAGGAAAATTCCTAGTTTCGTAAGTTTTCGTGGATTTAAGAATGCCTTGGCTGTAAGCTTTGCACACCACAATTTCATTATTTTTAATACAATCCCAAGTAAGCGCGATTGCTTCTTCAGGGCGAAATCCTGTCAAGGCAAGAAATTCTACATACCCGGCGTAGTAGGAGTGCGTGTAAGTGGAATATATTGAATTGAATTTATCGCTAGCAAAAGCCTTAATAATGGCTTCAACTTCTGCTTTTTCAAAACACTTACGGCTACGACTGCTTTTTTGGGATTTAGGGATACTTTTGAACAGCCGACAATAATAACCTGCATCTTTCTGGCTAATTTCTTCATCTTCTACAGCCAATAACAAAGAAGCCCTTACATAAGTAAGAATTTTTTTGGTAGTTGACGGTGAATACTCATTTAACAGCTTAGCTAGCAGCATTTTGGCGGCATTGCCAGAAAGCTGTAGCACTTGCGGATCGACTGTGGCTAAAGCTCTGTCGATTTGCGGCCAGTCACCTTTTTGAGTGGTCGGCGCGGTTAACTTACACTTGGCTATTTTGTAATATTGCCACAGCGCAAGCAAATCTAATTCTTTTTCTGGGGTTGAAGCTATCACACTCCTAAAATATTTTTCCAGCGTCGGGTCAAACCGCTCCAGCAAAATATCGCTATTGATTTCCTGAGATTTGCCCCTAGCTACTTTTAAAGCTTCTGGGCAAATCTTGCCGATGGATTTTTCGTACTGCCTCCCCCCGTAGCTCCAGCGAATTTTATAAGATTCGCCTCGCCGCTCAATCGAAATTTTTCCGTACTTCTCCACCACGCCATTTTTTTCAGGCGCAATAATTTTTTTTGCCACAATTTTTACCAAGTGCTGCTAAATAAAACATAAAGTTTCCCAGCAACAAGGTAAAGTCCAAAAAGGATAAAACTGGATTTGGCTACGAACCATGAGGTCGGGGGTTCGAATCCCTCCAAGCCCATTTAAAATCAATAAATCCCCGTAGGGACACGGCATTGCCGTGTCCCTACAATTAATTGCGGTAGGGAAACGGCATTGCCGTGTCCTCCTTCCTCACGAACGCTATCGATTATTTTCCAGTAGGGAAACGGCATTGCGGTGTCCTCGGCTGCTATCATTCCGATGTAAGCGGAATCGATCTCACCCATTCAAAGCATAAACATCTTTGCCGCGCCCGATCGCAAATTTCATCGAATGAGACAAGTTCTTGCTAGACAGAGTAACAAAAATCAGCAAAGCCAAAGCCGCGAGTGAAGCCGCCAAACCAAACATATTTCTGTAGCCGACTTGTTCGGCAACAAAGCCCAAAGTCGGGCCCGCCAGCGCAATCCCCAAATCAAATCCGCCAATACAAAGCGAAAACAATCGGCCCCTTTCTTGAGGTTCGCACCTGTCCGACATCAGCGTTACCATCATCGGCAAAACAGTACCGCCTGCCGTACCTTCAACCAAAGCTGCGATTAAAAAAGCACCGCTGCTGCTAGCAAAATACAACAATAACATAGACAGGGCGTAACAGATTAAGCCGCCAGAAATAAACAAGCCGCGGCCGTATTTGTCCGAAGCCCTGCCCGTGACCAAGCGCATACCAAAACTGGCGATCGCCGCCGTCGAATAAAATAATCCCGGATTCAAATTAACCTTGGTTTCTTGGATAAACAAAGGCATAAAAGTGCTCAAAGTTCCGAAGACCAAACCAACCAGCAATAACACTAAAGCCGGAATCCGCACTCTGGGATTCCAGAGCATTTGCCAGTATTTTTGAGTATTTTTGTCATCAGATAGCGAGTCAGATTCTGGTGAGTCGGAAAACTTAGGTTCCGCAATTTTGCAGGTAAAAAATAGACCCGTTGCCGCGAAAGCCGCCGACATCGCAAACAAAGGAATATAACCAACCCAAGCTTGCACAAATCCGCCAATAGCCGGCCCAACTGCTAGACCAATAGGGCTCACCAAGCTCATGTAACCGATTAATTCGCCTCGCTTTTGAGGCGGCGAAAAATCTGTTACCAAGGCGCTGTAAGCTGTGGTAAAAGCGGCGATGCTAATGCCGTGAAAAGCGCGCAGAAGTAACAGTAAGGGGATTGATTTAGCGAACACGTAGCCTATAGGGGCGATCGCAGCCACTGACACGCCTACAAGCAAAACTTGTTTTCGCCCCGTGCGATCGGCTATTTTACCCAACTGCGGCCTCGACAGCAAAAGCCCGATCGCAAATGCACCCATCACCAAGCCAATTTGCTGTTTTGTGCCGCCTACAAATTGAACGTAAAGCGGCAACGTTGGCAGCAGCGAAGCCAAACTAGACCAAAATAGCAGCCCTGCGGTAAATAAAGTCAGCAAGCTGCGTTTCCGTTGGGGTTCGATGTCGCTAAAAATATTCAAGATGCGAATTCCTGTGAAATCTTCCGAGGCCACTCAAGCTAACGTCGAGTGTATCTATATCATTGTGTTACAATTCCTTAATCTTTGCCACCAAAAAAGTTGATATTCGACTCACAGTCAACTGTCAACTGTCAACCGTCAACTGTCAACTGCCAAGTGCCAACTGCCAATTGCCAAGTGCCAACTGCCACAGGTCAACTGTCAACTGTCTGTTTTACCAATCAACCTCGGCCCTTTCCTCCACCACCCGCTGATAAACCCACTCAGTTTCCATCGCCAACTTCTGCCAACTAAACCGGCGTTCCAAATCCTCATAAGCATTATCAACCAACCACCGCCCGTAACCCGGATTTTTCAGCACTTCCAAAATCCCCCAGGCCAAAGAATCACTATTATTTGCCTGAGTCACAACGCCAGTTTTCGTGTGCAGCACCACCTCTGGAAGTCCGCCCGCATTTGAAACCACCACCGGCACCCTTGCAGCAAAGCTTTCTAAAGCTACAATCCCAAAAGGTTCGTAAAGACTGGGGAAAACCGCGCAGTCAGCCACCGTCTGAAATTTGTCGAGGTCTTCTTCAAACATGAAGCCAGTAAAATAACACTTATTCCAAATTCCCAAGTTCCAAGCCAAAAGTTTAAGATGGTCTGTATTGCCACCGCCAACAATTACTATTTTGGCTTTTCCCCCCATTTCCCAAATTACTTTAGGTACCGCATTCAGAAATACAGCAATGCCCTTTTCATAGCTAATTCTGCCCACGTAATAGACAATTTTCTCGTCGTCTGCTGCAAACTTGCGACGAAAATCCCTCCCGTCGATTTCGTTCAAGCGCGGCTTTTTTTCCGACCTAATTCCGTTGTAAATTACCTCTATTTTGTTCCAAGGAGTTAATAGTACCCGTTCTGCTTCCCGCCTCATATAATCGCTGCAAACAATTACCCGCCAAGCGTTGTAAGCGAGGATATTTTCCTTGGTGTTAATGTAGCGCTGTCCGTCGTTGTGGATGCCGTTGAAGCGCCCGTATTCGGTGGCGTGGATGGTGGCAATTAGCGGGATTTTAAAGGTATGCTTGAGGGCGATCGCCGCATCTCCCACCAACCAGTCGTGAGCGTGGATGATATCGAAGGGGCCTTCCTCCAGTATTAGTTTGCCGCCTTGTTTGCCCATGCTTTGATTGAGATTCGCCACCCAGTGAAAAAAGTCTCTGGCGTGCCCCACCACCACCCGATGCACCTGTATTCCTTCCACCACTTCGTACATCGGCGCGTGCCCGAATTCTACTGTAATTAAGTGAATCGAGTGGCCCAGCTTCACCAATTCTGGATACAGTTCCGCTACGTGGCGGGCGATACCGCCTACTATTCTGGGAGGAAACTCCCATGCCAATACCAAAATTTTCATTTTTCTCCCCTCCTAATAATTTATATATCTTTATGTGTATTGTTGACTACTTTATTGTATGATAACCAGCCTGAAATTTTGGTAGATCGCAAATTTATGCGCGAAGGCTGACATTTGGCAGCAACCAGGACGGAAAATTATGCAGAAACGGGGTTTTTGCAGGCAATTGCTCGATCGCCCGAAACTAAAATATTTGGGCTACACCGTCAGTTTCGGGCGATCGCGCACCGCTACCCTTGCTTCAAAATCGGCTCCAATTCGCGGCGAAAACGAGTCCAAGCAGCCACCGATGCAGAATTAGAAACAGCACCCTGACGCATCAAAATCGCGCCGTCTTCAAAGCCCACAATGCCATACTCGCCGGATTTCGATAGTCGATCGATCGTCGGCACAATTTCCTGCAACTGTCCCCGTTCCCGGCGAAACGCAGCCTGATACTGCTGCAACTGCCACATATCGGCAATTACATACTCCATCTTCACTGCCTTTTTCGCATCATTGCGCAGTTCAAACATCGGAAACCGGAGAATTTCGCGGCGGCTTGACAAAATCGGCACAAGAGTATTCGTTGCAGCCACGCTAGCACCAGCAGGAATTTCAGCCAACAGCGGCCGCACTTGAGACACGTGCTGCCACTGTCTGATCAAAGGAACCTGCACCCAAGGATCGATCGCATCGGGCAAAATAAACGAAAAAGTCCGATTTGGGTTAGACGTGAAGGTAAAAAATAGCGACAAGCAGATGCAAAACCCCCAAAAGCGGCGAAACTTTGAAGACGAAGGAAAAGGAAACACGGCATTCGGAAAACGCAAGATTGTTTGTTCTCCCCTCCTAATTTTATCCTCTTCCTTTTGGCGCCCGGCCCACCACAGGATCGCCCCATAAAACAGCCCAGGAACCACAGTCATCGCATAGCGAATATTAATCGCCAGCACCGACTCTCCTTTAGCTAAAAATAGCTTCAGCAGCGGAAATCCAGCGATCGTCCAAGACGCAGGCGCTACAGCAGGAACCAAAGCTAATGGCAACCACTGGCCCAGTAAGTATTTAATCTTACCAAAAAACGGCGTAAACAGTTCACCTACCAACCGCCCAGGATTGCTAACCATTCCCCAAAGAATTTGCAGAGTCGAAGCTTCATCTCCATCGGCATATTGACCGAAGCGCTCGATCATAAAGCGCTGGGATATGTCAGCAGAAAACAAAGGCATAATCAGATTAGTCAGGACGATCATGTAACCAAAACTGAGAATGCAGACAGCCAAGCCAGTTAGAGGATAGCGCCGGCTCAAAATTAGATAAACTCCCACGCCAAATAAAACAACTCCCCCATCTTCTCGGACAGCCAAAATTAAAGTTGCCAGAATCCCAAACAGCGGCCACCAGCGCTTCTCCATCGCCAGCAGCAAGCTAAAAACAAAAAGCGGAATTTGACAAACATCGTGAAAATTGCCCAAAGTCGGGCCAATGACTGCGTTAGCACAGTAATAGCTGACCGCAATTGTCGCCGACAACCGCGGTTCTAAATAGTGTCTGGCCAGAGCGTACAGGACTAAACCCGCCGCCGTAATCAAAGTTACCTGCAACACAGTCAGAGTCACGGGCGAGGGAAACAGCGAGTAAATTGGCAGCCACAGCATTAACGCCGGGGTGAAGTGCTGCCCCAGCCGGTGGTAAGAGACTTCTGGGAGTTCGTGGTGATGAACGACATTGGTGGACAAAGCCGAAGATAGGGAACTCTCAAACAAGTGAGCCCGAGTGCCGTTCCAAAAAACTTGATTAAAAATGCCTTGGTCGTAAGTAGCGTAAAAGCTGTAGTAGCGGTGCAGCGTCAGCAGCAGGCACATCACAAAAAAGGCGCTCGCCACTTGAACCACCACCCGCAGCGACTCATTTTTCTTCCAGTTCAAAAATACCATTCGCCCGCCGTAATGAAATCATCGGACAATAGCATAAATCTAAAGGAAGTATTAAATTAAAGTAGAAGTGAAATAACTCGGCTCGGCAATGGTCAATTATTTTCACCCGATCGAAAAGCTCAACAGCGTCAATCCAACATCCGGCACCGACGACACCGACTGTTCTCCCGAACAGCCGGCAAATTCCGCACCGCCTTTACAGCTTTTGCTGTTCGTAGACAAGCGTCCCTCTTCCAGGGAACAGACCAGACACATCCGCAAGTCCCTACAGGCTTTGAAGGCAGAGTGCGACTTTGAGCTTCAAGTCATCGACGTAGGAGAACAGCCGGATTTAGCCGAACACTTTAAACTCTTAGCCACTCCCTCGCTGCTCAAAATTCATCCCGATCCCCGACAAACTCTCGCCGGCAGCAATTTGATCGCCCAACTCGAACACTGGTGGCCCCGCTGGCAGCGTTCTGTAGAAGAATACTCAGCTCAGCAGAAGTCTGCTTCGGCTCTGGCTAACAATCTGGCAGATCCAAAACCCATCTATTCCGTTGCTTGCGCCACCGAACTCGTGCAGCTTGCGGATGAAGTTTTTCGGCTCAAACAGGAAAAGGAACACCTGCAAGAGCAGTTGCAGTTGAAAGACAGGATTATTGCGATGCTGGCTCACGACTTGCGAAATCCCTTGACAGCCGCATCTCTGGCTTTGGAGACTTTGGAGTCTAATCAGAAGGTGAAGGAGGGGCAAAAGTCCCGTTTGACACCGACTCTGGCTGCTCATTTAATGAAACAAGCCCGCCGCCAAATCCGAATTGTCGATCGCATGATTACAGATATTCTAGAAGCAGCCCGGGGTACTAACGCTCAACTGCACATTCAAGCAAAAAGAATCGAACTGGGGGCGATTTGTCAAGATGTAATCCTGCAATTTGAAGATAAATTTCAGGCAAAAAGTCTGAATTTGGAAACAGACATTCCCGCAGATTTGCCCTTGATTTATGCCGATCCCGATCGCATCAAACAAGTCATAGTCAACCTGCTTGACAACGCCTGCAAGTACACGCCAGAACAAGGAACTGTTAATCTTTCTATTCTCCACCGCACCGCTTACAAAGTTCAAGTCAGCATTTGCAACAGCGGCCCGGGAATTCCTGAAGAAAATTGCGAGAGGATTTTTGAAGACAGCTATCGCTTGCAGCGAGATAAATCAACAGACGGTTACGGCATTGGGCTCTCTCTATGTCAAGGCATCATCCGCGCCCACTACGGTCAAATTTGGGTAGACTCCGTACCCGATAGAGGCAGTTGTTTTCACTTCACCCTGCCTATTCAGAAATAGTTGAGAGTTGACACTTGTCAGTTGACAGTTGTCAGTTGTCCATAGCCACCGAAGTTGATATCACAGTTCAACTTGAACGCAGTGCAGCAATAATCTGTTCGTTTGCCTTGGGAAAAGTAAATTGGTCAATTTCGTCGAGTGTCACCCAGCGAATTTCATCGCATTCGATCGTTTGCGGTTCCCCGCTGACGTGGCGGCAGTGGTGCACGTAGAGCCTAATTGTAAATTTAGTGTAGTCGTGGTCAATTGTAATCAAGCGATTGCCCACTTCTACGACAATCCCCAACTCCTCCATAATTTCCCGTTTGATGCAAGCTTCGATCGTTTCCCCAGGCTCTATTTTACCCCCCGGAAACTCCCAACAACCACCGTGCAGTCCGTGTTGTCGGCGCTTGTCAATCAATATTTGTTGTCTGTCATTCCAGATCGCAGCAACGCCGATAACTTTGTGGGCCACAGGAGAAAGAGACATAGTAATTGGTTATTGGTTATTGGTTATTGGTTATTGATTATTGGTTATTGGTTATTGGTTATTGGTTCTTGGTTATTGGTTCTTGGTTATTGGTTCTTGGTTATTAATATTACGCGAAATCAGGAGACTGCACGTGACGTATCCCTACAATATTATTGGGGTACGGATACAGAAATGCCGTCTCCTCCGTTGCTATCATTTCGCTCGTGCAACCGGAATTGATATGACAACTCACAACTGCCAACTGCCAACTAACAATAGCCCCCCATCTTCCGAGGGGGGCTTGACACTGGTACAAGTTAAATGTTAATAATCAACTAATCATCAGAGCCATGTCTCTCACTGGCTTGGATAGACTTTTCAAAAGTCATTCGCTGTTCGGCATTTTTCAGAAAATAGCCACTAATCATAGCCGAGGCAAGCAATCTACCTAAATGTTCGCGACTGGTAGTCACTGTCACCCCGAAGTGTTCCGAAGGCAAATTCCCCAAAAGCCCGACAATATTTCGCTCCATTACTTGAAACACTTCGTGAGAAGTCGGCTTAGACAACTGAGAAACAGTGTCGGGGGCCATTGACTGCACGTATTGCCATAATAAATTGGCATTTTCTCCGTCTTCTTCAAAAAATTCTGGGGATTTATTATTAGATGAGTTGCTCACGAGTACCTCCGTTGCAGAGACAGCTTGTTATTTTAGACGCGGTTAAATTAAATAACCTTTATCCGATCGCTGCTGGTCTTTATTACTAAGTAATTACTAATGTAGCAGGACAGTCCTAGCAACCGAGTGGGCACAACCGTATTAAAGGCGGCGGTTTTTACGATTTTAGGTTGGGGATTGCGAGTGGGGGAGACCCGATCGCACAATCCCCAATCTACCTAGCAGGCTAGATAATCGTTGATATCTTGCTTGCGCTTGCGCAGTTTGGTCAAAGCTTCCCGTTCTATTTGCCGCACCCGTTCCCGACTGATGTTGAGACGATCGCCTATTTTTGCCAAAGTTAAGGTTTGCCCGTCTTCTAAACCGAAGCGCAAGGCGAGCACTTCTCGCTGTTGCTGAGTCAGTTCCGCCATCAGTTGGTCTAAGTCAGTCCGCAGAGAAGCTTGCAAGGCAAAATCTTCCGGGGTAGTACCAGTATCTTCCAACAAATCGCCCAACTCAGTATCTTGATTGTCTCCCACGCGCAAGTCCAGGGAAAGCGGCAGGCGCGCGCGATCGAGATATTCGCGAATTTGCTTGGGAGTCAAATCTAACTCAGACGCCAACTCAGCAGCAGTAGCCGCGCGGCCGAGCTGTTGAGCTAGCTGGCGCTGAGCCTTTTTAATTTTGTTGAGCTTTTCGGTGATGTGGATCGGTAAGCGGATGGTGCGACCTTTTTCGGCGATCGCCCGCGTAATTGCCTGACGAATCCACCAATAAGCATAAGTTGAAAATCTGTAGCCCTTAGTCGGGTCAAATTTTTCTACTCCCCGCTGCATCCCGATCGTGCCTTCCTGAATTAGATCCAGTAAATCTACGTTGCGCTTGATATATTTTTTGGCAACAGACACTACCAGGCGCAGGTTAGCTTCCACCATTTGGCGCTTGGCTCTTTCCCCGTGGTCGAGCGTCCGCTGCAACTGTTCCTCAGACAGCCCGACTGTCTGTGCCCATTCAGCCGCCGTCGGGTCGCGGCCTAACTCTTCGGCTAAAATATTTTTTTCCTGATGCAGTGCGGTTGAGCGCTGTACCTGTTTCCCGTAGAGTATTTCTTGCTCATGGGTCAAGAGGGGAACGCGGCCTATTTCCCGCAAGTAAGCGCGAACAGAATCTGTATCTGAGGACTTAAGAGTTTTCATGAGCTTTTCCCGCTGAGTGTCTTTGCCTCTAGAGGTTTGCGGTAGTCGCAAACCCCTAGCTTTAAATGAAAGGAAAGCGGGCGGGGACTTGCGCTTTCCTTTCATTTAAAGAGGCTTAGTTTTATGGTAGCTAGCTGCTACTCCCAGTCAGCACCGTCTCAGGTTAGGTTTTGGTTGGGCGTGCACAATGCTACGTTATGTTAAGAATCTTAACATTTGTGAGAGCAGTTGGCTACACTTCTTCATATTTATTTCATGCAAGCCTGCACTGCACTGGTATGAGAGTACCGGCAAACTAGGTTCAGAGTTGCATCATGTTAAACAAAATCCCGGAAATCTCAGAGGGGGTGAGGGGGAGATGGGGAGTTTAAACCAGAGCGGTTTTTGGAACGGCAATTTTCCCCATACCAGTATTTTCCCTTTGGTGGCGGCAATCATCGCTGTATTGGCATGGCATTTGCTCAGTTTGAAATGAAACTGATTCTGGTGACAGTGTTATCCCGTTGGCAAAGGGCTCTGGCTGATAGCAAACCAGTGCAGCTAGTCCGTCAGGGGTTGCTGCTGGCACCCGCAGATGGTGTGCAGATGCTGGCGACGGAAATAGTAATCAGTAATCAGTAAACATTAATCAGTGACAAATTTTCTGACTGTTTACCTAAAACAAAATTGGAGACTGAAAGCCGCTGTGATTTATCCAGCGGATGAAAGACGACTCAAGCGGTTTTAACCGTAGGCTACGCCAACGGTTCAGAGTTCGGTTAGTTCACTCTAAGAACGAATCTCAATCAAAAGCCTTGACTAATGGTTTTTTTAGGTCTTGTGTACCAGAAATTTGGACAGATGCTATAGTTTATTATTAAAACAAAGAATTTTAAAATAAATAAAAAATGCCCTACAACAAACTGCCTGAAGGTCCCCAAACATCCCCCTTAAGACAGACATTCCAGTGGATGACTAAACCCCTGGAATATATGGAAGCCTGTTCCCAAAGCTATGGTGATATTTTCACCCTCCGCATTGGTCCAGTTTTTACGCCTCAAGTATTCGTGAGCAACCCCCAGGCGATTCAGGAGATTTTTAGCACCGATCCCAAACAATTAGACTCTGGGGAATCGGCGGGGATTAAATCGCCTTTGTTGGGAGAGCAATCAATGCTTGCTCTGGCGGGAGAACCCCACCAACGCCAGCGCAAGCTGTTGACTCCTCCCTTGCATGGAGAACGGATGCGGGCTTATGGTGAATTAATTGCTGATATCACTCAGCAAGTGACGGCGCAATGGGCGATCGGCGCACCTTTTTCAGTCCTTTCTTCCATGCAAGAAATCTCCTTTCAGGTGATTTTAAAAGCTGTATTTGGTCTGGAGGAAGGGCTACGTTATGAAAAACTTAAAGAACTTCTGATCGAAATCCTGAATCCAAAACAACCTTTTGTGATGGGATTAATGCTACTTTTCCCGTCATTACAACGGGATTTAGGCTCGTGGAGTCCTTGGGGAAAGTTCATAGTGTTAAAGCAGCAAATTGACGATCTAATCTATGCTGAAATTCAGGAACGCAAAGCACCACCAGATCCCTCTCGGACTGATATTTTGTCTTTGATGATGGCGGCTCGTGATGAAGCTGGTGAAGCGATGACGAATGTGGAATTACGCGATGAATTGATTACCCTCTTAGCTGCGGGTCACGAAACTACAGCGACTTCTTTGGCCTGGGCATTATACTGGATTCACTATCTGCCAGAAGTACGCGAAAAACTGCTGCAAGAATTGGATGCCCTGGGTGAAAATCCAGATTCTAATGCCATTTTAAAGCTGCCCTATTTGAATGCTGTTTGCCAAGAAACACAGCGTCTTTACCCGGTAGTAATGTTGGCATTAAATCGAGTTGTGAAATCACCTTTAGAAATCATGGGATATTGTTTAGAACCAGGTACTTTGGTAATTCCCTGTATTTATCTCACCCATCATCGGGAAGATTTATATCCTGAGCCAAAACAGTTTAAACCAGAACGTTTTTTAGAGCGTCAATTTACCACCTCTGAGTATTTTCCCTTTGGCGGCGGCAATCGTCGCTGTATTGGCATGGCATTTGCCCAATTTGAAATGAAAGTGGTGCTGGCAAAAGTTTTATCTAGTTGGCAGATGGAACTTGCAGATACTAAGCCTGTGCAGCCAGTCCGTGGGGGCTTTCTGTTGAGACCTTCAGCAGGTTTGTCGATGGTGGCCAAGGGGATGCGAACCCAAAATCAGGGAATTCTCAAAACTAACTCTATTTCAGTTTGAAGTTGATGTGTGTGGCTCTCGCGCCGCTAGGTAAATGGAAACTGAACACCTTAAAATTTATAATAAAATGGAAAAACACATAATGTTTGTTTCACTCCCTTTGCTGGGACATACTAAGCAAATGATTGCCTTGGCTCAAGAATTGGTGAGTCGAGGATATAAAGTCAGCTTTGTAATTTCTGAAGTAGCAAAGGAATGGGTTGAAGGTACTGGTGCAGATTTTATTCCTTGGAATCCAACGCTAGCAACAATTGATGAAAGCAATAATCGCCACAATGATTCTATTTGGCATCAAGTTTCTAGAGAAAGAAGTAATTGGCGTGGAGAAAAAATGATGTTGCAACGGCTGATTAATTTTTACGTTCCCATGTATAAAACTTTAGAGCCTATTTTTCATCAATATAAACCAGATATTATAGTAGTCGATCGTGCTGTGATTCCAGCAATGGACTTAGCTTGGCAGATGAACTTACCGTGCATTATCCAAAGTCGATTCTTAGGTAAATTTGTCAAACCAAGTGCAAATATTCCTCGCTTTGGTACTTCCTATTCTATCAATATGAATCTGTGGGAAAGGTTCCTGAATAGATTAGAACCGCTCTGGCTCATTTTACAATTTCTCCCGCTTATTAAAAAACTCGCTCGGCTTCGCAGCGAGTGTTGTGGTTCTCAAAATTTACCAGATCCTTTTAGCAAAAATTTAATCATCGTCGGTACAGCTTTTGGGATTGAAATTCCTCGCCCTATACCTCCATTAATCAAAATGGTGGGACCAATTTTTCCCAAAACTATTGAGCCTCTTAGTCCTTCTTTAAAGGAATGGTTAGAAGCGGGCGAAGAAGGCACTGTAGTCATATATATTGGTTTTGGGACACTGGCAACTCTGGAACCCTGGCAAGCAAAAGCATTGGTAGAAGGATTAACTGATTCTAAATTTCGGGTACTTTGGTCTATACCTAAGAGTCAGCAGCATATTCTCCCTAGTCTACCGCCTGCTTTTCGTATTGAATCTTTTGTTCCACAACAAGCGGTTCTTTCTCATGCAGCAGTTCGTGTTTTTGTCAGTCATTGCAGTCCAAACGGCATAAATGAAGCTCTGTATTGTGGAAAACCGATATTAGGGTTGCCTTTTTTTGGAGATCAAGATTATTTTGCTGCACGGGTGCTAGACTTGGGAGTTGGATTAAAGCTGAATAAGGAAAATTTCCCAAGCACTGAGGTTTGTCAAAAAGTCAATTCACTTCTGAATAACCAAAGCTATATACACGCAGCAAATAGAATGTCAGCTATACTAAAAAGCACTAGGGGTCTGGAATTAGCAGCAGATATTGTTGAAAATACAATGGCTGTTGGAATTAGCAATCTAGATCCAGAAATGATTTACGGAAATCACAATATTTAATTAGGCTTAGAAGGTATTTTCCATGCAGAATGCCAACCTAATGTATATAAAAAGCTCTGAATAACTCCAACCATGCCTGTGACTTTGTAGCCCAGGTTAGCTCGAATAGACCATATTTCTAGACGCTGTTTAGGAATATAAATAAATAAGCATTTGAGCATTGCCCAAATTCCTTGGGTGACATAAGTAACATACAGCGCATCTCTCCAACTTTTGAGAAATTTAGATTGATCGCTTCCCATATGTAACACGGGTTGACTGTTCCAAGGTTCAAAGACAGTGAATTTTGTAGAAAAATTTCGGTGTGGACGAACAAACATCTTGCCACGTTCATTTAGTAGGCAAGCAGCGAAGCTAAAACTGCTGTTGCTAATCCCCACGACATCGCAGTTGCTTAAAATAAAGAAGTCAATGTAAAATTCTACTCCTAAGTATTTCATTCTTTCTGGCAGTTTCACATCCAAGTCTTTCCATGTCACTGGAGAAAATCGCTGAAAGTCGTCAATAATGCTTTCCACATCGTCACTGCACAGGAACAGAATGGGATCTTCCAGTTCATTCCAAATTTTATCCAACCAGTCGCACCACCATTTTGAGGGAACAACAAACGTATAGCGAGACAGCGATTGTGTTATGTAATCGCCTCGCCGAATATGAATCCCCACTATTGTTTTGCCTTGGGAACGAAGAATATTTAGACCATCTTCCAAAGCAGATTTCAGATCATCAACAGGCTGAAAGAGTGACTGAAAGTATTCTTTGTATGGTCTAAGGAATTGAGTATGTACTTGGAAATAACCCCATAGATCAACATTTACAATTTCTTCCTCTAAACATTCTAGTCCCACACGGGTACTGGGCAAACTTGCCAGGTTTTCAATATAAGGGATAAATTCGGGAACCAGATCAAACATATTTTTTTCAACTTTCCAACGCTCAATGGCAGGAGGTAATTGCTTGGAAATGAGCGCATCATTGTGTCCAAATAGAGTTTGACCAATCCAAGGGGGACACTCTACTCGTGCGCCACTCTTTTCGGCACAAATTCTTAAAAAAGCATACTGAAAAAGCTGGTTGCCAAATCGCCCCAATTTCCCGATGGAGGACATTGTTAGAACTGGCTGATTATTGCTTGTAGCGTCTTTTGCTGACGAGGATTTGGTTTCCTCAGCGTCTTTGCCGAAACTATCAAACACGCTGAATACTCTTTCTGTCTCGCTCTTGGCAGTGTACTTAGCACTTGCAATTGCATCCGATGAGTTATCCTTGTTAGGCACAAAATAATTCCTCTTACACTTAAATGTACTGAAGGTATAGCCTTTCTCAGAAAGATGAGGTACGACTGGACATAGGCCTCCGTGGCCTCCGTGGCCTCCGTGGCCTCCGTGGGCATACCTCACCACGCTTGAGAACCGCTATAGTTTAATCCCTTTATTTGTATTTTTCAAATAATACAGGTTTTCCTGTAGATATCACCTGTTCCACAATATCAATAGCCCGATTTACCCCACCGGCTTGAGTAATAGCTTGTTGCAACCTCAAGGCATTCTTTTTATAGGAATTTTCCGGGAACACCTTTCTAACAGCCTTATGTAGCCTTTTCGTACTCAATTTACCAAGGGGTAGAACCTCACCTGCCCCCGCCCAAGCAACACGCGCTGCTATTCCTGGCTGGTCATTAGTAACTGGAATTGCCACCATCGGTACACCATTAGTTAAAGATTCTAGGGTAGTATTCATGCCACAATGGGTAATAGTAAGCGTCGCTGTTTGGAGCAATTCCAATTGCGGTGCATATTCTACAACCAGGGGCGAACCAGGCAAATTAGGCAGCGAGTCGGGAGTGGCTGAACCGCCTAAAGAAATCACTAATTGAGCATCTAAACCTACACAAGCCTCAGCAATATTCTCAAAAGTTCCTAATAGGCGATTTTGGATCGTCCCCATTGAAGCATAAATCAACGGTTGCCCAGTCAACTTTTCAAAGGGGAAATCGGCGATTTGCCTACCTGTTGAGCTATGGTAAGGCCCTGTGAAATGGAAGCATTGGGGCAACTGCTGGCGGGGAAATTCTAATTCAGCAGGCTGTTGACTGATTTGAGCCAGTTGCGAATAACCTTGATTGGGGTGTGACTGTAGAGGCAACTTCCACTCTCTGCGATACTCATTTACGACATCTTGGATTGGTTGTGCTATGCGATCGAAAAAAGAATAAGCTGCTCGATTTCGCAATATTGACCACAAAGCCGGATTATAGCCCCAAGTTGTGAAAAAAGGCGGAATTGTTGCTTCTCGATTCACAACTACGGCACTGCAAATGGTAACAAAGGGAATCCCCAGGAAATCTGCCACCGTCCCTGCGCCTGGTGAAATTTGATCTATTAGCAAAGCTTCTACGCCAGCGGCTTTCAATGCTGGCGGAAGTTCTCCCAGAAACAAAGCGGCCGTCTTCTCTATCCAGCTAAGGGTATATCGCAATGCTGTCATGCCGCTCAGTTTTCCTAGCTGGGTAAGCACTTGCGCCCCTAATCCAAGGGGATATTCAGATTCACCTATCGCTTGAAATTCCAATCCTGCGGCTAGTGTCTTGGCTTGAGCATCGAGTATCCCGAATAGGGTGACGCGATGACCTCGCTGGTGCAGTTCTTTCCCCAAGGGCAACATAGTGTTGAGATGACCAGTTGATGCGGGACAAATCAGACCAAAATGAGTCATAAAGAAATAGCGAGATGCGATAAAATCAATGGCTTGAGCCAAGAGAGGAAAGCAAATGAGCGGTTTTAACCGCAGTGAGTATTGATTTACTACAGGGGGGTTACTTTGTTGAGTGTGCTTTTATAATAAACTTTCAATGGGACAATTACCGCGTTAAACATTTCGCCCTGTATTTAGAGTTTTTTTTGCTTGCGCCCCTCCTTTTCTGGGGAGTAATGTTAGTTTCGCGAATGTTTTTTGAGCAGGCGCCAGTCAGCAGCACTTGGTAAGTTCAATGTCCTAGATTCAATGCTGCAAGTAATATCATGTCCGATCGAGCGCCCATAATACATAGGCCATAGGAAGGGTTTTCGAGATGGTCGGTTTTTGGTAAATATTGTTGGTGAACCGGCCCCTAGGGGAATAAAGGTCAATCCACCGGACATCAGATAAATCTCAAATCGAAGTCTCAAATCTCAGATCGACTGACTTCTTTGCCGTTGAGCTTCGTACAAGATTAGGGCAGAGGCGATCGACACATTTAGAGATTCTACACTGCGGCTCAGGGGGATTTGGATTTGTCGATCGGCTAAACTTCTCAATTCTGGAGACAACCCAGAACCTTCGTTGCCCAAAACTATCAGAGTCGGGACTCTCAAATCTACTTCCCAATAAGTTAAACTGGCGTCGGCGACGGTTGCTAATATTTGCATCCCTCGATTTTTGTAGCTGGAGACTTCGGCGGTTAAATCTGGAGTGACAGCTATGGGCAGTTTAAACCAAGCTCCTGCTGAGGCGCGCAGCACCTTTGGATGGTCTAAATCGGCGCTGTCTGCGCTCAGCAGTAAACCGTCGGCATTAGCAGCCGCAGCCGTGCGGACGATCGCCCCCAAGTTGCCTGGATCTTGGATGGTTTCGAGGGCTATTCCTAAAGTTGAGATTTCTGCGGGCGCGGTGGCGGTGCGGGGCGCGGTGGCGATAATGCCGTCTGGTTGAACTGTGGTGGCGATCGACTCTAAGACTTTTGCACTTACTAATTCTGTGCGATCGGCTAAACTAACAATTTGATCCCACAGTTTTTCGTGCTGATCCAGCCATTCGGGAGTACAGCAAACTGTTTCTAACGGGTACTTTGCCGCGCAAGCTTCTTCGAGCAAATGCGTCCCTTCGAGTAAAAATAATTGTTGTTCCCTGCGTCCCTTCGAGCTGTGCAGCCTGCGGACTTCTTTAACTAGGGGATTTTGAATACTTGTAATCATTGTTTAATTCAGCAGAGCAAATGGGGTTAATTGCCTGTATCGGGTTAACCCCAAACTTTTTTCTGCCTTGGGAATGCGGAACCCGGGACTTGAACCCGGAAGGCTTGCACCACATGAACCTGAATCATGCGCGTCTACCAATTCCGCCAGTTCCGCATTGGTCACGAATCACTACT
>JANYGO010000271.1 GCA_025362325.1 Cyanobacteriota bacterium | reverse complement strand
CGGCGGTAAAGCTTACCAACTGCTGCAACAGAAAGCCGCAGCAGCCGGGATGGCAGTTTCTAAGTATCTTGAAATGCTCATCGGCGGCAGCGAACCGCCCGATGATGAACCGCCGGATGATGAAGAGGTGGAACTGACGGCTGAAAAAGAGGAAATTTGCGATCGGGCGGAAGTTTTTATCAAAGCTAAATCTGTTACAAGTGGTTTTGCTATTAAAAAGCCATCAGAATGCTTTCAAAAAGCTATTAAATTACTAGATAGATCCGACAAAGTGTCGGATTCATCTTAAAAGGACAAGCATGAAAATTTTTACCTACCGCCAGTCTGAACTATTACCAATTTTTTCAGAGGTTGAGGCAAAAGTTGCCGATTTGGACACGCAAATTTGGCTACTTTTTTAGAAATAGTTGAGGACTAATTAGCCGCCTGATGATGGCTGTTTAACTCAGCAGCCGAAACTCTCTTTTAAAAAGGGGAGTCGCGGATCGATTCCAACCCGGTCGCCGATTAATTAGGTTGTGGCTTAGGGCTTTAAAAAAGAATCAAGCTGTAATGGCTTTTTACCATTCATAAGCTCGGTCGCCGCTTAATTAATTGTAAATCTCGCGCACTTTGAAGCTTTAAGAGTGAATTAGGCTCATCGCGGCCTTTGGGTGATTCATAAGCTGTTGCTGCGAGTTTGGAAAACTTCACCCTTAAAAATTAAATGCAAATTATTGGACTTGACATCAGTAAGGCCTCAGTTTCTGCTTGCTTGTTGACAGAAAAACCAACTGAACCTCGACAATTTTATTATGATTGCGACTTTCATAAATTTGAAGCTACGGTTTTTGGAATTGTTGGATTGTTGGCGTTGATTGGTGGTGATACAGGTAATACGATTGCAGTGATGGAACCGACGGGGGTAAATTATTCTCGGCTTTGGGGAACTCACCTTGCGCGGGCTGGTGTAGAAGTGCGGCTTGTTGGTCACAAGGAGTTAAGGAGTTTTCGCGAGCATCACCTTGGACTTCCCGACAAGGATGATGATGCTGATGCTCTTGCCTTGGCGATTTATGGTTGGGATTTTTTTGAGGTTTCTCGGCGATTTGTTCAAGTGCGATCGCAAACCATTGTTGAAATTCGCCGCTTGGTTCTTCGCCTCGCTCATCTCAACCGCGTGCAGTCGCCTATTATTAACCGCGCTCGTCAGGATTTAGCTTGGCAGTTTCCAGAAGCTGCGCTCGTGCGATCGGTTCGGTCTGGGGAAAAAGTTCCGTTGCTGTGGGGGTGGTTGTGTGGCGAGCGGCAGTCGGTAAAGTACGATTTGATGCTGGAAAAGTCGATCGGATTGGGATTGACTGACGAAATTCGCCGCCACGCTGCGCGGATTTGCGATATTCAGTGCGAGGAAATGGTGCTTGAATTTGAATTGTCCAAGTTAGTGAGTGAGTTGCAGTTTTTGCCTTACCGCAAAGTTTTTGCTCGATTTGGATTTGGCCGCCGCGTTGAAGCTTTGTTGCTGAGCCAGATTTATCCGTTTGAAAATTACCTTGCTGCGGATGGCAAACCAGATGTGAAGATTCGTAAAGGTAGAATTTCTGGCAAGCCTACTAAGCGGCATTTGTCTCTGCGCCGATTTATGAAGGCTTTGGGATATGCTCCGTCTCAAGAGTCCAGCGGCGATTTGCAAAAGTCCAAAGTTAGCGGTGGCAGTGATTTGTGCCGTCGGGCTCTTTGGCAGTGGATCTTTACCCGAATTGAGCCGCAGCGCTGCCGACTGTCAAATGATATTGGCGATCGGCTTGGCGAAATTATGGATGTTGAAAAACTTAGCGGGCGGCCGGTGCGTTTGGTGCGATCGCGTGTGGCGGCTAAAGCCGTCAAAATGCTGTTTAAAGAATTGGTTTTAGAATTGAGTTCCGCTGGAGAATTGCTAGAGTGAATGGTGAATTACTGAAACTGATGAGGCAGGAGAGGTTCACAATTTTGCTGACTACACATCAGAATTTACGGTATCAGCAAAATTTGCAGCAGGCTGGAGTTGCAGTTATTGTTATGGTCGCGCCTAGCAATCGTCTTCCCGATTTGGTTCCACTCATACCCAGCGTTTGCAGTGCGCTGATAACGATCGCCCCAGGCGAAGTTGTTGAAGTCTAACAAAAGATGCCTCAACCCTGCCAAACTCAACGATTTTAGCGAATTGTCGATCGCGCGCCACCGCTCCCTAACTATAAATGAGCCCAAATCGCTAAAATAAAAAAAAGATACGTAATAGGCAGGCGTCCATGATCCCAACAGTAATAGAACAATCCGGTCGCGGCGAACGCGCCTTTGACATTTACTCGCGACTCCTGCGCGATCGCATCGTCTTCTTGGGCCAACAGGTTGACTCCGACTTAGCCAACCTGATCGTTGCCCAATTGCTATTTTTAGACGCCGAAGACCCGGAGAAAGATATTTACCTCTATATCAACTCCCCAGGGGGTTCGGTATCCGCAGGTATGGGCATTTTTGACACGATGAACCACATCCGCCCCGACATTTGCACTATTTGTCTCGGTTTGGCCGCCAGCATGGGCGCTTTTCTGTTGAGTGCCGGCGCTAAAGGCAAGCGGATGAGTTTGCCTCACTCTCGGATTATGATCCACCAACCTCTGGGCGGAGCTCAAGGACAAGCAACCGATATTGAAATTCAGGCCAAAGAGATTTTGTATCACAAACGCCGCCTGAATGAATTTTTGGCAGATCATACCGGTCAGCCGCTTTCCCGCATTGAAGAAGATACTGAACGGGATTTCTTCATGTCCGCTGAAGAAGCAAAGGACTACGGTTTAGTCGATCAAGTGATCGATCGCCGTCCTTCCGCCAGCCGCCCGATCGCCGCTGTCGCGTAAATTAAAAATTAAAAATCAAAAATGGGGAAATATTCTTCATTTTTGATTTTTAATTTTTAGTGTCCGCTCAATTACTCTTAATAAAACGTGTTTGATCGTTCGGACTTCAGTCCTCAGAAAGAAGGACTAAAGTCCTCACGCTCGATCCTATTTTCCGCATTTCTAGGGTAAAGATTCGAGATATTGCAGGAAGTCGAACAATTCTACTTGATTTAAGAAATGCCGCGCTTCTTTGCCGTAACCTTGTTTGAGATAATCTTTTCCTTGGTTGGCAGTCCAGCCCAACCGCTGGATTTCCTCAGTGGTTCTGCTATAGATTTCCAGATATTCGAGGAAATCTGCCAACTCTTCGCTAGAAAGCTCTCTCTGCGACGACTTGCCGTAATTGTGTTCCAGACACTGGGTTTCCTGTGGTTTTTTCCATTTCAGGCGTTTGAGGATAGCGTCTATTTTGGCGATCGTATCAGAATCATCCTCGATCGCATCGTTGGGAATTCCCACCGCGATCGGTTGCAATTCCCTGACTTCGGCAGCACCCTGCGACAGTTCGCTTGGGCTAGCAATCGGCACTTCCAGTTCCGGAAGCGGTTCGCCGTAGCTGGAAGACAGCCAAGCGTCCGAGTCTATCTGCTTCGGTACAAATCCAGGAACCTCCGCCCGATCGACTGTTGGCGGTAGCGGTTCCGGTACAGGTGCGATCGGCTCTTCATTTAATTTAACTTCAGTATTGACAAAACTGCTTTGATGTGGTAAAGCAACGTTGTCGGCAACAGGCATTTCTAACACAGGAAGAGGAGCAAGGACTGGTGATGCCGGAACGGGAACGGCCGCAACCGGAGCCGGTGCCGGAACCGGAACGGGAACGGCCGCAACCGGAGCCGGCGCCGGAACGGGAACGGCAGCAGCAACCGGAGCCGGCGCCGGAACGGGAATGGCCGCAGGAGTGGCATCGGTCAATGCTAAGACAGCGATCGATCGCGATCGGGCGCGGTCTTCAGCATCCTCAACAGACTCAGCAGCCGACATACCAGTAGCAAGAGTTTTGCCGTCAACCTGAACCAGACAGCGAACCACAAACTTACCGTGATGAATAGTCAGCAACTCACAGATTAACTGTCCAGTGGGATAAAGGGCGCGAAATTGAGCAAACATAATTTTTTTACCCCGAAACCAAAAGGGGCTGATGACTTCAGTTTAGTACAACCCAGAGAAAACATTTTTCTGAAAGCACCTATTCAACATACAATAAATGTAAGGTGAATCATCCGCGCAACCTTTCACGCGACTAAACCCTATCCCACATCCGGCTGTTTAAGCTAACAAGCACCGGGCGTCATTTCTACCTATACGAGATGACACAGCAACTAGGCAAAAGTAGTAAAGTCTCCGGTTTTGTGTACCTTGCACTTTCTACAGCACAGATTGCTCCCGACCCGCTCGTTGAACCTCTGTCCGCAAAGGCAGAGCGCTTGCAAAAAACAGGGCATTTCTTGCGCCAAGCTACTAGCAATTTTGCCCGATCGCCGGTAAATTCTTTGGCTTGAGCAAAAGGCAAGAGGCACTTCAAAAGGAAGAAGAAAGAAGGAAACAGGCAGAAGGAAACAGGCAGGAGGCAGAAATGCAAATTTTCTCCTTCTCAAGATCTCCATCTCCTCATCCCCGACTCAACCCGTCGCTTTCAGCAAGTCCGCCATCTTTTAAGAATCGACAGGGGCTTTCTAATTCGCGAAGAACTCGGCGCTGCAAGCAAAAAGCAAAGGAACCAACGCTAAAAAATTGTATTGGGGAATAGGGTGCGGGACATTTGCCTGCACAGTCATCTGTCATTTGCATACAGACAGCAGACAATTAGCTTGCAGCGCCGGTGTCGGGAAAAAATCTGAAAAAATCCCTGCGCACGGGTAGCACCGACTGTGCTGGCGTCTCCACCTACTAACCCGCGCATTTGTTGGGAAGCAGGCACTGCGAGGGGCGAGAGGGTGCGGCTGATTTCGCCAAAATTAGACTAATTGCTGGAAAAAAGAGGATCGATCGCTACATGGAATTTTCTATCGCTGCACTGCTGGCAAATTTTACAGAAGACAAATTAGTGGCTCCCAAAGCATTAGAGAAAAAACTCGATTGCAACGACGCCACCAGTCAACTCAAACTTCAAATCGCATTAGAAGCTCTAGAGAAAATTGGCATATTAGTCAAAGACAAAGGTCGCTATCGTCGAGTAGCTGAAGAGGACGTGGTAGAAGCAAAACTGCGTTGTTCGAGCAAAGGATTTTGCTTTGCTATTCAAGACGCCGAAGGCTCTGAAGACGTTTATGTGCGGGAGAGTCACCTCTCGACTGCTTGGAATGGCGATCGAGTTTTAGTCAAAATTATCAAAGAAGGTAGCCGTCGTCGATCGCCCGAAGGCGAAGTTATGCTGATTCTCGAACGCGCCAACCCCTCGGTACTCGCGCGAGTCAAGCAAACTGCCACTCCCACCGGCCGCGTCAGCTACAGAGCAATTCCCCTGGACGATCGCCTGTTGTTTGAACTAGACTTGCTGGCAAATGGTACAAATCTCCAAGAGGCGATCGACCATTTAGTACACGTCGAAGTCAAACGCTATCCCCTCGGAACCCATCGCCCAGTCGGCAAAGTAGTACAGGTACTAGGCTCCGACGCCGAAGCCGCAGACGACCTCGACATCGTATGCTGCAAACACGACTTGCCGCGCTCCTTCCCCGCCGCCGTCATCAAAGCAGCGGAAAACTTGCCCAGCAAACTCAAAAAAACCGACATCAAAAAACGGTTAGATTTGCGTAACATCCTGACTGTTACCTTCAGCAAAAACGAACCCGGAGAAACCAACAGTGAAAATCCTGCCCCTCAAACTCAGCAGGAAAGTTTCTCAGACGAAGCCGAAAACGAGTTTGACCCAACCTCATTCCTCTCCGATCCGCCAATAGAACGCGCTTTGTCGATCGAAAGCCTGAAGTCCGGCGGCTGGCAAGTCGGAATCCACATCACCGACGCCGCCGAGTACGTGCAGCCCGAAACCCCGATCGACCGCGAAGCCCGCAAACGAGGAACCTGCGCCCATCTGGGAGAAAAAATCATCGCCGTACTCCCAGAACTCCTCAACGATCGTTGCTCCCTGCTGCTAGACACCGAACGGCTGGCCTTCAGCATACTGCTCACCCTAGACGAATCAGGAGAACTCCTAGAATACGAAATTCAAACCAGCGTCATTCACATTGACTACCAGCTCAGCTATCCGCAAGCTCAAGCAATTCTCGAACCAGGCTCCGATGCCGAAGATCACGCTTTATCCTCAGCCCTCCGTCCTTTCCTAGATCAAATCTTAGCCGCCTCACAGGCTGCCAGACAGACGAGACTCCAGCGGGGAGCTTTTGAACTAAATTTGCCCGACGCTAACTCTCACTTCGACGACGAAGGCGAATTAGGAGCTTTTGCAACAGCTCCCGCCGCCCAGGCTGCCGTCTCCGAGTTGGTCGTCCTCGCCAACCAAGCTGTCGCCGCTCACCTGCAAGCCTTGGGAGTCCCCGGAATTTACCGCGTCCAGCCAATGCCAGACCCAGCAGACATTCAAGAGTTCATCAAACTCTCCAACAACCTCGGAGGCGAACTGTATCTCGAAAGCGAAGAAGAAGTTCTGCCCTTTGACTTTCAGCGATTTACCCAGCAGTTTGCCGGTTTGAAGTCTGAAAGAGTTCTCACTTACCTGCTAGAAGACACGATGAAGCCCGCTGTTTACAGCACAACTCCCAAGCCGCACTTCGGTTTAGGGCTGTCAGAAGGTTACACGCGCTGCACTTCGCCGCTTTCCCGCTACGCCGATTTGCTGGTGCTGCGGGTGTTGCAAGCGGTGTTCGAGCAAGGCCGCAGCAGCCGCACCACTCGGGCTAAGGAAAAAGTTGATTTGCACCATTCCTCCTGTCACGGTCAAATTACTTGGAATGTCCTGCCGCCAGACTTGCACCATGAATTCGAGACAGAGTTTGCAGCGGCGGTGGTACATCTGACGGAACGCGAAAGGGTTGCTGAAGATGCCGAAAGCGATTTGCAGGGATTGAAGAAAACGGGATTGATGAAAGAGCGCACTGGTCAAACTTTCCAGGGTTTGATTACGGGGGTGCAGTCTTACGGTTTCTTTGTGGAAATTGAGGTGCGGCCGCCGGAGAGCGAACTTCTGCGAGTTGAAGGGCTGGTGCACGTTTCTTCGCTGAAGGATGATTGGTACGAATATCGATCGCGCCAACAAACTCTTGTCGGCCGCAAAAACCGCAATCAGTACCGTTTGGGCGATCGGGTAGAAGTGCAAGTTAAGAGCGTTGACTATTACCGCCAGCAAATTGATTTAGTTGCAGTTGGTGGCGGTAGTCAAGCTTTTGATGATGATGAATAGAACGCTCTTTCTCTCAGTCCGGCAGGGGTTTCAACCCCTGCCTCAAAGCTTAAGTCCTCTGAAGAGGACTGAAGAAATCATTATCAATTAGTCCTCTTTAGAGGACTTTAGCTATTAGCCAGGGGTTTAAACCCCTGGCGGACTTTCGGTAAGATCGAACGGCCCTAAAATTAAGATATATGGGTTGTTGTATTGACAAAGTGTGATATGCTCAAACGTTAGTTATAAAAACTTCATCAAAATCACAACGTGTCCCCAATATACATACTTGGGGCTGGGCCTGCCGGTCTAGCTGCCGCTTATACCCTCACACAGCAAGGTCAAAAAGTTGTCATCGTTGAGCGAGAATCGCAAGTTGGCGGACTCGCCAAAAGCATCGAGTACCAAGGATTTATTCTCGACCTCGGCCCCCACCGCTTTTATACTAAAATTCCCCCCGTCCTCAAACTCTGGAACGAAGTTTTAGGCACAGAACAAGTCACAGTCAGCCGCCTCACCCGCATTTACTACAACGGCAAATACTTTAGCTATCCCCTCAAAGCCTTAGAAGTCTTATTTGCCCTCGGTATAGTTGAAAATACACGCATCTTTTTTTCTTATTTAGCAGCAAAACTGTTACCCAACCGCCAGCCGGAAAATTTTGCAGAATGGGTAACGGCTAAATTTGGCAAGCGTTTATTTGAGATATTTTTTGAAGCTTATACAGAAAAACTTTGGGGGATTCCCTGCACAGAAATTAGTGCTGAATGGGCAGCACAGCGGATTAAAGGACTGTCGCTGCTAAAAGCACTTCGCACCGCTTTTTTTGGTAGTGATGGCAAAGTTAAAAGCATGATCGATCGATTTCAATTTCCCCGTTTAGGCTCTGGCCAATTATACGACAAAATCAGCGACTATCTACTGGAAAAAAATCAGGAAATTCTCCTGAATACAGAAGTAGTGCAGGTTCACGAGCACAACAGCCGCGTCACTCAACTCACTCTGAGAAATCGCCACACCGGAGTAGAGTCAACGGTTGGCTGTAGTGCAGTGATTTCCTCAGTGCCACTGAATACATTAGTAGAACAAATGATTCTCCCCCCCCCCGTAAGCAAATCTTATCATTGGCGCGATCGCTCAAGTTTCGCAACACAATTCTCGTTTATCTAATAATTGAAGGCAGTCAGTTATTCCCTGACAACTGGCTTTATATCAACGAACCCAGTGTCAGCATCGGGAGAGTGACTAATTTTGCCAATTGGTCGCCCCAAATGCTGCCGAACCAGCACCAAACACCTTTATGCTGCGAATATTGGTGTAACCTCGACGAACCAATGTGGCAGCAGCCGGAAGCTGAACTTTTGAGTTTGGCAGAACAAGAATTGAAAAAAATTAAGCTGCTTCGCGATGAGAAGATTGCGGGAGGTTTTGTAGTTCGCTTGCCCCGTACTTACCCAATTTATGCAGGCGATTACAAACACATTTTAGCAGAAATTCAAACTTATATCAAGCAATTTGATAATTTGCAAGTTGTGGGTCGTTACGGTGCTTTTAAGTATAACAACCAAGACCACAGTTTGTTGATGGGGATTTTAGCCGCCCAGAATGTGTTGAACCCAGGGAAACACGACCTTTGGGAGGTGAATTCTGACAGTGAATATGTCGAGGAAGCGAGTGTTGATGCTGCGACGACTCCCGCTAGGCGAGCTGTTGTTGGGAGGCGACGAAAAATCCTACATTTTTTGCAAGAACGGATATCAAATAAGAAATTTTAGCTGTAATTTCAATATCAAATAGTCCTGGACTCATGGGGACTGAGAAACCGGGTTTTTTACGACAATACTTCGTTATAACCCACAGATTCGGTAAAAAACCCGGTTTCTGACTACCCCTGCGTAAGTCCCGAATATGCAGTATTAACAGAGTATTTATTGCTTTCAATGAGGATTAAATAGATGAAAACTACCAAAATAGATGGCTTTAATTTTACAATCAGGGGAGTGCTGACAATAGGTTTTTTGCTGAGGTGTTTATTGACAATTGTGGTGCTGGCTATTAACCACACTTCAGCAGCCTACACTCTTGACACCGAATCATACCTGATAACAGCCAGAAAGTTAATAGAGTCAGGTCAATTTGCAAATAGCGTACAGCCTGAAATTTTCCGTACTCCTGGCTATCCACTATTATTGATACCAGGAATTTTATTAGGTCAGCAAGAACTTGTGACTATCTTCATTCAAATACTGCTGAGTTGTTTCACTATATTTCTAATATATAAAATTGCATTGGCTATTTGGGGTGAAAGCAAAATTGCAACTTTTTGTGCCTTGCTGTACGCAGTTGAACCAGTATCTATCCTATGGCTGACGCTGCTGATGCCTGAAACTCTGTTTACGGCATTAATCACCTTATTCATGTATCTACTGATAAAATACTTGACTGAAAAATCGTGGAAACACTTACTCTGTGCAGCGATTACTCTAGCAGCATCTATATATGTCCGACCTATAGGGTATTATTTACCTTTTCTTATCGCTGCTATCTTATTGATAGATAGCGTGACAAAGATTCAAAAAAACAAGATTTTAATGATTCATGCTTGCGTTTTTTTTCTAGTTGCGATGGGTAGCGTTGGGATTTGGCAAGTTAGGAACTATGTAAAAACCGGATATTCGGGATTTGCGGCTGTTTCTGATTATAATCTATATTGCTATAACGGTGTCTCTGTCATTGCCAAACAAAAAAATATAACATTTGAAGAGATGGCTGAACAGCTTGGATGCAATAATCCCGCAAAGTATTTAAAATTTCATCCCGAACAGCAAACATGGAGTCAGAGCAAAATTTACCGCCACATGGGAAAAGAAGGAAAAAAAATGATTATGAGCAATACTTGGGATGCCTCAATTATTCATTTAGAAGGAACTCTTAGAACCTTGATTGAGACCCCCGCAAAGCTGTACCTAAAACGATTCACTAGGCAACGTAATCTTGCTCTAAGTCCTTCCTCTCAAATTCCTAAATTTTTAACTGGTCAAACAAGCTGGAAAGCAATATTTAGTAATTTTCACCTTTCGCCTCTACTCTTTTTTTCTGACTTAAGTTTGTTATTAATATCAGGAGTTTATCTGCTAGGTGTTACCGCAGCTTTACTATCTAGTAATTTCCTTAAAAATAGGGCAATGATAACCCTTGTTAGCATAGCCGCATACTTCCTTGCCGTATCCGGCGGCGTTGCAGGTGGCTATAGGTTTCGCCTTGCCATTATGCCCATAATCTGTCTGCTGGCTGGCTATGGCTTGTGGCTGATTGTAGATAAAATCAAGCCAAAAAATATTAAGGAGTAAGGCGACGTTGGTAACTTTAGTGCTTTCGTGCCAGAAGAATTAGTATTATTGAACCGCGAAGAGGCGAAGGATGCGAAGGAAGAAAAGAGAAGGAAGAAGGAAGGGGTAGATAAGTAATATGGAGTCGGCAATGTTGGGGTAATTCGATCGCGGTATAATTAGTGAGGTTATTGCTGGATCGTTGCTCATGACTCATTCTGTTTCAGTCCCTGCCCAGCCTCTAATTGTAGGAGTGACTGGTGCATCGGGATTAATTTACGCGGTGCGAACATTAAAATATCTGTTGGAAGCCGATCGAGCTGTGGAACTGGTAGCATCGAAATCTACCTACATGGTTTGGCAAAGCGAACAGAACATCCGAATGCCGGCAGAACCGACTCTGCAAGAAGAATTCTGGCGAGAACAAGCAGGAGTCCCCACTATGGGCAAACTTCGGTGTCATCCGTGGCAAGATGTTGGTGCTAATATTGCTAGCGGCTCCTTTCGCACCCAAGGGATGATGATTATTCCCTGTAGCATGAGTACACTGGGCAAATTGGCTGCTGGCTTGAGTTCGGATTTGCTCGAAAGAGCGGCCGACGTTCAGCTCAAAGAAGGCAGAAAATTGGTACTTGTACCTAGAGAAACGCCTTTTAGCTTGATTCACCTGCGGAATTTGACGACCTTGGCGGAAGCTGGAGCTAGAATTGTACCAGCGATTCCGGCTTGGTATCACAATCCCCAAACTATTGAAGATTTAGTAGACTTTGTGGTGGCTCGCACTTTAGACCAGTTGGGGATTGATTGCGTTCCTCTCAAACGTTGGAAGGAAGATGAAGGGAGTTGACAGTTGACAGTTGACAGTTGACAGTTGGTATTGGTTATTTGTTCTCAATTATTGTTAGTTCCAATTCCCGATTCGCCATTCCCGATTCCCCATTCCCGATTCCCCATTCCCAATATTATTGATATGCGTCCTGTATTTTTGTTAGTAATTGTGGTAGGGCTGACTATTTTTTCCCTGCAAAATGTGGAACCAGTATTATCGCTGGTATTTTTGGGAGTTCGATCGCCTGCTTTGCCTTTATCTATCTGGATTTTACTCAGCATGGCGACGGGAGTTGTCACGTCTTTGTTGATTTCTGGTTTACTCGGTTTTTCAAATTACCTATCTCAACCGCGAGGTCGCACCGATCGCAACAGTGGCGGCCGTGATACTTTTGCAGAGGACAACAGGACACCTTACACAGCGCCTCCCCCCCCTAGAAAACAGGACATCGACCCCGATCGCGATCGGGAAACTCAGCCTGCTTCTGGATACCGAACTGAGTACGGTACGCCGACGGGTTACAGCGCCCGGACTTTCCAGCAAGAAACTCCGAATCCATCAGGGGCAAAGGATTTCGCTCAATCGGCGACTTATCCAGCGCCAGACGATGAGGACGATTGGGTGTCAGATGGCTCAAAATCCGGCTCTGTTGGCAGTGATGATGATTGGGGGGACGATCGCGATTTGCCCGCCGGGCCTCCGGTAAATGACGTTGCAGGGGCAAATCCAAGGGATTATGAAGCTAAACAGGAAGCGAAAAGCAAGTCTTGGGCGGGCTCGGTATACTCTTACGGCTATCGAGATCCAAACCAGTCCGGGGTGGGACAAACAGAGTCTGTTTACGATGCGGAGTATCGGGTGCTGGTTCCCCCGATGATCGATCCGATACCTAAGCCCGATCGCGCCCAAGCACCGCAAAATCCTAGTGTAGAAACAGAGGATGATTGGGGATTGGATGAAAATGATGTATTTGAGGATGACGATCATCGCCCCAGTGGGCCGATTGACCTCAAAAAATAGCAAAATATCGGAGGATTTGGCAGTGGATTGGTTGAGGGGAGTTAATATCTATCTCGTCGGGATGATGGGTGCGGGAAAAACAACGGTGGGACGGATTTTGGCAAGGGAGTTAAAATACCGTTTTTTTGATACTGATGAACTGATTGTTCGAGTTGCGAATCAGTCAATTGCTGAGATTTTCGAGGGAGAAGGGGAAGAGGCATTTCGCAAACTAGAAACGAAAGTCCTCGGTGAATTGTGTGCTTATCAAAATTCGGTTGTGGCTACGGGTGGCGGTATTGTTACCCGATCGAGCAATTGGAGTTACTTACACTACGGTATCGTGGTTTGGCTGGATGTGCCTGTTGATCGACTGTACGATCGGCTGCGGGAAGACACCGCTCGACCCCTACTGCGGGAGGGCGACCTCAAATCTAAGCTACAAAGCCTTTTGAACGAGCGAGAGCGTTTCTACACTCAAGCAGATGTCCGAGTTTGCATTTCAGGAGACGAAAGGGCCCAAGAAGTGGTGCGTCGGGCGATCGAGGAAATTCAAAAGGCGATCGAATCAAAAATTGCACAGGATATCAATTGATACTTTCAGAAACTGGGCTGCTGGGAAACTAACAGGTTTCTGACTTACGTAAAAATACTGATTTCTGGATGAAGGTATTTGTTTAACCACTAAATGTTTAGGAATCAACCGGGTTTAAATAGATGTGGCGCGTAAGTTTTATGAGGTGTGAGGATTTGGTGGTGAGGAGATTTTGTCCAAAAACTAATGGCAGACTGGTCTAATGCGTAAAAGTCCGCTATTGAGTTCTCTCTAAAAATAAAATGGCCCCATGGCATTCTGGCTATAGGGCGCAAGGACAGTTAAACGCTAACTTCATTGTCGGAAAATTTAGCATCAATGTTACCGTCCCATGTGACGATTTTACGATCGTCCATTGACTCATCAACTCTTCCGTATCAAAAAATGTAACCCAGGCGCGATCGAATTCAAGCTGTCCTATTCTAAAAAGAATACCTCATGCAATTCTGACGAGCAGCTCCCGAAAGCTGCTTTTTTATTGCGATCAATTTTTTGCGCACTGGACTTCTGGGGGTGCATCTGGTGTTTTACAAATACATTCGTAGGGGCGAAGCACCTGACGGCAGTAAATCTTTAGTTATTACTAATAAATTGTCTGCCGTCAGGTGCTTCGCCCTTGTACTCATTGAAATGCACTCGTTCCCAACTAAGATAATACGATCCTACCTGTTTTTAACAAAAATTCGATTCCTCCGCCTAACACCAAACCTGTTAAAGAAACGGTAGCTAATATTGCAAAAGACCGCCAATTTCTTCGACCAGATAATTGAATATCGAGTCTTGCCAAAGTTACGGCGGAAATTAAAACTAAACAAGTAGCAAAAAGGTGCAGCCATGCAACAATTACCACGGCAAGAAAAGCTCCTAAAATAATAGAAATAAAAGCACCGAAGTCACTCGAAAACCACTGCATAATTGAGTTTTTTGTGTCTTTTAGCGGGAACGACAAGGTGACAGCTAATAGTAAAATACCAGCTACGGCTAAAAACCAAGTCAGATGCGGGGGAACATCAAACTCAGATAATTTCCAGCCAAAGGTGAAATAAGTAACAAAAAGTAGAGTTAGGGAAAGCCAAGAGTTTTTTTGCATCTGATGAAAAAATTAGTATAGTCAGGCAATAAAAAGATGACCCCGAAAAAATTGTGGTCTAGAGATTAGTAGAAATAGCTTGCACCGGACAAGTAGGAATACACTGCTCGCAGACGATACAGCGCGATCGAGTAAAAGTTAGTTTAAAGCTTTCTGGGTCAAGGGTCAAGGCTTCTGTCGGGCAAACCCCCGTGCACAAGCCGCAGTCAACGCAGATATCTTCATCTATGAGTATTTCCCTGCTGGCTAGGGAAACGCCGATGTTTTGCGATCGCATCCAGTCGATCGCCGCTTCGAGTTGGTCGATGTCCCCCGATAACTCTAGCACCAGTTTGCCCACTTGATTCGGAGCCACCTGAGCGCGGATAATATTGGCAGCCACATTAAAATCCTTTGCCAGTCGGTAGGTAACAGGCATTTGGATCGATCGCTGCGGAAACGTCAGCGTTACCCGTTTTTTCACGCCTTTAATCCTCGGTAATTTACAAGTAATCTTTCTGATCTTAAGTTTTAACGCACTTGTCTAATTACTGGCATTAGCCAATTTTTTTCTGATTTTGGTCTGATTCTCTCAAAATATGGTATAATTTGGATTGGTTATTTAAAATTAAAACATAAAAATAAAATCGGCATTTATTTTATGAATCCCAATTCGCCAAACTCAACTGCTACGCCCGAACCCAAAAAGTCCGAAGTAAAAACAGCGATGCAGCTCAGAAACTTGTTAATTGTGTTAGCAGCGATCGCCCTTTCAGTATCGATCTTCTTCGGAGTGCGAACCCAAACGCCCTCAAGCAGTCTCACCGAAATGGCAAAAGCTTCGACGCCATTAGAAACAGCTTTGGTAAACGGAAAACCGACACTCATGGAATTTTATGCTAATTGGTGCGGTAGCTGTCAGGCAATGGCAAAGGATTTGAGCGAAATCAAACAGAAATACGCCGAACCGCTAAATTTTGTGATGCTGAATGTAGACAATGACAAATGGCTGCCGGAAGTTTCAAAATATCGAGTAGACGGCATCCCGCACTTTGTTTATTTAAACAATAAAGGCAGTAGCGTTGCAGAAACAATCGGGGAAATGCCGCGCAGCATTATGGAAGCTAACTTAGAAGCTTTAATTGCCGGGAAAGATTTACCCAACGCGCAATCTAGCGGTCAAGTTTCCAATTTTACTCCCCCCACAGGGCCAGTGAAAACAAGTAGTTCAGATCCGCGGGCACACGGTAGTCAAGTACAGTAGTCATTAGTCAAGAAAAATAAGACTGTAGGGGCGGGTTTTACCAACAATAATTGCCTAAAACCAATAATCTCGTAAACCCGCCCCCACCCCACCGTAAGTCGCAACTTCTGCGCGATCGATAAAAAAGCCGATCGCCACTCCTGTCAATTTCTATTTGGCGCGATCGGCTACCTCTAAAGGAATATTTAAAAACACTTTTTTGAGATTTTATTAAGATTTATTATACTATTTTTCAGGTAAGTCAGCCAATATTCTCTTATTCCAGAGAGAAAATAAAATATGAGCGAAACAATTTGCTGACAAGCCCCGATTCATATCAATTCCGTTAGCATCGGAATTGATATCAAACCTCCCCTCAACTCTTCAATCTAAAATCTAAAATCCAAAATCTAAAATCGAATGAGCGCCGACAAAACCGGATTCAGCATAAGCGCGATCGCCATTCGTGGCCACATCGGCACCCTGATGCTAACACTCGCGATTATCGTCGTGGGTATTTTCTACATCACCCAACTCCCCGTTGACTTGCTCCCCTCCATCACCTATCCCCGGATCAGCGTGCGCCTAGACGCCCCTGGAGTCTCCCCAGAAGTCGCAGTTGACGAAATTACCCGCCCCCTCGAACAAGGACTTTCAGCCACAGAAGGCGTCACTCAAGTCTTCTCCCGCACCCGTGAAGGACAAGTCAGCGTCGATTTATTCTTCCGGCCCGGCGGCGACATCAACCAAGCCCTCAACGACGCCACAGCCTCCGTTAACCGCATTCGCAACCGACTTCCCGATACAGTTGCGTCGCCCACTCTGTTTAAATTTGACCCTTCCCAGCAACCAGTTTACGAATTTGCGCTGACTTCAGACTCGCGCCAAGGCGTAGATTTGCGAGTATTTGCCGATGACGAATTAGCCCGGGAAATAAACGTAATTCCAGGAGTAGCTTCCGTTGACGTTTCTGGCGGCGTTCAAGAAGAAATTCAAGTTAATATTGACCTGAATCGGCTGCAAAGTCTAGGAGTTAATCTTAACGACGTTTTCAATGCTTTGCGATCGCGCAATTTAGACACTTCCGGCGGCCGACTGCGCCAAGAATCTAACGAACCATTGACTCGTACAATCGGCCGGTTCAAAACAGCCGAAGAAATCAACAACCTATCCTTTCAAGTATCCGGTTCTAACCCGCCAAAACGAGTTTACCTGCGCGATTTTGCCAAAGTCAATGACGGTACGAAAGAACAGCGAGTCAAAGTTTTTCTCAATCAAAAACCAGCAGTTAAGATTAGCATTTTGAAACAGCCAGATGCTAACACGATTACGGTTGTTGACGGCGTGAAAAATCGACTCAAAGAAATGCAGGACTCTGGTTTAATTTCGGCAGATATGAAAGTAGTTACTATTCTAGACGAATCCCGATTTATCCGCAATTCCTTAGCCGATGTCGCGAATGCGGGAATTTCCGGGGCAGTCTTGGCTGCGATCGCAGTTTTGTTCTTTTTGGGTTCCCTCAGACAAACCCTGATTATTTCTCTGACTATTCCCCTATGTACTCTAGCTGCGATTATTTTAATGCGGCTGTTCGGTTTATCGCTGAACTTATTTAGTTTAGGTGGTTTAGCCTTGGGAATCGGTCAGGCAATTGATACCAGCGTAGTTATTTTAGAAAACATTGTAGTCGGTTTAGACAGCAACCCCGACCTAAAAAAAGGCAGAATCAAAAATCGAAAAGAACTCACAATAGAAGAATCTATAATGCGAAGTCAAGAGGTAGAATCATCAATGGTTGCCTCGACTGCGGCTAACTTAGTATCAGTGCTAAGCTGTTGTGCATTTAAAACGCATATTGGTATAATATAACATAATGATATTCAGAAAAAGTGAATGCCTGCTAAAAACTTTCTCAGTTCCGAGACAAAGGAAACTCTGCAACAAGTATTAAAAGACCATGAGCATC
>JANYGO010000268.1 GCA_025362325.1 Cyanobacteriota bacterium | reverse complement strand
GATGCTCATGGTCTTTTAATACTTGTTGCAGAGTTTCCTTTGTCTCGGAACTGAGAAAGTTTTTAGCAGGCATTCACTTTTTCTGAATATCATTATGTTATATTATACCAATATGCGTTTTAAATGCACAACAGCTTAGCATAGACGAAGACACTCGCAGTGCGACGATTACTCACAAATCTGTCAGTACAGATACAAAATATAACAACCTGACGATTTCTCCTGTGACTGCGACGATTACTGATAACGATACCGCAGGTGTGACTGTTTCACCCACGAGTACAACTGCGACGGAGGGTGGTGCAACTGGTAGTTATACACTTAAGCTTTCTTCGCAGCCAACTGCAACGGTAACAGTCAGTTTTGATGCGGGGAGTCAAATAAGTGCGATCGCGCCGATTACCTTTGACGCTACTAACTGGAATGTGGCGAAGTCAGTCACAGTCACGGCTATAGACGATACGGTTGTTGAAGGTGCGCACACGGGCAGTATTTCTCATAGCGCTACGAGTGCTGATAGCAAGTATAGTGCGATCGGCATTCCAGTTGTCAATGTCGCAATTACCGATAACGACACTGCGCCAACGCCAACCCCAACGCCAACCCCAACGCCAACGCCACCAGTCACGCCAACGCCAACCCCAACGCCACCAGTCACGCCAACGCCAACCCCAACGCCACCAGTCACGCCAACGCCAACCCCAACACCACCAGTCACGCCAACGCCAACGCCAATTAGAAGAGTGACACCTCCCGGTATTACTGTTAACCCAACAACAGGATTAACCACTGATGAAGGCGGACTAACAGCAACATTTACTGTCCAACCCAATACCCAGCCTACTGCCAATGTCACAATAAACTTAAGCAGTTCTAATACAGCAGAAGGAACGGTTTTTCCACAATCACTTACCTTCACTTCTGCTAACTGGAACATAGCACAAACCGCAACAGTAACAGGTGTTGACGACCGTGTAATTGATGGCGACAAAGCTTACACAATTATTACCGCACCTGCTATCAGCAATGACAGCAACTACTCCGGGTTAAATGCAGCCGATGTTGCTGTTACCAATCTTGATAACAAGACCAATACTGCCGCACCCAACGACTACGCTGCAAACACGGCAAATACAGCCAGTGACATCAATGCAACTTCTGCTCTCAGAACTTATAGTGATTCAGTTAGCAGCGCTGACGAAGATTTCTACTAATTCACGATCGGTGCTAAAAATGACTTCAGCTTGTCAGTCAACGGATTCACTTCTGATGTGAAAGTTGAATTGCTTGACAGCAGTCTAAATGTCATCTCAACTGCACAAGATTCTGGCAACTCTTCAAAATCAATCAACCGCCTTTTGGAACACGGCACTTACAGAATTCGAGTTGCTTCAGTTAATGGTGCCCAGACTTCATACAACTTAAACTTGTCTGCTGTACCTCGCCTTTCAGGTGTCACAACCACAGGGTATCAAGGCGATTCCTACACTGTTTTGCAGTCAAAGTCAAATACCACAAACTCTTCTAACAGCAGCAACCCCAATCCATTCACGTTCCTGAGTAATAACAACTTTCTTGCTGCCACACCGAATCTTACTAATGTTAGCAGCACCAACAATCTTGTTAGCACTTTCAACCCTAATGCCACCAGTTCGCTGATTAATAACAACCCGATCGCCCCAGCGAATTTTAACGATATTGACGGCACTGATGACCCCAATCCCAATCATTTGACCCCCGCCAGTGTATCCAATTCATTGATTAAGCTGGATAAATTCCGCGCCACACCGAGTTTTGCCGGGATTGACGGCAGTGGTTATTCTGTAGCAGTATTAGATACTGGCATTGACTTAAATCACCCATTCTTTGGCCCAGACACCAACTCAAACGGCATCAGCGATCGCATCGTTTTTAACTACGATTTTGCCGACGGCGACGCGGATGCTAGCGACAGAAAAGGACACGGATCGAATATTGCAAGCATCATTGGTTCCCAAGACTCAACCTACAAAGGGGTGGCACCTGGTGCTAACATTATCAGCCTCAAGGTCATGCGGGATACGACTCGTCAAGGAGACGAAATAAATAAATTTGCTTTTGTAGAACAAGCCTTGCAGTGGGTATTGGAAAATGCAGACACTTACAAGATTGCCAGTGTCAATATGTCCTTCGGCAGCGCCGAAAATTTTACCAGTCCTATTTCACCCTACGGTATTGGAGATGAACTGGCAGCTTTGGCGGCGAAGAATATAATTGTTGTCTCGTCATCGGGCAACCGTTACTACCAGTACCAGAAGGACAATCAGCCACTAGGTGTAAATTACCCTGCAGCAGATCCGAATTCGCTCTCAGTTGCCGGGGTATATAACTCCGACATCGGTCAGTACAATTATGACGATTATTTTGCCGATTATGAGCCTAATACATTAGTCACTGCTAATACCACGGCTGCCGATCGCATTCTCCCCATTTCTCAGCGTAGCGGGACAATAAACACAATTTTTGCACCGGGGGCACCCATTACTGGTGCTGGCAAAGATGGCGATTTAATCACCTATCACGGTAGCAGTCAAGCTACAGCGTACATTAGCGGCATTGCAGTATTAGCGCAACAGTTAGCACAGCGAGATTTGGGCCGCCGACTGACGCAAACAGAGTTCGCACAACTCTTGAAATCAACGGGTGTCACTATCAATGACGGCGACGATGAAAACGACAATGTTAAGAATACAAATCTTAATTTCAAGCGCGTTGATGTACTGGCATTGGGTGCAGCTATTGCTGGAGGAGGTGTTGTTAATAACCGTCCGCCACAAGAGAAAATTCATTTAGCGTATTTCAATAACGAGTTTAATAAAGACATTAAAAATGTCTACACCGATCCGGATGGCGACTTAATCTCCTACAAATTAACTCTAGAGGATGGCAGTCCTTTAACCAGCAGTTTCAACAGTCGTTGGCTGGGATTCTCTTTCGACTCTAACCAGAACACTATCAAATTTACTGGCACTCCGCCAGTGATTAATATTAATGGACGATCACTTAGTTTTGTAAGACCATTTAAGGTGAAGTTAACCGCCACCGATCCGGCCGGTGCCAGCAGTTCTCAAGCCTTCAAGATATCGAAATCTGGTGATCGCTGGGTGATTGATAATTACATTGCAGGTGCCAAGGTATTTTTAGATGCCAATAAAAATGGTGTTCTTGATGCTAATGAACCCTCCACTAATACTGACGGCGACGGTGTATTTAATCTCGATTTTCCCTTCGAGACTTTCGAGACTTTCGACAAGAATGAAAATGGGGAAATTGATTCTGATGAAGGCAATTTAGTTGCTTTTGGTGGCATTGATACCGCTACGGGTTTGCCTTTAGAAACGCCTGTTACTGCACCTGCTGACGCTACTGTTGTCACGCTTTTAACCACTCTGCTGGTGGATTTAATTGATAAGGGAATTGAGGGCGATCGAGCCGAATCTCTCGTCAAATCTGCTCTTGCTATTCCGGCTGATGTGGCGATCGCAGATTTCGACCCGATCGCAGCCACCAACGCCAGCGAACCGGGCGGTGTGGCAACTTTAGCAGCAATGGTAAAAGTCCAAAATTTCATCACTCAAACCACTGCACTGATTGATGGTGCATCCAGTGCAGCTATTAAGGATATTGTCAAGGCTGTTGTGGGTGCAATTACGGAAAAAATTCAATCCGGTTCTGTCTTAAATCTCAGCAATGCAGCAACGTTAGAACCAATTATTCAGCAAGCCGCTACTAAAATCCAGCAGATTGACCCCAGTTTCAACATTCAACAAGTAACCCAAATTACCTCGCAATCCGCGACAGTAATGGCAACAGCCAATCAGCGCATTGATGCGGCTGTCTCCAGCTCAACAGCAACATCAATTCCCCAAGCCGTTGCCCGCGTCCAAAAAGTAGCTTTAGGCGCAACTACTCAAGATTTCAAAGCAGTTGGTGCGGGAAGTAAGCCAATTTCCCAGTTAGTTACTGAGAATACTGGTGCTGCTTTAGATACCAAAATTCAAGCTGTCACATTGCCGAATGGTTCTGCGGTTCCTGTTGTCACTGGCGGTGTCGAACCTAGTAACAATTCTGCCAATTCAATTATCGGCACGAATGGCAATGACACTCTTACAGGCGGCGGCGATAACGATTTCATCAGTGGCCGCCGTGGCAGCGATTTGATTGATGGCGGTTTGGGGAATGACACTATTTACGGCGGCAAAGATAATGATACTTTGCTGGGTAATAACGGTGACGATATCTTGTTTGGAAATCTGGGTAACGATCTGCTGAATGGCGGTGAGGGCAATGATTTCCTGAGTGGCGGCTTCGGAGATGATACTTTGATTGGTGGCCTCGGGAGCGATCGCTTCCTGCTATCTACCAATTCTGGCATCGATACGATCGCCGATTTTGAAGATGGCAAAGATTTGCTAACACTCGCCAGCGGCATTACTTTCTCGCAATTGGCGATTTCTCAAAATGGCGGTGCAACATTAATTCGCTTAGCAGCAAGCGGAGAAATTTTAGCTTCTCTAACTGGTGTGTCTTCGAGTCTGATTGGTGTCGCAGATTTTGGCTCAATCTAATAGCAATTAGTCGCAGATAACCGTAGTTATCTGCGACTCTCAGAGATTGGGCGAATACTTGAGAAGCAGAGAGTATATCTACTTACCAGCAATCGTTATAAATTACAGTCAATCTCCGGAACGAGGCTAGACTTGGGCGCAAACATATTCAGTAGAATTATATCTATATTGCCACGACATTCACAAATAAAGATGGCTATAGTTCAATACGGTTCACTTACAGCACCTCCGGATGTTATGAGGTACAATAGAATTGACTAAAAATAATATACCAATGAAAGCATACTCAGTAGATTTGCGAGCCTTTCATAGTAGCAGCCCATCTCGATCAGAAGCTGTCGATCAGAAAAACAGCAGA
>JANYGO010000267.1 GCA_025362325.1 Cyanobacteriota bacterium | reverse complement strand
ACGTAAGTTTTCGCCCACTACTACCAAGATGGTTGACGTTTTACTAGCTACTGCGCTTGATTTAGTTAATATTAAGCACTTTAAAAACTGGTTTACAAACTGCTGCTACTGTACTGCATAAACCTGGAATCCGCTGTAACTTAATATAAAAGTTTATTCGTCAATAAACCTCAAGACAATCCAAACTAGCGCTATCGCTCAATTCTTGAATTGCGTCTGCTCCAGCTCGAAGCATTGCTTCCACACTGCTGGTAGGTGTATTGCCACACCGCAGCCAAATCACCTTTGGCGGAGAACCATAAAGACGGCTTCTTTCTGCAAAATCAGCATCCTGAGTAACAAGACAAAACCCTTGAATTTTGGCAAAATCCCAAATTTCGCTATCCATAGCTTCTGTAAACCCGTGAAACTGAACATGACTAGCATCCGGGAAGATATCGGCCAAGCGATTCACTAACTTCCGACTCAAGTTTTGGTCGAACAGTAACTTCACCTTTCACCTACTACAGCAATTAAACGATGTTCTCTATCGGCAGCAAATTCAAGACAAGCTCTAATATCTTCCTCTGTTAACTCTGGGAAGTCATCTAAAATTTCTGCATGAGACATACCAGCAGCTAACCAGCCCAAAACATCGTACACGGTAATCCGCATTCGCCTAATACACGGCTGGCCACCACGCTTACCTGGTTCTATTGTAATGATGTTGCGATAGCTCATGGCAAAGGGAATTTGGTATTTATACAGCCAGTTTAGCCTAATTTTCCATTTTTTTGGTGTTCGGGCTGACTCTACAAATTAATTGTTCCTCTCTTCTCTCAACTCCTGCGGCCGAATCCCGTTCATAAACTCCCTCCTTGCCTCAATCCTGGAAGGCATTAAAACACAACGCACCAACAATTCTAAATCCAACTCCGGCAACAACTCACTTCTTGAAAGTTGCTCGTAATTATCCTCACGCAGCCCATAAACAGACAACTGATTATTTTCCCAAAACCAAACTTCAGGAATGCGAAGTCGCAGATATTTAGCGAGTTTGTTTGTACTCCCGCTAGTAATCGTTACCTCCACTGCTAGATCAGGATGCTCTTTTATTGAACCTATATAATAAGACTCATCTGGTTCAAATGATACATCTCTTGCCCGGTCTCTGCGAGTTGCACTCCCTACAGGAAAGAATTCAATTCCGCACTCAAAAAAGTACGCTTCTAGCAATATAGCGATCGCCTTTTTAAAGCTTTCATGGTCTTCGCCCACTGTCATAAACTCGATCCACCCATCAAGATAAGTTATCCGCAAACCAGGAGAGTCTGCCATCAAAGATTCTAGAGCCTCAAATTGCTCCCAACTATAATAACCGGGGAGAACCAATCGCTGTTCCGCAAGCGTAACTGTTTCTTCTAAAAGTTTTGCTGTCATAGGTATAGCCATTCTTTTTTAAATATTGCTAGCCCCTACCTCCAATCCTGGAGGCAAGTTTTGAATTTTGAGATTATTTGTTGTAATAGCAAGGTGCGCAGTGCGCACCCTACAAGTAGAGTTTGTGCCTAAATCCTCACCTAGTTAAAAGCAGGCAGGGGCATTCTCTCACATTCTAACTTAATGAACTAGCTCGATCGCCCTTTTAGTCAACGCCTCAGCAGTCAACCCGTTAAAAGCCATCAACTGACCCGCACTAGCAGTAGTTTCCCCCCGCTTCCAAGCGAAAGTATCGCGCCGACAATTGCTGCGGAGCATCACAGGCTCCAACATCCCAGAAGCACCGCCTGTCACGCCAATTAAGGCATCTCCGCCAAACATTTCGGCAAATTTGTCATCGCTCAAAAAGCCGCCGTCAGCTTCCGAACAAGTATCCCAAGCAACATCAGTTGGGCGGTACAAACGCCGGGGATTCACAACAGAAACAATCCGCACTCCAATGCCTTCTGTTTCCAAAAATGCCGCCGCTTCAAACACAGGCATTAAAGTCATGTCGCCGACAACTGCAAACACAACTTTCTTGCTCCCGCCTTGATTGTGAGGAGCTTGGGGAGAATCGACTTCGTGCAGCACGATCGCACCGTCTTGCAAACCTTGGCGAGTCTGTGCAAAAGTAGTGCGAATTGGCAGCGGCGACTTGCTCGCAGTAATCACAACTCCCTTATTTCTGGCACTCAAAGCCCACTCGTAACAAGCTTGAATGCTGTTAGCATCCGGTGGAAACAAAGGAAACACATTGCCGTTGCGCATCATCGCCGCAAAATAAGCCTCAATTTCCGGGCGCTGGTGCGTCCAACCGTTGCGGCCTTGCTCCAATGCACCTGCTGTAAATAAGGTGACAGTAGCCGGAGTTGGGCGGCGCAATTCTGCCATTGCTTGCGTGACAGTTTGCCAAATTGGTAAACCGTTAATGGCAAAAGATTCGTAGGAACACCACAAACTCCGCGCTCCAAATAGCGACAAACCTACGGCTAAACCCGCGCAAGCATCTTCGCTCAAAGGTTCGTAAACTTGACCGTTGGGCGATTGATTGTACAAGTCATCCGTCGTAGGGTGAATAATTTTGAGAGCTTGGTTGATGTTGGCAATTGCCGATGCTTCATTGCCATCAGCATTAGTGACAAGAAAAGTCCGATCGCACTCGCCGACTTTCGCTACCAAACGTCCCATTGCTGTTGTCGAAATCTTCGAGTCTCCGCCAACCGCAAATTCTTCTAAAGGCAATTCGCCCAAATCTGCCAGTGGCAATGTAAACTCAGTAACAACGGTTTTCGCCGCAGGCCCGCCGCCCGCGCGCTCGCAATTTGTCCGCACCAACTGCCAAGCCTCAGCAGTCAAAGCGCGCTGTTTTAAAGCGCTGATAATGTGCGGAGCATCCAGCGTATCTTTTGGATAAAGATTGTGAGATTTTGCGCCCAGTGCGTGGACACCAGCACCTTTTAACTGTTTGATAATAAACACAGTTAATTTGCCGCCGAGAGCAGATTTTGCCGCTTTATCAACTCCTTGTAAAACAGCTTTGGTAAATGCCATGCGCTGTTCGAGGGAAAAAGCAGTGCTATCAACATAAGCTTCCGGTTGATTTTTATCGTCAAATTCCTTAGCATCAACTAAGATAACTTCTTCAAAACCGTTTCCTTGCCAATAAGCAATCATTTCAGCATTAGTTTTTGTCGAAACCATGCTGTGATGTTCTTGGGAATATCCGTTCCAAACTAACACTGGTAAAAAGTTAGTAGCCTTCGGATAAGCAGTGTGGAAATGCCCCATGCTGCTCATTGGATAGGGTTCGCCCATGCCGCCGTCGCCCATTGTGAAAGCAAACAGTTTTCCGGGGTGCAAAAGCGCTCCCGCCATTGCAAAATGCTGCCCTTGTCCGAGGGGGCCAGCAGGTGCTAAAAGGCCGGGAATGAAACCGGAAAGATGTCCTAACAAACCGTCTTTTTCGCGGAATTTATCGCGCACTTGCTGTACGTTGACAATTCCCATGTCTTCTAAAGATCGATCGAGAAACATGGCACTGTAAAATCCCGGCGCGTGGTGCCCGACTTCGGTGACAATGTTCTTGTGTCCGAGCATCACCAAAGCGGCGTAGGCCTCTGCTTGGCTGGCAAAACCGCCCGGATGTCCCGATGCCTTGCTGGCGGTGACTTGCAGCGTCAGGTAGCGCAGGGCGTCTGCTCCCAGCATTGTTTGAAAGACGGCGGCGGGATCTGCCGCATCGGCGATCGACTTGCTTCCGCTGGCGATCGCAGGTGCTTTCCCGTAAGTCTCAAAACCCGGCACTGTTTCGGAGAAATACTGGATTCCTTCGCAAAAACTGGGGATGGCTGACGTTGCCTTCGACGTAGTTGCAGTCATGCTTGATACCTGAAAAATTTGGATTAGATTAATTTAACAGTAATTTTATAACTTATTTGTTGCAAAAGATCGTTATTTCTGTTATTGCCAATTTATAAATCAAATCATGTTCGATCGGCTATCGTAACAAAAAAGGTTCGTAGTGCGGACTTTACTCGGCAATCCGGGAGCGGACTAAAGTCCGCACTACGAACCAACCTTTTTTATATCGCTCAATTTACCGGACACGATCTGCGGACTTTACTCGGCAATCCGGGAGCGGACTAAAGTCCGCACTACGAACCAACCTTTTTTATATCGCTCAATTTACCGGACACGATATCAGTCAAATATCTTAAATTTCAAGATGAGTGCGCCCGAAATTTTTATCAGCAAATCAGCAGAATTTAGCAAGAGAAATATTGTCTAATAGATTTTTTCGACAAGTTTTGGAGCGATACAGAAACCGCAGATTATAGGCAGATGCAACACAAATAAACGCAGATATTTTTTTTAATAGTTTCTGATTTTTGCAATAAATTTAGTACAAATTAGGGCTCGCTAACATCTAACCCCAGCCGTTCCCCAACATTAATATAAACGGCACTGCTACTTTCAAAAAGAGAAGGTCTAGCTTTCTGATTCCCCAACCAAACAAAGAAACTGCTGAGTGCTGGAGCCGGATCTTGATCGCGGCGCAGCGTGTAGATCAAACCTTCGCACGGCCCGTTAACGCGGCTGCTCGTGCAAATTGCTTTCTGATTGTTTACTATACCGACTGTGACATAATTAAGCTGTTTGTTGCGGTTATAATTTTCCAGGCGCTGAGTTACTTGTTGACAGCGAGTCAGAGGATCGTACCCAGAACCAGAAAAGAAATTAGAATTCCAGCGAATCCAAGGCTCCCTAAACCCTTGCGGATTTTGATATACAGTCACCGGCTCGCCCGTCGAGGTATCGCACAAAAAGCCCGCTTGACGGAGGTTCTGTTGGCTTTGGCTAGAGCTGCGCCTGATCGAAAGATTGCTGAGAATATCAAACCCGTTAGGTAAGGTTTGCGATCGCAATGCCGTAAAAGCATCGATCGGGATTGCTGCATTCAACCCAGTTTTAATTTCCTCAATCTGACCGTTCCACTGGCTGATCACCGTGCCTACAGTATCACCTTGGCCGTGAATTCCCACAACTTGGCCATCAGCATCAAATACAGGCCCGCCACTCATGCCGCGCCTAGTGACAGCTTGATAGCGCAGCCCGTAGCCCGATGATGCGCGATCGAGACGAGAAGAAACAATACCAGCAGTAAATTCGAGTTTTCTTTCATACCAAGAAGCGATGGGCAGTGGATAGCCAGCAACGTAAATAGTAGAACCGACTACAGCACGTTTTGATTCGCCAATTGGCGCTACTGGATACTCTTCTCGGCTGTGAAACTGGATCAGAGCTAAGTCTATATCGCGATCGTTTTTCGCTAATCGCTGTATTCTGATGGCAGTATAATTTTTTTCCAAATGAGTGCGAATGCTGTATTCTTGGGCGAGGCTGGCAACAACGTGATTCGCTGTCAGCACCGTGTAAATATTGCCTTGTTTCGCAATAATTACTCCCGATCCGCTAGTAGAAAAACCCAGCGTATTGTTAACTTCCACGGTGCTCAACATTGCTACTTGGGCAATTTCTTCCGCTGTTTTGGCACAAGCAGCAGATTGTTGGCAAACAATTGCTGCCACCGTTACTGCACCAGTCAAGATAACTGTCAGCGCGTCAAACCGCAAACCCCACAAATTCATCGCTAACTCCCTAAATGAGACGAGACGAACTGTAAATATGTACCGATCGGCATTCCCCAACTGGATTTAACCATTTTTTCCAATAATTCTCGCGTCGGCGCGCTTCCATCTTCAAAAGTATAGACCTCAAAACCCGGATGTCGATCGCTGCCCCGATCATTAATTCCAACCAAGAAACCTTTGCCATTAAAAATCCGGCTGCGGTTCATGGCAATTTTAACGTTATTTGTATACCGCAAGCTATAGCCTTGACAAAAAGATTTTGGCAGCAGCAACTCTACAAAACCCCGCGCTACTGCCAACACCTCAGCACCGGCAGGGAATCCGGCGGCGGCGACTGTCCCACCGCCCTGCGTAACCCAACATCGCCCAGCCTCCTGGCAATTCCCAGCGGTTGGTGTGGGAAGTGCTGTCGTTCGATCGATCTGTTAACCGCACGCAGATTTCAAGCGTACAAACATCGATCGACGCAGATAATTCAATCTTGAAAATTGCCCAACCATTAAGCAAGGCTGGAGGATGGCGAAAAAATCGGCTATTGCGCCCCATCATCCGTGTTTTCCCCTAGTTTTGACCTAACGTCAATGTAAGGAATGTTACGGGTTTCATCAAAAGACGGCATCCCGACATATCCTTGACGCCAAGCTAACAAATTATATAAAGAACCGATCGGGTCTTGGCCCGGTCTGAGGGTATAAATCAAATTTTGACACAAACCGTTGACTTGGTTGGCCGTGCAGATAACGTTTTGACCGTTCATCTGGCCTGCTGTAATGTACTTGAGCGCCCGTTGGCGGCGATAGGTTTCGAGGCGCTGGCTGACTAATTGACACCGAGTTGTCCGATCGTAGCCTGAAGCGGAGAAATAATCCGAATTCCACTCAATCCAAGGTTCTACCGCACCTTGAGGGTTTTTGTACACCGTCACGGGTACGCCAGTCGAGGTGCTGCACGAAAATCCCCTTTCCTTGGGTGAAGAGCGGCCGTAACTCGACCCTGAAGCCGCTGTCAGGCCGCACAGGGCGATCGCGCTTGCCACCAAAACTTTTGTCAATAATTGCTGTTTCATGTTTCACTTTTTTTGAGGGAATTCGGCACAAAAATTACCAAATGTTGCGATCGCACCCTTGATGCGCCAGTTCGCGCTGGCTTTGGAATTATGTGGTTCGCGACTTGCACATTTGTAATACCAAATCCGGCTTAAATACCCCCTTTATTTCTTAGTCTGCGGAGGCGGACGAAAGTTTGTATAGGAGCGGTTGAAACCGCTCCAGGACGATCGGGGTTTTTTAACGCGGATTTGTATAACTGCGCTTTCGGTGCAGTTACAAAAACGCTCAATCAGGCGATAGTAAAATGCGCGCGCCCGTCAAAAGTCTGTGGTCATTACTACTAATCAAGCTCAATCTTTCGTAAACCGGAAAAAGCTCTTTAGCTATTTGATATGACTTGCAATCTGGGTCGCGAACTCGATATCAAACAGGTTGCACTAATCAGGTACCGCACCCGTTTGAGATTATTTAACAATAAAATAAATGTAGGGACAAGAACTCTCAACTTGTTTTTATCTCCGTATAATTACCCGAAATAATTGGTTGAAAGCCTGTCGCTTGTAGGGAGAAATTAAAAGCAGACTATTCATTACTCCAATCCTCTTCCTACCAGGTAGAGGTCGCCCTCCGAGGTCAACTATCAACCCAACGACTGCGCTCGGGGGGCAAGCTGTCAACTCTCAACTGTCCCAGGTCAACCGAACGACTGCGCTCGGGGGGCAAACTGTCAACTCTCAACTGTCCCAGGTCAACTGAATGAAGGATGCCGGGAAATACTTCTAAGTGAGTGTAATCAGGGAGTAAGTGCTTTCTACCACCAAAGTTCGCCCGACCTACACTGACGTTTAGTTGAGTATTCAAAACTATGAACCTTATCTGCAAACAGTTCGGGTATTTAGCGACTGGATTAATTTTGATGGGCGCTAGCAGTTGTTCTAGCTATGATGCAGCTCGTTCTGCCCAAAACCACAGCCAACCATCAGCCAGTCAATTCGGAGGCCTACAGCTAGCGGGAAATCAACTTGATGCTCGATCGATTCAAGCAGCCCAGCCCTCTAACTCTGTTACCTCTGTTTTAGGCAGTGGAACAGTATCAGAGAATAGTGTCACCGTCACGGTTTATGAGGTAGACAATCTCTGTCAAACTCTGAAGCCGGAAACAGTTACAGGCCCAGACAACCAGTTAATGTCATCGGCCGTTAATGAAGTGTTAAAGCAGCAGATTTTCGATAGTCTGGGTTTGGTTGGTTATCGGCTGAAGATCGATCGCGACCTGGGAATAGCTACCGTAGATTTACGGGCCTCCGGGAATTCCCGGCAGAAATTGCAAAATCTATCGAGTTGCCAGATGTTAGGTTTGTTCGGAGGCGTGCGCCAAACTTTAACCAGTTATGCTCCCTGGCAAATCAAAACAGTGCATTTTACCGAACTCGGACAGGACATTGTAAACACCGTTCGAGAATAACCTCTTAAAATTATCGGAAAATTGGGTAAAAAACCCCGTCCTTCTAGGACGGCTTGCTTGATTCTAGACATCTTACAGAATCAATGCTAGAGTGTAAGGCATGACACAGAGAGCTTTCAAGTACCGATTCTATCCAACGCCCGAACAGGAATCCCTGTTGAGGCGGACAATGGGTTGCACCCGTCTTGTCTATAATCGTGCACTTGCCTTTCGGACGGAAGCATGGTATGAAAGACAAGAGCGAGTAGGATACGAAGATACTTCTGCTATGTTGACTAACTGGAAAAAGCAAGAAGACTTGCAGTTTCTCAAAGAAGTTAGTAGCGTTCCACTCCAACAGGGATTGCGACACCTCCAAACAGCATTTACTAACTTCTTTGCGGGTCGGGCAAAATACCCGAACTTCAAGAAAAAACATCATGGTGGCAATGCAGAGTTTACCTCATCTGCTTTTCGCTGGAAAGATGGTCAAGTCTACCTGGCTAAATGCGTTGAACCACTGCCTATTCGTTGGAGTAGGTTACTACCTCAAGGCATACAGCCATCCACTGTGACAGTGAAACTTTCGCCTGCTGGTAGATGGAGTGTTTCTCTGTTGGTAGATGTCGAGATTGAAAAATTACCTGAGTCTCCTAATCAAGTTGGGATTGACCTGGGTATTACAAGCTTGATTGCATTGAGCACGGGTGAGAAAATTGCTAACCCTAAAGCCTTTAAATCTAAACGCCGCAAGTTGCGTAAAGCACAGAAGGTTTTGAGCCGCAAACAGAAAGGCTCAAACAACCGATACAAAGCCAGTTTGAAAGTCGCTAAAATCTATGGTGAAATTAGCGACGCACGGAGGGATTTTCTTCATAAGCTGACGACGAAATTAGTGCGTGAAAACCAAACCATTGCTGTCGAAGATTTGGCTGTGAAGAATCTGATGAAAAACCACAAACTTGCTCTGGCAATTAGTGACGCTAGTTGGGGAGAAATGGTCAGGCAACTTGAATATAAGTGTGAGTGGTATGGTCGCACGTTTGTCAAGATTGACCGATGGTTTCCTAGTTCTAAGCGTTGTGGGCATTGTGGTCACATAGTTGATAAGTTGCCTCTAAATATCAGAGAGTGGGATTGTCCCAAATGTGGGGCGAACCATGACCGTGATATTAATGCAGCTTTGAACATTTTGGCGGCAGGGCTTGCCGTGTCAGTCTGTGGAGCGAATGTAAGACCCGACAGAAATACTTCTCAAGGGCAGTTGCTAAGAAGCAGAAAGTCTAAGAAGTGATTCTTAGACTCCTGGCGCGTTCACGCGCCCGGAGTATGTCAAGTTCTCCAAGTCCTTTAACAAGCACTACCACAATTTCTATGACCCTACCTGACGGCCCCAACACCCCCCGCTTCGTCCAGCTAATTCAATGGATCGCCGATCCGCTGACATACATGGATGTCAATGCCAAAAAGTACGGGGAGATGTTCACGACTCGATGGGGCAACCTCGAACCCTTCGTGATGATCCACAACCCGCAAGCGATCCAGGAACTGCTCAACAGCAAAGCTTTTGACGCTCCAGGCGATATCAACGGCATTCTCAAACCCGTGCTGGGAGAACAATCGATGATTGTGATCTCTGGAGAAAAGCACAAACGGCAGCGCCAATTATTGATGCCACCCTTTCACGGGGAACGGATGCGCAACTACGCTCAACAAATTTGCGATATTACTCAAGATGTTGCCAGCAAGTGGACTGTCGATCGACCTTTTGTCGCCCGCACAGCCATGCAAGAAATCACGATGCGGGTAATCTTGCAAGTTGTGTTCGGCTTGGATGAAGGGCCGCGGTTGCAGCAACTGTCCCCGCTGCTAGCTGCGATTATCGATATGATGGGCTCTCCGCTGCGATCGAGTCTCCTATTTCTGCCCTGGATGCAGCAAGATTGGGGCGCTTGGAGTCCTTGGGGACGCATGAAACAGCGGCGGCGGAAAATTGAGGAACTGATGGACGCGGAAATTGTCGAACGCAGGCTGCAAGCAGACGCCAACCGCACCGACATTCTCAGCTTAATGATGGCCGCGCGCGACGAAAACGGCGAACCGATGACTAATGAAGAATTGCGCGACGAGTTGATGACGCTGCTGTTTGCCGGTCACGAAACCACAGCAACGGCCCTAGCTTGGGCATTTTACTGGATTCACAGTTTGCCTTCAGTGCGCCAGAAACTGCTGCAAGAATTGGACAGTTTAGGTGAAAATCCCGACCCGATGGAGATTTCCCGCTTGCCTTACCTGAGTGCAGTTTGTCAGGAGACGCTGCGAATTTATCCGGTGGGAATGCTGACGTTTCCGCGAGTAGTGCGCCAGCCCGTGGAACTGATGGGATATCAACTCGCACCGGGTACAGTGGTTTTCGGCTCGATTTATTTAACCCACCGACGGGAGGATTTGTATCCAGAACCGCTGCAATTTAAGCCGGAACGGTTTTTGGAGAGACAATTCTCGCCTTACGAGTATTTGCCGTTTGGAGGCGGTACTCGCCGCTGTATCGGCTTGGCGCTGGCGCAGTTGGAGATGAAACTGGTGCTGGCAAACATTTTGCGCGATTTCGACCTTGTATTGGCCGAGAAACAGCCCGTACAGGCCAAACGCCGAGGGGTGACTTTGGGGCCAGCGGGCGGTGTGCGGATGGCGCTGCTGGGGCGGCGGATGCGGCGCTCAAAGCCTGAACCTGTTGCTAGTGGGGTTTGAAGTTGTAGCACGCAGGCGCGGTCGATCGCACTTTTGGTCTTGAGTGCAAGGAATTAGGGAAGAATGGGCGATACCTTCGGCCTGCTTCGCTTACGACCGCCAATGCCACCTTTTTTTGTAGCACCCGCTACAGAAAAACAGCTAGAATCCTTAACCTGTAACCATCGCCAGCTCTCAAATTTCAAATTTCCAGTCTAAAATAGTAGAAGCCTTGCAAACATACCCTGAGAGCAAAAGTGGGTGATTGCAATAGTCCTCTTGATATCTCGAAAGCTTGCCTGCCATACTTTAAAAACATATGCATACCCTGTTATTCAGCAAGGTCGGAAGCGTGTTGGCATTGCCTGCAATCTTCCGGCCTCTTTATTTTTTGGGGTAATTGAGGCCTTCGGCTTTCTGATGCAGAAGGCAAGGCAAAAGTATAAATTCTCCCCATCTCCCCATCTTCCCCTCTCCCCAATCTAGAAATTCTGGCTCTAATTGAAATAGAATCCGCCAGCAAGTTTAAGAAATTACTAAGGAATAATTAATAACTTGTTAAATAATCTCCTTTTATAGTTCCTTCAATCTTCTGTTTTCAGAAATTCCGAGACCGAGACAGACTTCGGGAGACTCTCGATATCTTGAATTTCGCTTTCGTGGGCAAAAAACTCGACTTCTTTGTCGTCAATCTCGATCTGATAGCTAGCCGTAGCAGTCACAATCCGCCGCTTTTTTTTATCTTCTATTAACACCCAACACACCACAGGTCTCACCCACCTCTCAACGTGCTGGCTTTGCTTGGTACTCCCAAAGGCATACCAGCCTTTAGCTTCAATAATTTGCAGCACTTTGAAATCGTTATTTGCCATAAATATCTCGATCGGGTTAACTTGACTATTATTCTGAGATCGAACGGCACGCTTCGTAAGCGGAGCAAAGCTTTGGAAATTATAAGCTGGACTGCAAAACCCGATTTTTAGTCGGGAATCAGCGAGTTAGCAGAGCATAGTGTGCCTTGTTACTCGCTAAAGTTAGTTCGATATTTTGCTACTCTCCCACAATTACGGGGAAGTATCGATACCGCATCCTCAAAAAGTAGTCTTGCCGTCAGCTAAACACCAGCTAACTCGATCTTCGCTAGCTGCATTTAACTGGATGCCAACTACTTCTAACGCCTGGTTGGTGAGAGCGATCGGCATACAAGCCTGTTCGGATTTTTTGCTGCAATTAACTGTCATTTTTACCCGATAGCGCAAAACTCAACTAGAGATTGCCGCTTTCAATTCTAAGCCTCGGCGCGCCTAATTCCAAATTAATTGTATGGTTTAGTTAATAATTGTCAAACTGTCGATCGCACTAAACAGCCGTGTCTAACTCTTCAATTACCGTCACCGTTAAATTGTTCGCCGCCTTCGGTGAAGCCTACGGCGTTTCGGAACTTACAGTAGAACTTGCTCCCGAAACCCCAGTGTCTGAAGTGCTCGAAAGCTCGATCGGCCAATACCCTCAATTAGAACAGTGGCGCACACGTACCCGCTTCGCCATCAACCTAGAATTCGTCTCCCCCGACACCATCCTCACTGACGGCGACGAAGTTGTACTCATCCCCCCCGTCAGCGGTGGGTAAGGAGAGGGGGAGAGGGGGAGAGGGGGAAGCCTATATTCTCGTTAGTAAACCCCAAATTTCGTAGACGCGCTGACCTCCAGAAACCGGGTTTCTTCCTATATTCTCGTGACTCTACACAAAATCTCGTAGAAACCCGGTTTCTAGCCCCATGCGATCGCGCGCTGACCTCCAGAAACCGGGTTTCTTCCATATTTCTCGTGACTCTACACAAAATCTCGTAGAAACCCGGTTTCTCGGCCCCCATGCTTCATTCAGTTGACAGTTGACCGCTCGACAGTTGACAGCTCGCCTAGACCCTTAAGTCCGAGGATTGGAGTAATGAATAGTCTGATTTTAATTTCTCGCCTTTAAGGGTGGAGGCTTTAAACCAATTCTTTCTGGTAAACCCGCCGCTCTCAGAAACCGGGTTTCTTGCTATATTTCTCGTGACTCTAAAGAAAATCTCGTAGAAACCCGGTTTCTCGGCCCCCATACAAAAAAAACTTTATAAAGTTTTGAAATTAGTTTGGCAGCACAATCATTCTTGAGTTCGGTTAATCGAGATATTTTTCGTCTCAATTATCATTCCCCGGCAGAGCTTGGAAACGATGCTGAGAGAGAGAGTGAGGACGATCCAGCTACCTCCCATTTCCGACAAAATACTGCTGTAAAATCAATCCCGACTAAAAAAATCGGGTATGGTTGACGCGGTAAATTGACCGTGCTAATCTTGCACAAGAATTAGAAAACATCGCAAAACTAGAGAGTTGAGCTATGACCCAGGCCACCAGAACACAATCCACAGCAGCAACCTTCACAGCGCTCAAGTGCAAAGAATGCGGCGCAGAGTACGAACTCCTTGCCAAACACGTCTGCGATTGCTGTTTTGGCCCGCTAGAAGTCAAGTACGACTACGACGCCATCCGCCGCACCGTCACTCGCCAAACCATCGAAGCCGGCCCCAACTCGATCTGGCGCTACCGCGAATTTTTACCAGTCGCTACAGATAACGTCATTGATGTCGGCACCGGGATGACTCCTCTACTAAAATCCCACCGCTTGGCGCGCCGCCTCGGCCTAAAAAATCTTTACATTAAAAACGATGCCGTCAATATGCCCACTCTCAGCTTTAAGGATAGAGTGGTGTCAGTCGCCCTCAGCAGAGCTAGAGAATTGGGTTTCACAACGGTATCATGTGCCAGCACTGGCAACTTAGCTAACTCTACCGCTGCGATCGCCGCCCACGCCGGCCTCGACTGCGTAGTCTTCATCCCTTCAGACTTAGAAGCTGGCAAAGTCCTCGGCACTCTGATTTACAACCCAACTGTCATGTCAGTTCACGGCAACTACGACCAAGTTAACCGCCTCTGCTGCGAAGTCGCCAATACACACGGCTGGGGATTTGTCAACATCAACTTGCGTCCCTACTATTCCGAAGGCTCGAAAACCCTCGGCTACGAAGTTGCCGAACAGCTAGGCTGGCAATTGCCCGATCACGTCGTCGCCCCCCTCGCCTCCGGCTCCTTGTTCACAAAGATTTACAAAGGTTTTCAAGAATTTATCGAAGTCGGTTTAGTTGATGAAAAGAAAGTCCGGTTCAGCGGCGCTCAAGCTGACGGGTGTTCGCCCATCGCCCAAGCATTCCGCGAAGGTCGCGATTTCGTCAAACCGGTCAAACCGAATACAATTGCTAAGTCGCTCGCGATCGGCAATCCAGCCGACGGTATGTACGCCTTGGAACTCGCCCGCAAAACCAACGGCCACATCGAATCCGTCAGCGACACCGAAATCATCGAAGGCATGAAACTGCTAGCAGAAACTGAAGGCATTTTCACAGAAACCGCAGGCGGCACAACGATCGCAGTCTTGAAGAAACTCGTAGAAGCAGGTAAAATCAATCCCGACGAAACCACCGTCGTCTACATCACCGGCAACGGCCTGAAGACGCAAGAAGCCGTCCAAGGTTACATCGGCGAACCCATCACCCTCGAACCGAAACTAGAAGCCTTCGAGCGCGCCCTCGAACGTGCCCGCACCCTCGAACGCTTAGAATGGCAACAAGCTTCGGTTTAATATCTATTAGTCATTAGTCATTGGTCATTAGTTATCAAGCTGTTGACTGTTGACTGTTGACTGTTGACTGTTGACTGCTGACTAAGGACTACTGACCAGCCCAAAAACAGGTACAAGCCCCCGACTTAAGTCGTGGAGAACCCAGAATTTTAGACCAAAGTTCAAGCTCCCAGATTCATCTGTGGAGTCAATCTAAAATTCTTCTATCTAAAATCTAAAATCGACTGACTAAGGACTCAAAAAAATGACCGTCAAAGTTTTAATTCCCACACCCCTGCAAAAATTCACCAACAATCAAGCCACCATCGAATGCGGCGGCGGCAATATTTCCGAACTGATTGAATCACTGGAAACAAATTGTCCCGGCATCAAAAAAAGCCTGTGCGATGAAAAGGGAGAACCCCGCAGATTTCTGAACTTCTATGTCAACAGCGAAGACATCCGCTTTTTGGAAGGCTCACAAACTGCTCTCCAAGATGGCGATGAAGTCAGCATTGTTCCAGCAGTTGCTGGTGGCTGATTAATTTTGCAACCGCAGATGGTGGCAGATTAACACGGATGAACGCAGATAGGATTAATTACTATCTGCGTTTATTTGCGTTGATCTGCTGTTGATAAGCTGTTACGCATTTAAATTGGATATTCGGGACGATGCTCAAAGCCATCCCACAAGAATTTGATTAATTTTTGACACACCGTTTAAATGCAGAACAGCTTATCATGTCCTCCGAGAACTCCCTGAACAAGATTAGTTTGTAGTGAGGACTTTAGTCCTCATGAAGAAGGACTAAAGTCCTCACTACAAACCTACGGGTAATTGACCGGACATGATATGAGAAACAAACCCTGGTTTTGCCAGGGATTGTTCGTCTTAGGAAACGACGGAAGCGACTTTTGCTGCTGTCCGGGGGCGACGACGACCTGTTACTGCATTAGCAGGAACAGGCGCTGGCGCTGGCGCTGGCGCTGGCGCTGATGTCGATGATGGCCCTAATAGCTTGGGTGCTTCTAAAGAACCGGGAGTTACTGCTGCTTTTTCCCATTGGACAAATAATGCTCCTTCGGGAATTTGCATCAGGAATACTAGCATGGGATTGCTTTGAAGTTCGCGGCGCAGCACCCGCTGAATTGCCCGTTCTATTTGCGTTTGCACTCCTACCCAGTCCACATCAACTCCTGATTCCGAAGTTGTTGAAGGTCTGACAAATTCTGACCAACGATCGCTTAAAATAGTGTCAATCGTTTGTGCGATCGATTGTTGTAACAGTTCGCGATCGGCTGATGTGACTACACCTTTCAAGTGTATTTGCGGTGTAGCAACCAACTTGCCTTCTGCATTCAACGCCGCAGCTACTGTCACAGCGCCATCTCCAGCCAACTGTTGACGTTCTTTGAGGACGTTTGCTTTGACTACGCCCGATCGAGAAGAATCTACTAATTCAATTCCTGAAGGTACTTTAGTACCAAGTCGCATCGAATTTTCAGTTAATTCTACGACATCGCCGTTGTCAATAATCACCATATTGCTCGCGGGAATGCCCATGCTTTGAGCCGTCTTGGAGTGCTGAACCAGCATCCGGTGTTCTCCGTGTACCGGCAAGAAGAACTTGGGACGAGTCATGTTAATCATTAACTTTTGGTCTTCCTGACAGCCGTGGCCGGAAACGTGAATGCCTTTGTCGCGCCCGTAAATCACGTTTGCACCCAGCATCATCAGTTTATCGATCGTGTTTACCACTGCGATCGTATTTCCCGGAATCGGATTAGCTGAGAAAATGACTGTATCACCTTTTCTGATTTTCAGTTCGTGATGTTCGCCGTTAGCAATGCGAGTCATCGCCGCCATCGGTTCGCCTTGGGAACCAGTAGTCAAAATCAAAACCTTGTCTTCGGGCAAATTGCGGATTTCTTTGAGCGGTTTGAAAAGACTATCTTCGCATTTGATGTAGCCGAGATTGCGGCAGTGAGCGATGACGTTCAGCATCGACCGACCAACCACTCCGACATACCGATTGTTTTTCTTAGCCAACTCCAAAACAATTTGCAATCGGTGTACCGACGAAGCAAAAGTCGTCAGCAGTACCCGTCCCGTTGCTTGAGCGATAATTCTGTCTAAATTGGGAGCGACAGAACGTTCCGAAGCGGTAAAACCGGGAACTTCCGAGTTAGTAGAATCGCTGATCAAGCACAGCACGCCTCTTTCGCCGTACTCCGCCAGCTTTTGCAAATCAAAATGCTCGCCGTCTACAGGAGTGTGGTCAATTTTAAAGTCTCCAGTGTGAATAATAATTCCGACGGGAGTGTGAATTGCCACAGTGAAACTGTCGGCCATCGAGTGAGTGTTGCGGATGTATTCTACTAAGAAATGCTTGCCAATTCTGACCGTATCTCGGGGGCGAACCGTTCTCAATTCGGTGCGGTGAGATACTCCGGCTTCTTCCAATTTTCCAGCGAGCAAGGCCATCGCCAAACGCGGGCCGTAGATGACTGGAATTTCAAATTGCTTGAGGTGGTAAGGGATGCCACCGATGTGGTCTTCGTGACCGTGAGTCACGATCATACCTTGAATTTTGTGGCTGTTTTCCCGCAGGTAAGTCATGTCGGGGAGGACAATATTTACACCGTGCATTCCATCTGTCGGGAACGCTAAACCTGCATCTAAAAGAATTATTTCGTCACCGTACTCGAACACGCAAGTGTTTTTGCCGATTTCGTGCAGCCCGCCGAGGGGAATAACTTTTAGAGCCGATGCAGTTGTATTTTTGATCATGCGTATCCTTTGTTAGTTATTTTTGTTATTTGTCTGTTGTCTGTTGTCTGTTGTCTGTCGTCTTTTCTCTGCTGTTCGTTTGTAGGGCGATTTTTTTCCACATATTTATGATGGAAAAAGCCCCGGCGGGTTTTACTATACCCGTGTAGTCAGTTGTCTTTTGCCTTCAGTCTTTCATCCTCTGTCTTTGGTCTATCACCCTTAGCTAATTGCTAACAGTTAATGACTGATGACTGATGACTAATGACTAATGACTCATTACAACTAATATTCAGTTGTCTGAAAACTCGTTCTCGCCTATCTAGCTAGCTGATACCGCGGCTAGCTGACTCAGTACGTCCTTTAACTTTTGAGTCACCTCAATGGGCGGATCGCAGAGGGGCGGACGGGTAGAACCTACATCCCAGCCTTGAAGCTTAAGAGCTGCCTTGACGGGAATGGGATTTGTGGTGAGAAAAAGAGCTTTAAACAAGTCAAACAGTTGCAAGTGAATCTGGGTAGCGACTTGAACTTGACCGGTCTCGAAAGCTTCGATCATCTGTTGCAGTTGCTCTCCTACCAGGTGGCTGGCTACGCTAACTACACCAGATCCTCCTACCGCCAACATGGGCAAAGTTAGGGAATCATCTCCAGAATAGATCGCAAATTCAGGGGATGTCAAGCACCGAATTTGACTTGCTTGATCTAGGTTGCCACTTGCTTCTTTTACCGCCACTATGTTGGGGATTTCTGCCAGTCGAGCTACTGTCTCCGGCAACATATTTTGGCCTGTGCGACCGGGGATGTTATATAACATTATAGGCAATTCTGGAGCAGATTGGGCGATCGCCCGAAAATGATTGTACAAACCTTCTTGCGGTGGCTTGTTATAATAGGGAACCACCTGCAAACAGCCGTCTAACCCGAGTTTAGCTGCTTTTTGCGTAGCTTCGATTGCTTCTGAGGTCGAATTCGATCCGGCTCCTGCGATTACCAAAGCTTTACCGGCTACTGCCTTTTGTACCACCTGAAATAATTGGTACTCTTCATCCCAGCTCATAGTGGGAGATTCGCCCGTAGTTCCGCACACTACCAAGCTATCCGTACCGCGATCGGCTAAATGAACTGCCAATTGCTCTGCTACCGCATAGTTAACGCTGCCGTCTTCCTTAAACGGCGTAATCATTGCAGTCAGAACCCGTCCAAACTTTACCACACTTTCTCCGATTTTAGACTGTTGATTTTTGATTTTAAATTTTTGATTTCAGATAGAAGGTTGATCTAAAATCTTCATTTCAATTGCCCTATTACCAACTTCCCGCTAAATAGCAGCCGCCGCCGCAGATATTCGCAGCAAATCTTTATCTGCCAGCAACTCAGCTATCTGCACCGCATTTAAAGCAGCCCCTTTGCGAATTTGATCGCCACTCAGCCACATCTCCAACCCGCAGGGGTGAGAAATATCTTGGCGAATCCTGCCGACTAGCACTTCATCCTTTCCGCTGGCCTCGACGGGCATCGGGAAATAATTAGCTTGCCAGTCTTCTACCAGCTTAACGCCGATCGCCTGTTTTAAGATTTCCCTGGCCTCGAGCGGGCTAAAAGGCTCTGCAAACTCTAGGTTAATCGCCTCCGAATGAGCGCGGAGTACGGGAACCCGCACGCAAGTCGCACTAATTCTAATCTCGTCCGTACCAAAAATCTTCCGAGTTTCGTTCACCATTTTCATCTCTTCCTCACAATACCCCAAATCGTTAATCGGCGTATTGTGCGGAAACAAGTTAAAAGCTAGGGGGTAGGGAAAGATATCGGTTTTGGGAGTTTCCCCTGCCAAAATTGCTCTGGCTTGATCTTTCATTTCCTCCATAGCCCTCGCGCCCGCGCCGCTGGCAGACTGGTAAGTCGCCACAACTATGCGCTTTACTGGCCGAACTTTGTGCAGCGGCCAAACAGCAACTGCCATCAAAATCGTCGTGCAGTTGGGATTAGCAATGATGCCTCGGTGAGATGCCGCCGCTTGGGGATTGACTTCGGGAACCACTAGCGGTACGGTCGCATCCATGCGGAAAGCGCTGGAATTGTCGATTACCACGGCCCCGGCGGCCACCGCTTTCGGAGCCCAGAATTTAGAAGTAGAGCCGCCGGCTGAGGCGAGGACTAGATCTACATTATCGAACGATCGCGCCGAAACTGCTTCGATCGGCAGCATCTCGCCGCCAAAAGGCAAAGTTGTGCCTGCTGAACGTTCCGAAGCCAGCAGCTTCAAGTCTGAAATGGGAAAACTCCGGCTGTGCAGGAGTTCTAGTAACTCCGCACCGACAGCGCCGGTGGCTCCTAGAATGGCAACTCGATAGGATTGAGACAAAGTTAGTTTCCTCCGCAAATTAAAGTCTAAACGATCGAAATCAAAAATTTAAATAACTGCAATTCTCAATATCAAACTTAATTAATCTTATGCGACATCAGGAGCATGAGAGGATGGCCAGGGTGCAGTTAACTGAAACTGGCGATCGGACTTCTACATTGCGACGTGCGATCGTACTCAATCCCAGTTTAGCATCTTTCGCCGTTAGCTCCTTCGAAGCGATCTATACATGAAAGCCCGCCCCTACGGGAGGCTCATCAACGAAGAGGATCGCCCGCGCCCAATCCGCATCGGCTTAGCTTTTGCGAGCTCTCTGCATTCTAGCAGGCGCATCCATTGACTGTGACGGCCCGCTGCGGCAGGCAACATTGACATCACAGGGCGATATGTGCTATGGTTCATCGGCAATTAGTGGACTTAACCTCCACATTCCTAGCAGCAAAACCTAGTATCCTCAAACCAAAACTATTTGGCAAGAGTGAAAAAAGTAGCCGGAAACGACTTACAGTCTCATCCGGTAAAGGTGTTTGTAGTTATGCCGCTACAATTCAAAACGTACAAACTTAAAATACAGGCAAAGTCAGATTTGTATGTATTTTATTAGATGATTATTGTTAAATATCACAAAAGCCGATGAAAGTAACCCAGGAAAAACTTCCAGCTAGCCAAATTGGTTTGGAAATCGAAGTACCATCAGAAAAGTCAAAACAAGCCTACGAGCAGGTAATTAAACAATTCGCTCGCGAAGTCAATATTCCTGGGTTCCGCAAAGGCAAAGTTCCCCGCCAAGTTTTGCTGCAACGCCTGGGCCAGACTCGCTTGAAAGCGACGGCTTTGGAAAATTTGATCAACGACTCGCTGCAAAAAGCCCTCGAACAAGAAAAAATTGCGGCAATTGGCAGTTTTGAACTGAGCACTGAGTTTGAAGAATTACTAGAGAAGTTCGATCCAGAACAGCCTCTGACTTTTTCGGCTAAGGTTGATGTACAGCCAGAAGTCAAAATGAATCAGTACACCGGCTTGCAGCTTCAAGCAGAAGAAGCTAAGTATGATGAGGCTCAGGTAGATGAGGTACTGGCAAAATATCGATGGGACAAAGCTACTTTAATCCCCGTAGAAGGCCGGCCCGCTCAGTTGGGAGATGTGGCTTTGGTTGACTTCTCCGGTAAATTTGCGGAAGCAGCCGAAGGCGAAACTCCTGCAGAAATTCCGGGCGGCGATGCCGAAGATTTTCAAGTAGAATTATCTGAAAATCAGTTTGTACCTGGCTTTATCCAAGGCATGATCGGGATGAATCCCGGAGAAACTAGAGAAGTTTCCGTGCAGTTCCCCGATGAGTACAGCAGCGAAGAATTAGCGGGGAAACCGGCAGTCTTTACGATTACCCTGAAAGAACTTAAGGAAAAAGAATTGCCGGAGTTGGACGACGACTTCGCCCAAGAAGTCAGCGAGTTTGAAACTTTAGCAGAACTGCGCGAATCCCTCGAAACTCGGTTTAAAACAGAGCAAGAAAACAAGACATCTGCTAATAAGGAAAAAGCTATATCAGCAGCACTCGTGCAGCTAATAGATGTGGAAATTCCCGAAACAATGCTCGATCGCGAAATCGATTACTTGCTGAACCAACAAGCCATGCAGTTGAAAAATTATGGCATAGATATCAACCAACTGTTTACCGAAGAGAATATCGCGCCGATGCGGGAACGCTCGCGCCCGGAAGCAGTAGAGAGACTCAAGCAGTCTCTAGCTCTGGCAGAAGTGGCCAAGCTGGAATCCTTATCTGTTGAACCCGCAGAAGTAGCAGCCGAAGTAGCAAAAGTCAGAAAGCAGTTTCCCAAAGGAGATTTTGACCCTCAAAAATTGAGGGAATTTGTAGGAGAAGACTTGCTCAAACAAAAAACGCTGAAATGGTTGGAAGAAAAAGGGACAATTGAACTCGTACCTGAAGGCTCTCTAACTCCCAAAGAAGAAGAAGAAGAAGCAGCAGACGCGGAAGTTTCCGCAGAAGCAACCACAAGCGTCATCGACGTGGAAGTTGTAGGCGAAGAGTAAAACTAGAGGTTCGCTACCAAAAACTACAAGTGTAGGGTGCGCACCGCGCACCTTATGCTGACTGCAAGCGCCGAACAAATTTGTTTGGATTAGTCCAGTCTGCCCAGAAATCAACCCCCCAGAACCAAGAAGCGATAATTTGCAAGTAAGTGTTTTAACTTATAGCAATCGCCACAGGGGTGAGGACATAAATAACCTCATGAATAGAGCCTCCTAACCCATAGCCTAAACGGTTTAATTTCCTGATTCTGCAACTGTCAACTGTCCACTGTCAACTGTCCACTGCTATATTTACCATCAGAGCGCGGCGAGTCACGCCAGCTTTGCAAGTCGCAAAGAAAGCAATCTCACGTACCCATTCACTCCCATTCCCCCCATCTGGGTTGAGAAGAGGCATAATAGTTAAAAGCTGGCGGCTTAATTTAAAGCTTTCATCAGCAGCAGCAAATTGTCTAGAATCCTTGACTGGTGTCTTATGGTTGTATCTCAATCTTCCAATTACCTAATTACAAGCTATAACGATTTTGATGTCAGCTCTAGCCCCAGCAATGTAGTGCCGATGGTACTAGAACAGTCGGGGATGGGCGAGCGGGCATTTGACATTTACTCGCGCTTGCTGCGGGAGCGAATTGTGTTTTTAGGAACTCCCGTAACCGATGAAGTGGCTGACTCGATCGTAGCTCAGCTATTGTATCTAGATGCCGAAGACCCAGAAAAAGATGTCCAAATGTACATTAATTCCCCGGGCGGTTCGGTGACGGCCGGCATGGCAATTTATGACACAATGCAACAAATTCGCCCGGATGTGGTGACGATTTGTTACGGTTTGGCAGCGAGTATGGGCGCATTTCTGCTGACAGCAGGAGCCCACGGCAAGCGGATGTCTCTTCCGAGTTCCCGGATTATGATCCACCAGCCGCTCGGAGGCGCTCAAGGTCAAGCAGTGGATATTGAGATTCAAGCCAAAGAAATCCTTTATCATAAGCGTAAGCTGAATCAACTGTTAGCGCACCACACAGGTCAACCGATCGACAAGTTAGAGGCTGATACTGAGCGCGACTTTTTTATGTCAGCCGATGAAGCTAAAGATTACGGATTGGTCGATCGAGTGATCGAAAAAGAAAACCTTCCGGCAGCGGGAGAAAACGTCACTGCACTGAAATAAGAGGCTGTTATGTCTAAGTACGACTCCCATCTAAAATGTTCGTTTTGTGGCAAGTCTCAAGAGCAAGTGCGCAAGTTAATCGCAGGCCCCGGGGTGTATATCTGCGACGAATGCGTTGACTTGTGCAATGAAATTTTAGATGAGGAGTTGTTTGATTCCAGTGCTGTGCCGGCAGCGGCGGCGGTTCCGAAGCAGGAAACGGCGCAAAAGCGCCGCGCTACCTCGGGCAAAAGTATCTCGATGAGCCAAATTCCGAAGCCGAGGGAAATTAAAAATTACCTCGACGAAAATGCGATCGGGCAAGAGGAAGCGAAGAAAGTCCTCTCGGTGGCGGTTTACAACCACTACAAGCGCCTGAGCTTTATCCATGCCAAAAATAGCGGCAAGCACCCCCCGGAAGAAGTAGAACTGCAAAAATCGAATATTTTGTTAATCGGGCCGACGGGCTGCGGCAAAACTCTCCTGGCTCAGACGCTGGCGGATATGCTCGACGTGCCGTTTGCGGTGGCTGACGCGACGACGCTGACGGAAGCGGGCTATGTCGGGGAAGATGTGGAAAATATTTTGCTGCGGCTGCTGCAAGTGGCAGATATGGACGTGGAAGAGGCGCAGCGCGGAATTATTTATATTGATGAAATTGACAAAATTGCCCGCAAGAGCGAAAATCCTTCGATTACGCGGGATGTTTCCGGGGAAGGAGTGCAGCAGGCGCTGCTGAAAATGCTGGAGGGGACGATCGCCAATGTACCTCCCCAAGGCGGCCGCAAGCATCCCTATCAAGACTGCATCCAAATTGATACCAGCAATATCATGTTTATTTGTGGCGGCGCTTTTGTCGGTCTGGACAAAGTGATCGAGCAGAGAACTGGTAAAAAGTCAATGGGTTTTATTCAGCCGGGAGAAGCTGTGCCGAAGCAAAAGCGGGCCGCCGATGTGCTCAGGCAACTGGAACCAGACGATTTGGTAAAATATGGGATGATTCCAGAGTTTATCGGGCGGGTGCCGGTGGCTGCGGTTTTAGATCCGCTGGATGAGGCGACGCTGATGGCAATTTTGACTGAACCGCGTAATGCTTTGGTGAAGCAGTATCAAAAGCTGCTAAAAATGGATAACGTGCAGTTGGATTTTCAGTCGGATGCGATTCGGGCGATCGCCCAGGAGGCATATCGTCGCAAAACGGGAGCGCGGGCGCTGCGCGGAATTGTCGAAGAGTTGATGTTAGATGTGATGTACGAGTTGCCGTCGCGCAAGGATGTTGCCCGGTGTATGATTACTAAGGAAATGGTCGAGAAGCGATCGACTGCCGAATTGTTAGTGCTTCCGTCTTCGCTACCAAAACCAGAATCAGCTTAAAAGCTCAAGTTTTTAGCCAATTGGTTCGTAGTGAGGACTTCAGTCCTTCTTCCTGAGAAATGCAAGTCCTCACTACGAACCTGTTTGCTGGTGAGAGTTCCAGCGAAAATGATCTTACCTAAGTTTAGCCAGTTATGGAATCTCGGATTCAAGCATACCTGCGTTTTGCCGCCAGCCAGCAGCGCGACACCCAGCACATAGGGCCTTTCCTCGCTACCTTCAGCCCCCACAGCACCAACCCTTATCTGAATTATGCCATTCCCGAAGATGGCGCCACACCCTCCCTCGCTGATGTTAACGCACTGATTGCTGCGTACTCTGCGCGCGATCGACAGCCACGTTTAGAATATGTCGCGAAACTCGCGCCCGCTGTCGAAGAAGCCCTGATATCCGCCGGTTTCACCGTTGAGGGACGCTTACCGCTGATGATTTGCACTCCGGGCTCCGAGCAATTGCTTCCTATTCCGCCGCAAATCGAGCTAATTCTGCCAGTTTCCGATGACGAACTTTTGGGTACTGTGGCTGCACAAAACGAGGCTTACGGAGAGGCTGCACCCACCGCTGAAGATGTTGACAGTCTTCGGAAAAGTCTCGCGGCGGGTGGCATCGCGGTACTCGCCCGCGTCGCAGCAACGGGCGAACCTGCGGGCGCTGGAGTCTGCACGCCCCCGCAAAATCAAACGACGGAAATCGCGGGAATTGGTGTGCGCCCTTCTTTTCGGCGGCGGGGTATCGCAGGGGCTTTGACGGCGCGGTTGTTGCGAGAGGCTTTTGATGCGGGTGTTACGGTGGCTTTTTTGATGACGCTACACGAGCAGGAATTTCGAGTTTACACTAGGGCGGGATTTTCGGCGATCCTCTGCGTTGGCGTAGCCCCCGTAGGGGCGGGCTGCGCCAACGGCGAAATGTTGCACATTTCGCTCCCGCCCAATTCGATTACCAATCGATGAAATCATCTTCATCTGACTCAGAAGACAACTCAGCAAAATTTTCCTCAGATTCCAATCTAAAAGTTTCCGACTCCCAAATCTCTAAGTCATCCCACAAATCGACTACTTCCCCGTCAAACATATCAGCCAACTCCCTAGCCGAATTTGCGACATCTCGCGCGTCCTCACGCACCGCTACAGCCTGAGCTTTAGAGTCATTCTGAGAGTCTGTATAGTCGTTTGTCTGCGCTCGCGGTTCGGCAATTTTCGGCACATTAGCGGCGGTATTTTCAGCCGCCCAAGAGTCTTTTTGCTCTTCTCCATCCTTTCCCAAAAAATCATCAGGAATCTCAGAACCCGCCGACTATGGAATCATCTTCATCTGACTCAGAAGACAACTCAGGAAAATCCGGTTCAGTTTCCAAGCTGAAACTCCCCGACTCCCAAATCTCTAAATCATCCGACAAATCGACAACTTGCCCCTCAAACATATCAGCCCATTGCTTACTCGTATTTTCGACAGCTTGAGCATCAGCCCGCACCGCTACAGCCTGAGCATTTAAGTCATTCTGAGAGTCTGTAGAAATCTTTGCCTGCCGCAGGGGTTCAGAAACATTTGGCACATTAGCAGCAGTATTTTCAGCCACTGAAAAGTGTTTTTGCTCTTCTCCCTCATGCCCAAAAAAATCATCAGGAATCTCAGAACCCGCCGAGTTCTGCACCTGTTGATTCGCATCACTCACAGGATGAGAATTACTAGGATATTCGGCAACACGTCCGTTAGAAGCTGGCAAATCCTGGGCGCGGAAACTATTAGTTTCAGCAGGATTTGTCACTCCCACTTTTACTGTTACTTGACGGTTAAAAACTTGCACAAAAGCTTCTTCAAGATTAGCTACTTTGTCTTTAACCATCTTGAGCAACGGCTGCGAACTAATCTTAACATAAGCACTATCATTGCTAAAAATTACTAGCTGTCCATGTTGGCGGAGTAGCGATTGAGTGCCGTTGGGTCGCACGCGATTAAGTACCTGTTCCCACACTCTATCTAAATCAATTTCGCTACCTGAATTAGTGGGTGAATAATTTGTTTGATTCGTTTCAGCAGTTGGTATAGGTGCGGAAATCGGTGCGGTAGGTGTGCTTTCTGTGCGATTAGCAATAGGTGGCGAAGTCGGGGGAGGATTTTGAGGTTTGGCAGCGGGAGGCTGTTCAATCTGGGGTATTTGACTGCCCAGATTTTGGGGAGATTGAGCAATATTTCTACCTGGTTCGGCTGCTGGTTGTTGCTGAGTTCTAATGGCTGATGGTAATAATCCCAACAGCGTTACTTCCAGCCACAATCGCGGCTGAGTGGTGTTTTTAATTTGCACTTCGTGGGTTTGCAAGTGTTTCTGACCTGCTAAAATTAACTCGGCATCCCAATTGCGGGCAAAATTGCATAGTTTTTCCCAGGTTGCGGCGGTTAAAGCTACTAAATCTGAGCGTTTTGGTGCTGATTTTGCTATGAGCAAATCTCGGTAAAAGCTCGCAAGACTTTGCAGCACGATTAGCGGTTCCCTGCCGCGATCCATGAGGTGACGGGTCATGTCTATTAATGCTGTAGCGTTATCGTTTTCAATGGCTTGCAGCAGTTCCATTAAATCATTTTCGGGGACTGCGCCGACTAAATCCCAAACTTTTTCGACTGTTATTTGACCGGGAAATAAGCTGAGTTGGTCGAGCAAGCTTTCGGCATCTCGTAGTCCTCCTTGGGCGATTTGACCAACCATTTGTACTGCATCGCTGGCAATGTTGATATTTTCTAATTGGGCGATTTTGTGCAGATGAGCGGTCATTGAGTCGAGGGGAATCCGGCGGAAGTCGAATTTTTGACACCGAGAGATGATGGTTGGTAAGACTCTTTGAGGGTCGGTTGTTGCGAGGACGAATACAACACGATCTGGCGGTTCTTCTAAGGTTTTTAATAAGGCATTAAATGCTTGGTTACTGAGCATATGAACTTCGTCGATTACATATACTTTATAGCGACACTGTACGGGGGAAAATTGCGCTCGTTCGATCAAATCCCGAATGTTGTCTACTCCGGTGTTGCTGGCGGCGTCGATTTCGATGACATCTAGGGTGGAACCTCGGGCAATTTCTTGGCAAACGTTGCATTTGCCGCAGGGTGTCGGGGTGGGGGCGCCGGTAGAAATACAGTTGAGGGATTTGGCGAAAATTCTGGCGCTGGAGGTTTTACCGGTGCCTCTGGGGCCGGTGAATAGGTATGCTGGTGCTATGCGCTGTTGCAGGATGGCGCTGGTGAGGGTTTGGGCGATCGCCTCTTGGCCGACTAATTCGGCAAATGTCTGAGGGCGATATTTGTGATGGAGGGGTTCGTAGGTCACGATCGAATATTGGTGGTATTAGCTGTAATCTTAGCTAAGGAGACGTTGTTCGATCGCACTTGAACTCTACTCTCACAGTAAACCGCCCGGTGGGCTGGCACTGCGGATAGTTGGCTCACGTAGCAATTAGCACCCCAGCCGTCCGCTACCCGATCGTCCGCGCGATCAGTGGTTCTCCAGAAGTGTTTTTGAGGCTTGCTCCCAGACTTACTATTAATTTATGTGTATTTATTCTTATTTTGCTAGAAACGGACTCCGCCGAACCAACATTTTTTTTACCTCTATTGGTATAATCTATCACAGACAAGTCACTATTTTTTTTGCCTGTGTCTGATCGCGATTTTCCGATATTTCGGGAACCTGCTTGCAGTTAAAGATAAAGTATTAATTAGAGGGTGCCTGTTCGAGTTTCAGAAATCCAGTTGTACCAAGATGGTGGTGGAATGATGACTGTGTTGGTCGATCGAGTTGCACTGCCAGCTCTACTCTGGAGTCCTGTATAAATATAGCGCCAAATTTTACCCTTTAAAAGCCCATGTCAACCCAAATAATCCTTGTAGAACCAAGGTTGGCAGTAGCCTCTCCCAAACCCAAACAGGCTAAACCGGGAGGCTTAGCCTCCGATCAACTCTTGATGGGAGCGTCGGGAGGACTGTTGTTATTGCTTATCGGTTTAGCGGTGTTTACCAAGCTAAAACTCGACGATTTGAGCAAGAAACTCAAATTTGAAGAGTTTAGAAATCGAGAGCTCCAGAAAAAATACAAAATGGCTCTGGAAACCATGACAAAGATGGAAAAAAACCCCGACCTCATCCACTCGCGAGACTTTAATTTAGACTACCTGAGAATGCGGATGGCGGAAGAAGTCTTTCACTTTGCCATTGTCAACCAAATTAAGGTAAAAGTAAAAGACAAAATTAGTATTGCCCTGCGTCCGACTCAGGGTGCTGTAGGAGATAAAAATGGGAATGCGGGCAGCGGCAGGCAAGTGGATTCGATGTTTGATATCGAATATGAAACTGGCGATCCAGCAGTAAAAATAGAAAAGCGAGTGCTGTTTCGGATTCAAATTAAGCTGATGAAACTGCCGACTCAGGCAACATCGGCGACAATCAATCAAATTATTGACTGTTTGGAAACTTATCTGAGTCCTTCAGACGACCACGACAGTTGGCAGCCGACAATTCAAGGTCGCATCGTTCACATTGAGTGGGATCAAAAAGCAAAGCCGACGCCAATGTTGGTGCTGGAACAGTCAAATGAAGGGGTGAATGTTACCTTTAGGACTACGAGAACGCCTACCGGCAGACCGGTCAATGAAAATGAGAGCCAGTTGGCAGGAGCTAAGGGTCAAAAAAGCGGCAAAAGTAGTTCTAAAAGTCCAGCCAAAGGTGGGACAAAAAGTCCTGCCAAGGTAGGAGGAAAGCGTCCCGGTTCTCGAAAATAAGTTGAGGTAAATTAATTTTATTTTCCCGAAAGAACGCCAGTTGCAGCGGTTGTTGATGTGTCTTGTGCGAGGTAGCCGTCTTCCATGTGAATAATGCGATCGGCTATGTCTAAAATGCGGTTATCGTGGGTGACGAGCAAAATAGTGCAGTGTTGTAATGTGGCTAAACCTCGCATGATTTCTACCACATCTCGACCGGATTTGCTGTCTAGGGCTGCGGTGGGTTCGTCTGCTAATACTAATTTCGGCTGGCTGACTAACGCCCGGGCGATCGCAACTCTTTGTTTTTGCCCGCCAGAAAGACTGTCCGGGTAATAATCCATTCTTTCTCCCAACCCTACAGCTTCCAGCATTTCCTCTATTTTATCATTAGTTTCTTGCTCAGAAAGATGACTGTGCAGTTCTAAAGACATTTGCACGTTTTGCCGCGCTGTCAAGCATTTGAGCAAATTGTGAGCTTGGAAAATATAGCCGATGTCGCGGCGGACTTGAACTAATTTATTTTTCTTAGTTCCCCGCAATTCTTGGTCAAGAATTTTGAGACTGCCTTCTTGGATCGATCGCAAAGCTCCAATCAAGGTCAACAGAGTTGTTTTGCCAGACCCAGAAGGCCCCGTCATTAGCACGATTTCGCCCGGATAAATTTCTAAGTTGATGTCAAATAATGTCTGCTTCTGAAGTTGTCCTTCACCAAAGGAATGATTGAGATTTTTAATTGAAACAACTGGTAAAGTATTCATTGGTAATTGGTATTGGGAATGGGGAATTGGGACTTGTAATTGGTAATCTGGAATTGGTAATTGGTGATTTCTTATAGCGGTTCTCAAGCGTGGTGAGGTATGCCCACGGAGGCTTATGCCCACGGAGGCCTATGCCGTTCGCGTACCTCATCTTTCTGAGACTCGGCTATATTTTGTATAGTAGTCGTAGGGTGTGTCGCCTGCGATAAATCCCTCGCCTTGCATATCGACAATCTCACAGCGACGCACCTGAGATATTCAAAAGCCGAGTATAAACAAACCTAACACAAATTTTGTGGCAAAACTTGGTCAATAATACCATTTAGAAAAAGCTTGCTACAAAACAATTTTTGGGCTTGTTTCCTCATTGATTCTGTAAGGTGCGTCGCTCTGAAATTATCGATTTTTCTTTCGGGATTGTCGATGGCGACACACCCTACGAATAACCCGGTTTATACGAATCTTGCATTTAGTAACGATAAATATACGAAGAAACAGAGTTTCTGAGACTTATTCCCTCAACATCTATTAAATTCGTTAAATCCGCTACATAATCCGCTGCCGAACTTGCTTTCCTAAAAAATATCTGCCGGGTCAGCCGCCTGCAACTTTCTAACTGCAACTGCCCCCGACACAGAACACATAACAACTGTCATTACAAACACAGTTACAGCCTTCCCCACAGTCATGTACATCGGCAAACTTGTAGCACTTCTCCCTAAATTGTACAGCACTACAGAAATCCCAAATCCAGGCAAATAACCAAGAATTGCCAGAATCAAAGCCTCTTGAAACACCACGCTCAAAAAGTAAAAATCCTTATATCCCATCGCCTTCAACGTCGCGTATTCCGGCAAGTGATCGGTAACATCAGTATAAAGAATTTGATAAACAATCACTATCCCCACGATAAATCCCATTGCCGCGCCGAGAGTGAAAATAAATCCGATTGCCGTGCCTTCTTCCCAATACTTTCTCTCAAAAGCTACAAACTCTTCCTTTGAAGCAATTCGCACATCTGACGGCAAAGTTGCCCTCATTTTTTCGACCACAGCCTTAACATCCGTTCCCGGCTGCAAGTGCACAATACCAATATCAATTAAACCTTTGGTTCTTCGCGTTGCAAAAATCCGCAGAAAGTTCAAATCACTGGTGACAAGATTCCCATCTGCACCGAAAGATGCCCCTAAAGTAAATAAACCCTCTACCGTAACGCGGCGGTTGTCAACTTCTGTTTCAACAGGTTTTCCCTGGTTGAAATATTCCACTACTGGCCCAAATTCCGGGCGGGAAGCTTGGTCAAATAAAACCACATCGGCAATTTTGATTTTGTCCAAATTATTTTGGATTTCCGGCATATCAAAAACTGGACGAGTCTGGTCAAAACCTATGACCATCAATTGGCGGGTTTTGCGCTCGTTTGGATCGGGATTTTTCCACAATCCAAAGCCTAGATATACCGGACTGATTTCTGTAACGCCGTTAAAACTCAAGGCTTGATACAAGCGACGCTGGGGAAAGCTTTTCATGGCTATTAAAGCCGTAGATTGAGTGCTGGTGATGAAAATATCCCCTTTTAACTTCGCATGAAAGCTGACGGAACTTTCAAATAGTGCGTCTCTAAATCCCAACTGCATAAACATCAGTAAGTCGGCAAATCCGATGCCGGCTAGTGCGATTACTAAGCGCATTTTTTCGCGGGTTAACTGTGCCCAAGCTAGCTGTATTTTGGCCATTTTATCAATTTTTTTAGATAGCTATTTTGACTTCAACCTGCAAGTTTGTCAGCTCAGCAACTTTTTTGCTCGATTCGGGGTCAAGGCGAATTCTTACTTCGATAACTCTAGCATCGGTGTCGGCGGCGGGGTCTGTATTTAGGCTGATTGACTGACAAAAGTTTAATTAGCCCAAACTACAGTGGTAGCTTGAAACTCAATTCGGTAAGTTCTTTGCTGATGTTGTAAACGAGAAGCTTTGACTGGTTCGGGGTCAATATTAGTAGAAAAAGAGATAACAGA
>JANYGO010000266.1 GCA_025362325.1 Cyanobacteriota bacterium | reverse complement strand
GGGCTACTTTCCTGATTGATGTATCACCTTGTTCATAGGTTTTAACTATTTTTTCACGAAACTCGATCGAATAAGCTTTCATTTTTTATGCTGATATACTGAATTTAGTGTACCACACATACATGGAATCTGCTGTATCTGTTGATGACGCAGCCGTGCAGCCGTTATTTGATGGCAAAGCTTTGAAGGCTAATTTGACTTCGGATGGCGTGCATCTCAATCTCGATGGTAAAAAAATATATCGTGAAGCTTTGTTAAAAATAGTGGCTGATTTCGATCGAAAAAATTAGAGTATATTAAGATTGAAATAATTCCTGGTTTTTCATTTTTTTGGGGCAACAGGCTTTCTGGCCAGTTCCACGAGAAATAACGCCTATTTTAAAATAAAAAATGTCTCTTTTAAAATAAAAAATGTCTTTTGTGGAACGGGCCAGAAAGCCTGTTGCCGAATATTCGTATAAGATGTTAATTAAAATCAAATAAATCATAAATATGGATTTTCCCAGAGCGCGACAACTGTTTTATCAAGAAATCAATCAGCCGGATGGCTCGATCGATCTGGCGAAAGCTGCGCTGTACTTGGCTTTGGAAGAATACCCGAATTTAGATCCCAGCGAGTATCTCAACGCTCTCGACACGATCGCAGATCGAGTGCGCGATCGCCTGCCAGTACAGAATTATCCGCTGCGGATCATTCAAACGATCAACCGCTATCTGTACGAGGATTTGGAATTTTCCGGCAATGATGTTGATTATTATGACCCCCGCAATAGCTTTTTGAATCAAGTGATCGATCGCCGCACGGGGATTCCGATATCTTTGTCTTTGGTTTATTTGGAGGTTGCTAAGCGCATTGATTTTCCGATGGTGGGAATTGGGATGCCGGGACATTTTTTAATTAGGCCGGATTTTGAAGATGCTGGGATTTTTGTTGATGCGTTTAACAAGGGCGAGATATTATTTCCCGAAGATTGTCGGGGGAGACTTTCTCAAATTTATGGTCAACCGATGGAATTGCCGCCGGCTTTTCTCGCCCCGGTAAGTCGCCGACAGTTGTTGGGGCGGATGCTGGCAAATCTGAAGGCGATTTATTTGCAACAGCGAGATGGTTTGAGGGTACTGGGGGCGATCGATCGGATTTTGCTGCTGTTTCCCGAGGCGCTGTTGGAAAGGCGCGATCGCGGAATTCTTTACCATCAAATGGGTCGCTTGGCCCAGGCGCGCCACGATTTGGAACTATATCTGACAAATGCTCCGAATGCTGAGGATGCTGCGGCAATTCGCCTATTACTCGAAAGGCTCGATCAGAACTAAACTTAAATTCGCGATTGTTAGCCCAGCCCTCGCAGACGATCGCACATTACCACACGCGAAAGCGACAATCACTAAACTGTTGCCCGACCCTAAAATGTCGCTTTTATAAGTTTTGCAAAGCTATATAAAATGTCACATATCCAAGCGTAACATATAAATTATCAATTAACACCTATCTTTTGATGGGTTAAATTTGCTTGACATGACTGTAGAATAACTAGGTCATTTACGGAACTTCTGAGTCCACTTTTCCGACTGATACCTGCAAAGAAGATCGATCGAAACAGTATTTTGACGTAAAGAGGCATAAACTGATGAATTTTAAGTTTCAACAAGGTTATCTCAACGAAATGCGCTCGCATTCAGCCCATTTTAGCAAAAAAATGTCAAAGTCTTTATCATTAGGTTTGGCACTTTTACTCTCGACAAGTGCAGTATTGCTGAGCAGCGCCAAAGCCTTTGCATTAGACAATGTTACCGTAAAATACGGTGCTGTTGACGTAACTTTACCGATGAGCGACTTGCAAAGCTTTGCACAAACGGGCAAAGCATCATCTCAACTGCAAAGCGTTTTGAGTCTGGCGAAACAAACTCCCCAATCGGTACGCGAAATATTAACGCGAGAAGTGCCTTTAGATTCCCAATTAGTATCGCGGCTGGCAAATACTTATTTTGGGGAAATTGTTTTCAAACAATTGGGCGAGGTTGCTTATACGCCGGCAACTCGGGCTCAAAGCGCGCCGGCACTGCGTGATGCTTTAGTCGCAGCTTCCAAAGATGGCAAAATATCACTGATAGAAGTGATGCAAAACTACACCCCTCCGGCTTTAGAAGTTGACGGGAATCAAGCTATGGCCATCTACCAGCGAGTGATTAAAGACTTGCAAGATTTGCAAGCTATGTATCAGAATTCGCCGGCTTTGCAAAGTACGGCAGGTCAAGCTATGAATTCGGCGAGACAAATGATTTGTCAGCCCAATTCCTCGGGAAGTGCGAAGTAAATAACTGAAGTTGCTCGCTCTTTGGGAATTGGCAATTGGGAATTGGTAATTGGGAATTGGGAATTGCGGATTGCGAATTGATAATTGCGGATTGCGGATTTTGCTTCACCGATTGCCGATTACCGATTACCGATTACCGATTACCGATTAGCAATGACCAATGACCAATGACCAATGACCAATGACCAATGACCAATGACCAATTACCCATTACACCTTACCAATTTCTTGAGATAATTGCTCGGCTACCCGTTTGAGTCGGCGCAGTTGGTCTTTCATATCTTTTTGGGTCCAAGGGGCTGCAAAGCGATTGAAACCAAATCTAATTAAAGGATTGGGAATTTGAAATTCAAAGCGGTTAATCAAGAGAGTTCCTTGGATTTGGGGCTGGCATTCCCAGCGATCGCATCCTTTGAAAAATCCGTCGAACCCCCACACAATTAAACCGGGTTGTCGCTCCAACACCACACTCTCTAAAGTGGGTTGCAAAACGGGAATTTTTATGATAAATAAGCTGCGACTTCCTACAGCAGTATCCCATTCGCCCTCGGGATCGCAGCGCAGCAAGGGATTGAGCCATTTGTGCATTAAAGTGCGATCGACTATACAGCGCTCCACCAAGGTAGCAGCAGCGCGAATTTCAACGGATTGCTCGAAAACTTGGCGAATTGACATAAAAACCTGCAACAAGGAGGGTATTACAAAACTTTGCTTACTTTATAGTCCTTTATTTAGTTATACCGTCAATTTTTCCAGAAATTAAAAGATTGACACACTCCTAAATACAGTGTATTATCGCCAAATAACAGTATATATACCGATTATGCAGTTAGTCGAAAGGCACATCATCAAACCAAATCATAGGTTTTATCGAGAAGCCGATAGACTGTCATGGCTGTGCAAAAATCTTTACAACTGCGCTAACTACATCTACCGTCAAAACTTTTTTGCCAGCCAACAAACAAACGCTCTGGCTGTTTATCACGCGCTCAAAACCAGCCCCGATTACAAAGCACTGCCCGCAAAAGTAGCACAAAGCACCCTCGGCTTAGCGCTCAAAGCATGGACTAGCTACCATCTGGGAGTGCGAAACTATCAGGAAGACCCAACTAAATTTAAAACCGCACCCAAAATCCCCAATTATCAAGGTTCAAGACAGGGAAAAAGAGCAGACGGGCGCTATGTAGTTGTATTTAATTCTCAAGCTGTCAGCAAAAGAGCCTTAAAAAAAGGATATGCTCGTCCCTCTGGGACTAATATTTGGTTGCCCTCAAAAGTCACCTCGATTCTGGAAATCCGGATTGTTCCCAAGGTGGGTTGTTATATTGTCGAGGTCGTCTATGAAAAGTTAGAACAGCCTTTACAAGTTAATCAGAAAGTAGCTGCCATAGATTTAGGATTAAACAATCTGGCAACATTAACATACAGTGTTGCTGGGTTAGTACCGAAAATCCACGACGGACGGGCGCTGAAGTCAACCAACCAATACTGCAATCAGATTTCATCAACCTTGAAATCGTTGCTGTCGGCAGGGCAAAAAACCAGTAAAAAACTCGCCAAATTGTGGCACAAGCGTAACTGCAAAGTGGATTACTACCTCCACACAACGAGTTCCGCAATTATTAAAGAACTCGTCAATCATCAAATTGGCTTGCTGGTTATAGGCTGGGCGCAGGATTTTAAAGATGGGATTAACACTGGCAAAGTTAACCATCAAAATTTTGCCTGCATTCCCCATCGCCGGTTCGTGCAAATGTTGCAGTACAAAGCACAACTTGCGGGAATTAAAGTGGTGTTAGTAGAGGAGAGTTACACATCCATATGTTCTGCCTTGGATTGGGAACCAATTCAAGAAAAATCAGAGTACATTGGCAGTAGAGTAAAAAGAGGATTGTTCAGAACCCAAACTGGACAACTAATCAATGCTGATGTCAACGGTTCTTTGAATATTGGCAGAAAAGCAGTCGGAGATGGGTTTATCCCAAATTCGATAGAGGGTTTTGTAGTTAACCCAGTACGGTTAAAAGCGTACAAACATTAAATTTAGGCGATGTCTAGATTTTGTGGAACTATTCTTAAAGTTTCGTCTTCTCCCAGTCAAAATCTGACGTTAACCTGAGAAAAAAATGAATGAAACTTGGCAAGAAATAACTCAACCGATAGCGGGGCAAATAGCGGTTATGTCCGATGGCATACGCCCCGCTACGCTACGCATTTTGGCACAAGCCCAGGTAGCCCCGAATCCGCTGGCAGATGCCGAACGCGGAATCAACAATTTTGTTCAGAGTTCAAACATTGAAAATCTAGTCTGGGCGATCGGCATCCTGCTCATTGGCTTGATCGTATCAGCCCTCGTCTCATCTTTAGTCGGGGGATTGCTCAAAAAGACGACCATTGACAACAGGCTGGCTGCTTGGATTACCGGGCGCCCGGAAGGAGCAGGATCTCCGCAAGTCGAAAAATGGATTTCCGGTGCGGTATTCTGGATCATTTTTATCTTTTTCCTAGTTGCCTTTTTCAACCGGCTGAATCTCACGGCTGTCTCGCAACCGCTGAATACTTTTCTCAATCAAATTGCCGGTGCTTTGCCGAAGTTAGCCAAAGCCCTGATTTTCTTGGGGATTGCTTGGGTGCTGGCGACAGTTGCCAAATTGGCATTATCGCGGGCGATGCGGAGTTTTGGCGTAGACGAGCGGTTGAACCAGCAGGTGGGTACTAGACCCAACGAGAGTCCTGTGCTGCTGAGCGATACTCTGGCCAATGCGCTGTACTGGTTCATTTTTCTGCTGTTTTTGCCGTCGGTTCTGGAATCGCTGGATTTACAGCAGGCTCTGCTGCCGGTGAATAATTTGCTGAACCAAATTTTGGCAGCAATTCCGAAGATTTTGGAAGCTGTACTGATTGGGTTTGTGGGCTGGCTGCTGGCTCAAGTGGTGCAGCGGATTGTCACGAATCTGCTGGCTGCTGCTGGGGCGGACAGTTTGGGCGCTCGCTTTGGCATTTCCCGGAGTTCCGGCGGACAATCGCTGTCGTGGATTATCGGCACAATTGTCTATGTGTTGATTTTGATTCCCACGGCGATCGCAGCTTTGAACGCTTTGGACATCCAGGCGATTTCCTTGCCGGCAATCGCGATGCTGAACACGATTATGGGCGCGCTTCCCAACATTTTTACCGCTGCGCTAATTTTGGCGGTTGCTTACATTTTGGGGCGCTGGATCGGCGATTTGGTGACGAATATCCTGACGGGAATTGGCTTTAACAATGTCTTTTCTTGGTTGGGAGTGCAGCCGAAACAGCCGCTGCGACTACCGCCGAGTTCGATCGATCCTGAAGCAACAATTCTTCAGGAACCGGAACTTCCGAGCCGCACGCCTTCGGAGTTTGTCGGCATTGTGGTGCAGGTGGGCATCCTCCTGTTTGCTGTGGTGGCGGCTACCGACGTGCTGCGGATTCCAGCGCTGACGGCGATTGTTAGCGGTATTGTGCTGGTTGCAGGTCGGGTGCTGGCTGGTTTGGTGGTATTTGCGATCGGCTTGTATTTGGCGAACCTGGCCTTTAGTTTGATTGCTAGTTCTGGAACTCGCCAAGCGCGGCTGTTGGGCCAAACGGCTCGGATCGCGATTATTGCTTTTGTTTCGGCCTTGGCGCTGCAACAGATGGGGATTGGCAGCGATATTGTGAATTTGGCTTTCGGGCTGCTGCTGGGGGCGATCGCAGTTGGAATTGCTCTAGCCTTTGGTTTGGGCGGGCGCGAGATTGCGGCCAACGAACTTCGCGAATGGTTAGCGTCGTTTAAACAAGATAAAACGCCGCGTTTGTAACTCTATAAAATGGCGTTTGTCAAGTACAAACGCCATTTTTTGTCAGTTGTTAGTTGTTAGTTGTTATACCAATTATTAAAATTAGTGCTACTCGTGAAAATATCAGCTATCGTCTGTAGGGAAACGGCACTGCCGTGTCCGGCAGGGGCGGTCGTGCATGAACGATAATTTATATAATATCGCTGTAGAAAGACTTTTTAAAATAGGTATTAGTTGTTGGTTATTGATTATTACTTAAGTGCTACAATCGAATTAGTCATAACTGAGGAGAATTAAACTGTGACAGTTTTAACTTCTATCGAACAAGAAGAAATCCAATATCCCAGCAGCGATGGAGAACCGATGGCTGAAAGTGACATCACGCGCGACTACATGACTTACGGCGTGGAAGCCCTGAAGCTACACTTTCACAAGCGATGGGATGTCTACGTGTCAGCAAATTCTTTCGTTTATTATGAAGAAGGCAACAAATCAGCAGTAGTTGCTCCCGATATTTATGTAGTATTTGGAGTCAAAAAACGCCAAAGAGATAACTACAAAATCTGGAAAGAAGCAGGGATAGCCCCGCAGTTTGTCTTGGAAATAACCTCGGAAACAACTCAAGATGTAGACCAAGAAACCAAACCAGAAACCTATCGAAGTTTGGGAGTAAAGGAATATTTTCAGTACGATCCGTCTGGGGATTATCTGAATCCGATACTGCAAGGAGTGCGTTTAGTTAACAATCGATATGAGCAAATTCCCCTCAATAAAATCGCCTTCGATACGCTGTGGCTATACAGTGAAGTATTGGGACTGGAATTGCACATCATCTCTGGAGAATTGAGATTGAGAAATCCTCAGACAGGGGAATTTCTGAAGACTTACCAGCAATCTGAAGAAGCACGGCTGGCCGAACAATCAGCACGGCTAGCCGAACAACAAGGACGGCTAGCCGAACAACAAGGACGACTGGCCGAACAACAAGGACGACTGGTGGCGGAATCAGCCTTGCGATCGCTCGTTTCTCAACTGTTAACTTCAGGAATGAATTTAGAGCAAGTTGCACAAATGATGAATTTATCGACATCGGAAGTTGAGCGATTAGTAGGAGGAAATGAATAAGCGTGCGATAAAAGTATGGGCGGGGGCGGGTTTATGAGATTGTAAATTATGGGCAATTATTGTTGGTGAACCCGCCCCTACAAAATTTAACATTGTACAATACCGATGCAAAGGTTAACGATATTACAGCCTCGGATCGACTGGTTCGCTTTCCATCGCTAAAACTCCAAAAACGCACTCGTGAACTTGTCTCAAAGGAGCGCCCGCCACAAATCTCTCCAATGATTCTACACCGAGAGCAAACTCTCGCAAAGCTAAAGAACGCTTCCCGGAAAGCCCGCGCGATCGCAATTTTTCTAAATGTTCCGGCAAAGAATATTCCAAACCGTAAATAATCCGCAAATACTCTTTCCCGCGACATTTTACCGCAGGCTGCACCAGTCCTTTGTTATTTTTTACAGTAAACTCCATCGGTTTGACAACCATACCTTCTCCTCCCGCATCAGTCAGTTTTTCCCACCATTCAATCCCCGCCACTTGGCTGTCTAAATCGGCAATTTTAACTACTTTATATTCAGTAGCTAACAGCAATTCCGGGTCAGCTTGACAAATTTCTGCAATCTGTGCCATGTGCCAGCAGTGATTTTTGTCAGTATGAACTGTTCCCTCGGTTGCCAAGATGTGAAAAGGCGCTAACTTGAGGTCGGATATGGATTGCACGGGCCAGCAGTAGCGCTGGTAGGCATGAATGTAGCGATCGGCTAAATCAGCTCGTTCCCGGTAGCTAGCCAACACAGAATCAACTTCAACTCCCCGCTGTTTCGCCTGTTCTAAATTCTTAATCGCCTCCGCAAACCCGTGACGGGATGCTGTTCCTACAGCGGCGTATTGTTCTTGCAATAAACCTTGAGCTTTGGCAGACCAAGGCATTAATTCGCAGTCCAAACAAACCCAATTTGTTTGAAATTTATCCCAAAAATTGCTAGCAGAAAGAGCGCGATTTACCCGCGTCAAAAACTCGGTTTCTAAGGTGGAATTGTCGAAAAAATGCCGACCTGTACGAGTGTAGCAAATACCAATGCTGTTGTTGAGAATCCCAAAGCGCAGTTTAGCAGCCGATTCGTCGCGGCAAACAATTACAACTGCACGAGAACCCATGTGCTTTTCTTCGCACACAACTGTCGATACGCCCTGCTGTTGGTAGTAGTTAAATGCTTCGGCTGGATGTTCTAAAAGTCCGGGTTCTTTGGAAGTTGCAGCGGGGGACATGGTGGGCGGTAAGTAAATCAGCCATTGGGGATTGGCGGCAAATCTGCTCATTACTTCCAGGGCGGCGATCGCATTTTCTTCTCGAATTGTTATGTTACGTTGCAGCCTTGTTGAAATCATCCGTTTTCCGAGTACGTCGGAAATATCCAGCACGTCGTCAAACTGCTGTTGGGCGGTGAGATTCGGTGCGTCAAAACTGTCAAGTGGAGTTGAAATTGATTGAAAGGCGATCGGTTTGGCAGGTTCGCAGTAAATCATCGCAGCAGAAACGCTGACAAATTCTCTTTCGGGATACCGCAAAGCTGTTAGCTTGCCGCCAAAAACGCAGCCCGTATCAATATCTACAGTATTGTTCAACCATTCTGTTTCGGGAACGGGGGTATGTCCGTAAACAACAGCAGCTTGACCTCGATATTCGGCGGCCCAATTGTAGCGGACGGGTAAGCCGAATTCATCGATTTCGCCTGTGGTTTCTCCGTACAAGGCAAAATCTCGAATTCTCCCCGATGCGCGTCCCTGAAATTCTGCTTTCATTCCGGCGTGGGCGACGACTAATTTGCCACCGTCGAGGACGTAATGCCCGATTAAACTATCTAGAAATTGGCTAATTTCGCTAACTGCTGATTCGCGCAATTCATCGGGTAAAGCTGCAATTTCTGCTAAGGTTTGTTCGAGTCCGTGGTTGATTTTGACATTTTTGCCGCTGAGTTTTCGCAGCAGTTTGATGTCGTGATTTCCGGGGACGCACAAAGCGGTTGATGCTGCTACCATGTTGCGGACGAGTTTGAGCGTGTCGAGAATGCGCGGGCCTCGATCGACCAAATCGCCCAAAAACACGGCTTTACGCCCTTCTGGATGGGCGTAGGTGGGATAATCCCAAAAGCCGGAGGCGCTGGAGTTTGGGACAATTTGATAGCCCAACTGTTGCAGCAATTGTGACAATTCGCCGCAGCATCCGTGAACGTCGCCGATGATGTCAAAGGGGCCTGTGTCCTGTTTGCGGTTGTTCCACAGCGGTTGTCTCTCGATTTGGGCTGCTGCGATGTCCTCTGGGGAACGGAGTACGTGAACGTAGCGGAAGCCTTCGCGATCGAGATTGCGGAGCGATCGTCTTAAATTTTGAACATGGCGGCGAACTACGTGACTGCCAAAATTGCGGTTTGGACGTTGTTGATTGCGATCGGCACACAATTTTTCGGGTAAATCTAGCACAATTGCAGCCGAAATGCAATGGTATTTTCGAGCCAATTCTAACAAAGGTTTGCGGCTTTCCGGCTGAACATTTGTCGCGTCGATAACAGTTAATTTACCTGCTGCAAGGCGTTTAGCAGCGATAAAATGCAGCACTTCAAAAGCATCAGCGGTAGCCGCTTGATTATTTTCGTCATCGGAAACCAGGCCGCGGCAGTAATCGGATGAAATGATTTCTGTCGGTTGGAAATGCTGGCGCGCAAAGGTGGATTTGCCGGAACCTGATGCACCGATGAGCAGGACTAAAGATAGTTCGGGAATCGTAATTTTCATAGTTTAATAATTGTAATTTCTTTTACTCGTTACTAGGCTCTGCCTAGTAACGCAGATTCAGAGGCTCTGCCTCGTCTAATTTTCATGGAATCTAGCGAGGCAGAGCCTCTAGGCATGGGTTCCCAGGCACAGCCTGGGAACCAGTTACTACCATTCCCACTCAAGCTCCTCCCACTCAGTAGTCGTGAAATTATCCAGCAGGACATCATCATGTTGCTCGGTCATTTTTGCGAACGCTTCATCCCAACCCGATCGCGGTTTTAGCGCTGCACGAATGACAATCCGATCGCCCTCAACTTTGATTTCTACTTCTTCGCAAATACCAATCTGATCTAACAAAGATTTGGGAATGCGAATTTTCTGAAAATTACAAATTTTAACGATGCGAGTTTGGATGGATTCACTCATAGCTGAAGCCTGCATTTTTCTAACTATAACTAGATTTTCAGCACAAACAGACTGTCTGTCGATATTATTTTAACTCGGCAAATACTGCCATTTGCGTAGGCGAACCAACTTCTAAATCCTCCGATCCAACGGATCGAAACTCCACCCCAAAACCAAATCGTTCAGCAACCCCATGCGCCCAAGCCTGAAACTCCGCGCGCGTCCACTCAAAACGGTGATCGCGGTGGCGAAATTTCCCCGCCGGCAAGTTTTCAAACCGAACATTGTACTCAACGTTGGGAGTTGTGACGATCGCAAATTTCGGCCGCACAAACTCAAACAAAACCCGTTCAAAAGCAGCCAACCGTTCTAAATCCAAGTGTTCCATAACTTCGATCGCCGTTGCTGCGTCAAAATCCGTCAAGCGGCTGTCCCGATAAATCAGCGAACTTTGGATCAATTGTAAGCGAGATTGCTGTGCGGGAGAAAAGCGATCGAGCTGCAATCGTTTCTTGGCAATTTCCAAAGCCCGAAAGGACACATCGACTCCGGTAATTTGGGCGATCGCACTTTCAGCCAAAAGCAATCGTAACAGTTTTCCCTCACCGCAGCCCAAATCTACCACTCGCTGAGCACCGCTGGCTTTTAAAACCTCCATCACAGCTTCTAAACGCTGTTCGTTGAGGCTAATTCGCTGTTCTAAAACTTCCTCTTCTAAAGCACGATCAACTTCTACTTTTTCGGGATCAGTATGATCTTCTTCTGTTAATTGTGCCACAGCAAGGCGCGTTAAGCGGCGCTGGCGTTTCAGATAGCGATCGGCAATTTGTTCGCGGGCGGGATGAGCGTTCAACCAACCTTCGCCGTGACGCAATAACTTCTCGATTTCATCATCGCCCACCCAATAATGTTTATCGTCATCCAACACGGGAATTAGCACGTAAAGATGGCTCAACAAATCCGCCAAACGAATTGTATTTTGCAGTTCCACAGCAAAGTAAGGACTCGCGCCCCACTCGGGAAATTGCTCGTCAAGAATCAGGGGTTTTGCTGCGACTTGATAGCCCAGCGGCTCAAACATTTGGCGCAGGAATTTCTCGCCGCCGCGACAGGGCAAAACCGACAGACTAACTGTCAACGGAATGGCCGTTTCTGCGAGTTCTGGGCGGTCTTTACAGCGCCCGGATAGGGCGGTACTGAAGACTTTTGCGAGGGCGACACTGAGAAAGGATGAGGCTACGTAGGGGCGATCGTTAACGTATTGTTCGAGCGGGCGATCGCCCGATTTCGACTTTCCCCGCACCAAAGCCACCGGATCGACATCTAACAGCAAAGCCGCCGTGCACTTGTCTGCATTTGCTTCGGGATAAAACACGCTGGCTTGTCCGAAAGTCATGGGGAAGCATTGAATGCGATCGGGATGTTTGTGCAGCAAATAGCCCAAATCAGTAGCAGGAACGCGAGTTGTGGATATGGTTAATAACATATAATAATTGGTAATTGGTAATTAGTTTGTGAAGCACACAGAAACTGTTTTTTACGATAAATATTGATTCTCTACCGTGAGTTGAAACAACCCGGTTTCTTTGCTTGGGTGCGCAATTTCTATAGGGGTGGGTTTATCTAAATTGTTGGCAATACTTCTTTCGGGCCAAAAAAATTAGTATTATTGAACCGCGAAGACGCGAAGGACACGAAGGAAGAATCAGCAATAATTAGATAATCTTCTACCGGGAAGGGAGTAGTTAGATCTGGTTGGTGAACCCGCCACTCAGGGGGATAAGCCAACCAAGAGGAGCGCACAAACCCTATTATTGTTTCTCTAAAAGCGCGTTATTCAACATTGTCGGAAAAAGCGTATCCAGAGAAGTGCCCGACGCTTTTGCCATCGCAGAAATCACACTCGTCCGCGCAAAAGAACAATATAATCCAGCTTCCAAAAACCAAGGCTTCCCGCTAGGATCGATGCGGAAATCAAACAGACTGTAATGCCGACAGCCCAAAGCTACATGACATTTTTTAGCAGCCTCCCAAACCCTCTCAGTAATCGGGTCACTAGGATCGACTATCCATGATTTGCTATTATCCTTAGCAACCATAGTTAAGTCACCACTTTCATCTCGTTTGAGCTTATCTTCATAACTCCGAATCGGCCGCTCATCCTTGTCCATAAGATACTCTTCCAGCGGTAAGCACACAAGCTCACCATCCTGAACAATGATACCGCATCTGACTTCTCTGCCGAGTTCAATAAATGACTCTACCAATACCTCGTCTGAATAACCAAATGCTGTCTGCAAAGCAGAGTCATAATCAGAGGGATTTTTAACCAAAACTACCCCCAAAGAATTATCTGCATCCACAGGTTTTAACACTGCGGGAGTAGCAATTGTGGGAGTATCTCCCGGGCGAAGCAATTCTCCTTCGGGTACACTTACACCTGCTGCCGCCACCACCGCTTTTGCTTTCACTTTGTTAGCAGTCAGCGCCATCAAATCTGGAGTATTTCCCACGTAGGGAATGTTCAATAAATCAAACAAACCTCGATAGTATGTCATGCCTGGAACGCAAAACATCTGTGGTAACATGACATCAATCTTGAGTGCTGTCAAAACCTGAACTGCCTCAGCTAAGGACATCGGATCGGCTTGGGCGAGATCCTCGCGACTCAAAGATGTTGGAAACCGCCATTTGCCATCGGGCGAAACGCAGGCAATATGAAATTCATAGAGTGCTGGATTGGCGGTAAATTCCAGAGAATTTTCGGCATAAAGGCGCGACAAATCAAAGTAAAACTCGTCAACAGCAGACCCCACTAAATGCAAAACACGCAATACCGACATAATTAATCCCCCGCCAATTCGACAAGCTTACCAATATTAAAATCAATCCGAATCCAGCCCTTAAACTGCCGCAAATTCCCTAGCAACAGGCATGGTATATGTGCATGATGAACCATCAAAAACGGCAGTGGATATGACCAGTCAAAAATGGCATCTTTGCCGCTAGCAATGATTTGCAACCTGCGCCAAACCTCAACAGGCGACCACAAATGCGTCACCAATCGCCAAATTTCATGGTAAATCCAATAGGTGGGACGAGTTGATTCCAGTGGTTGGATGACATCAGACAAAAGCTCAGTTTCTAAATAAGCTTTTGCCACATCAGGATTGTTGTAAAACATGGTAATGGCTGAATGAGTGCGAGGGTTGCACTCGATCGCATAAATGCGTCCATCATCATTGGCCTGAATGAAATCAAAGGAAACTTGCCCAGTTAAATTCAAACCAGCCACAAACCGTCTCACCCATGCTTCGATTTCTGGATGATCTACCATTTCATAATTAATCTGAAATGCTGACGACTTGCAGCAACAATGCAGCCGCAGTTCCCCATCGCGCACAGTGCTGTGGGTGCAGTATTCTTGTCCGGGAATAAACGCTTGCACAATCCCAGGATTGCGCTCAGAAATCGGCAAATCCTTGACAAATGCCGCTGTCTCTGCGGGTGTATTGCACGGTAGTTTAGTCAAGTCTAACCGCCGCACAGAGTCGTAGGGAATGCTCTTGAGAATGTATTGGCGCTTTTGCCCAGAACAATCAAAATCAAGCACCTGCTGTGGCTGGGTGATGCAGTAGGACTCAGGTACAGCAAGACCTAATGATGTTGCGACTGCGGAAAACTGATATTTATCACCTAATTGCTGAACCATTTCTGGTTCGACGTGCATGATTTCGCAGTGAGGCGAAAGTGCCTGTTTAGCTAAAGCATCGTAATAACTAGCAACTGGACTGCAAACAAGTACGTAAACATCTACCCCTTCTTTTTGCACAATTTCTAAGAGTGCATTAATGTAGTCAGGCGATTGAGGATTTGGTACTGTATAAAAGCGATCGACTGCCCAAGAAAATCGATGCCCGGTTAACCAGTATTTCTGTGCTTCGACCAATATTACCCGATGACCCGCCCGATCGAACGATCGAGCTAACTGCAACGCCTTAGTCATCTTACCACCGCTGACCAAAATCGTTTTGGGATTGGCGGCGACTGTCCTAGACTGAAACGGTTTAACTAAAATTGCCGCCAGCAGGGCGATCGTCGTTAAAGCGACATTCAGCGGCAGCACTAACAGCAGCAGACTGAGAGTGCTGCCGCTGTTTTTAGTGAATTCTGTAGCCACCCGTTACTTGCCATTATTTGACGCTGAGGCCCCGTCCCTGCGATCGATATTTTTTGCGTCATGCTTTCCTGAACACCCCGAATAAAATTGGTTTGTAGTGAGGACTTTAGTCCTCTTAATTACCTAGGCTCATTGCATAAATTTTCGATCGATCCCGAAACCGCAGATTTAAGGCAGATCGACACATATCGACGCAGATAGTTTCAAAAATTGAGAGCCAGTAAGAGTGTTTGTAGTGAGGACTTTAGTCCGCATTCAAGAAGGACTGAAGTCCTCACTACAAACCTATTTGATTGTTTGGTGTAGGAATGTCGCCTAAACTCGGCGGATCAGCGTCAGACCATCTCTCAACGGGAGCAGCACCTGCTCTATCCGAGGATCGTCTGCAACTGCTTGGTTGAATTTGGCGATCGCCGCCCCGTTAGCAGTAGCCTCACCCGTTAGGTATGGCTGCCCCTGCATCAAGGTATTGTCTACACAAATCAAAGCGTTAGGTGCTAGCAGATTGGTGTCTAGCAACAAGTTCAAATAGTCAACATATCCAGCCTTGTCGGCATCAATAAAGACCAAATCGAACACATCACTTTTCTCGGCGGCTAACTGTTTGAGAGTCAACAGCGCCGGTGCCACCTTGACCGAAATTTTGTGGCCGTCGGGAGACTCTTTAAAACATTGCTGAGCAAACTCAGCAACATACGCATCTACCTCACAAGCAACTACTTCGCCATCATCTGGCAGAGCTTCGGCCATCGCGAGGGCAGAGTAGCCGGTAAACATACCGACTTCTAAGACTCGCTTAGCCTGAGTTAAATGCACAAAAAATTTGAGAGTTTGACCTTCGAGATGTCCTGAGAGCATTTCTTGCTCTAACTGCTGTACAGTCTCGCTGTCGGAAAACCGCTGACTCCAATTTTCTGCTTGGGTGCGCTTAACCAAGGCTGCCAAAGCCGGAGACTCCGGCGTTGTACAACTATTGATGTAAGGATCTAACCCACTTGCTAACTCACTTGCTTGTCGCAATTGTGACTTGAGATTTGGAGCAACGCTATCTAAGGCTTCTATCTGCTGTCTGAGATGTTCAAGTTGTGCCGCCAGGATGCCTAGCGGTGTCACAGCTCTAGGGGCTACCGTCACGCTTTTGCCCCTGCTGCGATCGCAGCGCTAGCCGTCTCTAACGATATATACATATCTTCACCATCTCCACCGCGAGGATAGCTACGACATATTTCCTTGTGGATTGCTAGCATTCGATCCAACTCATCTCTGGTCAAATCGTTCATGAAAACACAGCTTCCGATCGGCTTGGGAACTGCTGCCCGCACCAAACCATCGCGTGTCCGACTGATAGATTCTGTGGCTTTCCACAACAATTCAGGGGTCAAATGAGGGCTATCAATTGCCAAACCGATGCGGCTCATTAATCCTAGAATGCGATCGCGATCGAGGATCGAAATATAGCCCCGCTGCTGAGCAATAGTTGCCGAGAAGGCCATATCAATGTTGACACCGTGCCCGTGGAACATTGGAATCTCCGGCGTTAATTCCAGAGTAGGACTCCAGGTATGACCGTATGCGATCACGCGATCGAGATCTAGCTCGTGCAAGTTAGGCACTTCCAGCCCCAACATAGTGTTAATCGCATCATACGTAACCTTGTGAGCCACTTCCCGCAGCTCAGGCGTACCATTCAAGTAGCCGAAATGAGTATGCAAAAGTGCTTCGCCGTGCTTTTCCAACAACTCAAAAATTTCGCTATTGGCGACGACAGCAATCTTGATCAACTCTGCCATGCCGTTACGCACCTGATCCACAGGCAGCGTTTTCAAGAAGGAGAAGTCTAGAATCACCTTTTGAGAAGCGTGATAAGCACCCAGACGATTCTTTAACTTACCGTGGTTGACGGCGACTTTGATTGCGACACTCGCATCAATCAACCCAATCAGCGTTGTGGGGACTCGAATATAGTTAGTGCGACGGCGGTAGGTGGAACAGGCAAAGCCAGCCACATCCGTAGTTAAACCACCGCCCACTACCAAAACAGGCTCTTTACGAACCAACCCAAAGTCTGCAAACGCATCAACGATGCGCTCAAAAGTCCGTAATGTCTTATCTGTCTCTTTGATTGTCACCGGAAAGACTGTCAAGTCAATCTCGTGATGCTTGAAATAGGCCTGCATCTGCTGGCCGTACAAACCGTAGACTGTCTTGTCTACGACCATTAAACAGCGCCCAAAGTGACGGTAGCTCTCTGCAATTTCAGAGTTCTCAAGTCCAAAGGCTCCATCCACGTATAGCAGGCTGAAGTCAATCTTCTCATATCCCTCGATATGAAAAGCTTTCTCCGTAGCCCTAAAAGTTGCTTGGACGTTACCCATGAGATTTTCCTGATATCTGGATCTACACATAACTTAACATCTTTTTTAATCTGGAGCGCGAGAATCAAACTTTTAAGCCGGTTTTTGTCTGTAATTCTACTGAACCCCCAGAGCGCATGGTTTTTCCCTTGAGCCGACGCCGCCCATCAACAGATTATCGAAAACCAACCAGTCCCAGAAACCCGGTTTCTGACGAGAGCTTTCGCCACCCAACCCAGATTATTACTCGTTACCAGGCTCTGCCCGGTAACGCAGATCAGCGAGGCTCTGCCTCGAATTTTGAGCGAAGCTCGCGAGGCAGAGCCTCTGGGCATGGGTTCCCTGGCAGAGCCTGGGAACCAGTTCAAAATTTAGTCCTCGGATGGATGCGGACTAAAGTCCTCACTACAAACCTTTTTTGATGTCTTTCCCAAAAAATCAATGAGATTGCTGTTTTTCCACACTTCCCAAATCCAACTTAGCCCGCAATTCATCCTTAATCCTATTCAAAATAGAATCCTCATCCAAAGAAGACAAAATCTTGCTCACAACAGCCTTCGGCCCATCATCTCCCCAAGAAGCACCATTAGCCAAATAAGCCTTAGTAACTTGACCGATTCCGTAGGAAGAAACCCCCGCAATTGCAGCTTGAGTCACCGCCACAGACAAATAAGGCCCCAAAGCCAAACCCCCCGTCGCCGGCGTCGCCAAACCCAACAATCCTTTCAAAGAACTCAAACCCAAATTAGCCAACAATTCGCCCGCAGTAATTCCCCCCATACTAATCGCAATTTTTTGCAGCAATTCCACCGCGCCCGCTTCCGTCATCGCAATGCCGTAAACTTTAGAGAGTGTTAATATCATAACTACATCAATTACCGCACCGCTGAGAATATCAATTACAGTAATTGGATTCAGGGCGATCGCCACAGCTTTAGTCATTACCCCATTCCAGATAATGCGATTAGCAGCATCATCTCGAATTTCCATTTTTCGCTGCACCAACTGCTCGTTAATATCTCCCGCACAGAGCATCGTATTCAGCGCGACCAAAGATTTGCCTTCGCGGTCTAAAATTTCCAAAATCTTTAATTTTAAATCCTGCACTTGCGGCAAACTGCGCGTCATTTGCACGCCCATACTGCCGTCGGGACGGCGCACCGCCCGCGCTGTCAAAGGTGAAGCCGCCGCCATCACAATTTCATCGGGAGATAACAATTCTCTCACGCGATCGTCGCGAATTTTATGATAAATTGCCAGTCTATCTGCATCGGGATACTGATCAATTTTATTAAATACTAATAACATGGGTTTTCCAGCTTCCCGCAATTGCGAAAGTGCTTGATATTCCACCTTCGTAATGTCGCCAGCCACCACAAATAAAATCAAATCTGCTTGTTTAGCGACGCGGCGGGCTAAAAGTTCGCGAGTTTCGCCGTCAACTTCATCTATTCCCGGAGTATCGATTAATTCTACTTGCGACAAACGGTAAATAACTGGCGAAAGTCGTAGCGTAGCGGGGCGTAAGCCATCGGGTAAATCGTCATCAATACCATCTCCGACATCCCACTGGCCAATAGTTGTGGTGCGAGTCACCCCATGAGTCGGGCCTGTTTCAAACACATTTTGACCCAGTAGCGCATTCAAAACCGAAGATTTCCCCCTTCCCACCATCCCAAACACAGCGATTTGCACGCAAGCGCGCTCTAGCTTGTCGAGCATTGTCTCCAACCCGCCAATTTCCGGCTCCAGTCCAGTTCGCTCTTGTGGTGTCAAGTCGAGATGTTCTACTATATCTCGCAGAGCATCTTTGGCGCGGCGCAGGTTGAGTTCTGCTTGAATGTCTGCGAAGCTTAATATTGTGTCGTCTAATTCGCGATCGACATTTGAAAAATCCGATACTTCAGTCATCTGATGTTATAGCTTTGCTTTACTTAAAGTTTTAACCGATATGATGCTATTCTAGCTTTTTCTGTGGGCTTTGTACATTGGGGACGGGATAATGCCGTGTTTATAATAATCTGCGTAGAGAAGACTGGGCGGTTGAAACCGCGTCTACACAAACTTTCACGTGCCGACGCCGGTTGAAGCAAACCAGGTCGTTGAAATTAGGTTATTTTATTTAGTCCGTGAAGGCGGACATCGTTTGTGTAGATGCGGTTTCAACCGCCGATCTGTGTCGCTATAAATGTCATGTAAAATCTGTTGAATTTACAACCAATGATTAACCCCAGCCAAATAGCAACTTATCCATTTCCCTTACGTGTAATAATTTTCCTATTAATTTTAGCAGCAATCTGGCTGCCCGTCGCCGCCCCAATTTATCTGTTAGTTAAAGATAGCAACCTCGCAACTATTCTGACAATGGGATTGTTGTTTGCCGAGTTTCTTTTCCTAGTGCCTCGCTGGGGAAAACAGGTTTATGGACAAACGCAATTGCTCAAAAGTTACGGTTTAGTGAATACGCGACAAAACGGTTTTGAACTTTTAGTCGGATTGGCGATCGGCATTTCGATCACTTTCACCCTATTTTTAGTGCAAGGACTGCTCGGCTTTGTCGCATGGCAAAATTCTGATAATTTGCCTCGAATCATGGCAGAAGGGCTATTAAGCGCCCTGGGAGTGGGTTTTGCGGAGGAGTTGGTATTCCGTGGTTGGTTGCTGGACGAGTTGCAGCGGGATTACAGTTATCCGATGTCTGTGCGGGCGAATAGTCTGGTGTTTGCCCTATCTCATTTTATCAAATCTGTGGAGGGAATGCTGCGGACTTGGCCTCAGTTTCCGGGCTTATTGTTGTTGGGTTTGATACTGGTTTTGGCAAAGCGAAGCCGTCAAAATCGATTGGGTTTGTCGATCGGGCTTCATGCAGGTTTAGTCTGGGGATACTATATAATTAACATCGGAGAGTTAGTCCGATATTCTGGCTCTGTTCCCGATTGGGTGACTGGAGTTAACGGCAATCCGTTGGCTGGGGCGATCGGGCTTTTGTTTTTGAGCGTGTTGGCTGTGGGAATGCGGCAGATGTCCGAACATTCAAAAGGTTTGTAATATATCTATCAGGTGCGTCGCGATGAGATTGTTGGTATTTAGTTAGGAATTTATCGCAGGCGACACACCCTACAACTACTGCTGTTTTAGCAAAGGCATTACCAGATTAAATTAATATTTAGAGATTACTTAGGTTAGAAATAATTTCTTGAGAACGCTTGATCGCAATAGTAGCAATCGCAGATAATAAGGGAAAATTATCGTCATAGTCTGCTTGATTTCGATATCGGCGCAACACTGCTAAATTATCCGCGATTAATTGATATCTTGAGTCAGGATTAATATCAAATTCTTGCCAAACATAGCGGTGAATATCGCTTGTTTTTGGCAAGGAATGACCTGGTTTATCTCGCAAATAGTTCCGCGCTAAGATAAAAGCAGCATAATAGGAACGACTGATAGCATCCCTCAATCGCGCATCCTGTTCAGCAGGAATAGTTGCTTGACCAGCAAGTTCTTTTGCTAAATTTAGGTATTGCGACCAATCAAAACTCATCAGTATATTCCAAAATCGTATAAAAATGCTCCCGAATTTCGTGGGATAATCCCCTAGACCAATTTTTACGCAATTCGTCTTCTCTATCCATTGCTTCCTCGGGAGCGAGGTCTGTTAAGATGATTGAAAGAACCAGATGAACATAGTTAGGAATTTCCGGGTCATTGAGGACTTGAAGTAATAGTCTTTGTTCGGGAAAATAATTGCTAATCTGAACGGGTGCTTCTAGCACAACGGGAAGTAAAAACGGATATTTGTTAATAAAGTCAATGACTTCTGTCTTGTCTCGGAAAATGTAGGATTTTTCTAGGGTTTCGATGTCTGATTGGGAAATGAGGAAAGGCGCGACTCTTGGTGCTGATATCTTGTCTAAAATTAAGGAGGCTATGGCATTTTGTTCTGCTTCGGGTAGTTGAGAGACGGTGGCAAAAGTTTCTGCTAATAGGTTATTCATTTTGTAAATCTCCTATGCGACTATTCGTGAGAAAAATCAATATTTCTAATTATAATCTGTTGTGCGGTGAATCTGAAAAAAAAATAGTTTACTACGCTGGAACCCATCCTAAATCAGCATCAACTCCTCCGTAAATAAACCAGACTATTTCAGCAGACTTGTCTATACAGAAAGCATTGACACAATGACAGTGATTTTCCCAAACAAGACTTACGCACAGGTGGCCAGAAACCGGGTTTTTTGCGATATCCTTCGCTGTACTCCACAGATTAAGTAAAAAACCCGGTTTCTTTGTCGGGAGTGCATCCACGAGTGCCAAAAAATAAATCGAGTCGCCAGAGACGACGAAAAAAGTGAAAAAGAGAAAAGAGTAAAGAGTAAAAGGGCAAAAGAGCAAAGAAGAGTCCTCACGGGGAAAACTAGGACGACGAAGAAACCGAAGCAACCGCCACGCGAAAACCCCTGGGCCCCGACGCGAGGCCCGCCGAGCCGAAGTGACAATCGGCACTACGGCAAGCGAACGCATCGTAGTTCCAGGAACCGCCACGCTGCACCCGGTAATCACTATATCCACCACTTTCCCAAGCACTACCATCAGTCGGCGCACCGTTATAATTATTGTGCCTAACATCTTGACACCATTCCCAGACATTCCCGTGCATATCATAAAGTCCAAAGCTATTAGGCGGAAAACTACCCACAGCAGTTGTTTTTTCACGAAAAGTTCCCTTCGGTGCAGAACCATAGGGATAATTGCCGTCATAATTAACTAAATCCGGGGTAATTGTCTCCCCAAAATAAAAAGGTGTAGTGGTTCCTGCACGACAAGCATATTCCCATTCGGCCTCACTAGGCAGTCTATAATTGCGTCCAGTAAGTCGAGATAATCTTGCACAGAATTCTATAGCATCATCCCAATTTGCTTGCTGAACAGGGAAATTACCTCTAAAATTAAAAGGATCAGGATAAACCTTGAGGTCAATCTTGACTTTCAGTAAAGCTGCCACAGCGCGCCATTGAGCCTGAGTCACCTCATATTTTCCCATCAAAAAAGGGGCCACATTAACATTATGCTGCGGCCCTTCATCGTTATATCGTCCTGCTTCCGTATTGGGGGAACCCATGACAAAACTGCCGCCAGGAATTGCCATCATGTCTAAAGTTATGCCCTTGGCGATAGTTTCTGTAAAAACCTGTGCTTGACTTTGGCTGCGCTTGGTGATTTCCCCCCTTGAATTCACTGTCACCGTTTCAAATTGAACTGTTTTTAGGGAATTTGACGATACTTTTGGCGATGGAGTTTTTGGTGCTGGTGGTTCTGGTTGTGGGGTTTCTGGAGGTGGTGGCAACTGAGATGGTATATCGTCGTTGGGTAATATCGGTGACGATGGCTCATTCGTTGAAGTTTGAGGCGATTTGTTCCCCAAACTTTGATACACAACTAAACCGATAAGTCCTAATCCAGCCAAACCGACGAATTGTAAAAAACCTCGCCTTGTCGGTGGCGGCGGTGGTGTTGGTGTCGGTGGCGGTGGCGGTGGTGGCGGTGGGAGAGGCGACGACAAAGATAAAATTGCTTGCAATGCTTCCCCTGCATCTTGATAGCGCTGACTGAAATTATCGCGCACCATTTTATCTAAAATATTCGCTAAATTATTGCTAACTTGTGCCTGATTTTGCCAAATAACTTCTCCCGTCTGCGGATCTTCTGGTAAGGTATGAGGAGGTTGACCAGTCAATGCTTGAATCCCAATCATCCCCACTGCATAAATATCGCTACACAGTTTAGGTTTGCCCTTCGCTTGTTCGCTGGGCATATAACCCGAAGTACCAATGCCAACGGTGAAGCTAGTTTGTCCTTGAGCATTAACAACCATTGTGCTAATTTCTTTGACCGCCCCGAAATCAATCAAGATAATTTTACCATCATCGCGGCGCATTAAATTAGCAGGTTTCAAGTCGCGATGAATCACATTTTGCTGATGAACAATGGCTAAAACTTCTAAGATATCGTGCAATAATTTAATAGTATGGGATTCGCTTGATTTTTTACCTAGAATCAGTTCTTTCGTAAGGTCATGTCCTTCGATAAAATCTTGCACCAAATAAAATTCGCCATTTTCCTCAAAGTGGGCGGAAAGGCTGGGGATTTGGTCGTGTAGCTTACCCAATTTATACAGCGTTTCGGCTTCTTTGTCGAACAAGCCTTTGGCAATTAGTAAATGGTCGGGATTGGGATCTTTTGGTTTAAGATGTTTGACGACGCACTGGGGCTGTCCGGGTAAGTCTAAATCTTTGGCAAGGTAGGTGTCGCCAAAAGCGCCTTGTCCCAAGTCTTTGATAATTTGATAACGATTGCGGAGAATAGAACTCGGCATAGTTTTCAGGGAATGCAGTGGAAGTTAGGATATATTGTCGCACAAAAAGTAATTAGATGCTTAAACTCAGAATCGTTTCCACAATTGTACTGCTAGTTAGTGCCTGTTGCTCATCTCCCGCACTAGCACAAAATCCTGCACAAATAAAGCCAAATAACTCTTTAGTTCAAGTGCAGCCAACGCGAGAACAAATTCTCAATGCTTGCGTGCAAAATCAGGCTGAAACTCTGCCCAATCCTTTTACCGATGTACCTTCCAATCACTGGGCTTACAAAGCTGTTTTGACAATGTATTATTGCGGGGCTTACCGAGAAGCGGCGGCACCTGATTTAATTAAAGAATTACTGGAGTCGGGAGATACTACTAGAGAAAGTTTGCCTTCCCGATTACCATTTCCCAATTTCCCATTACAGCAATTTCCCGTGATTAATTAAATAATTACTGGCATCGGATATCCTACTAAAGGAAGTTTTTATTCCTGATTACCTTTTCCGCATTTCCCATTACCAAGATTTTAAAACTCAGCCCGAACCGTAAACGAATAATCGCCACCTGGTTCTAATTGATAATCCCATTTTTCCAGAAAACGGTGCAGCGGTTCCTGAATCAATGCCCTACCCTGAGAAGGCTCAAGTATCAGTGTTTTTTCTGCGGTGAAACGCCACTGAAACTGCCACTCAAAATTGCCGGCAGTCACTTCACCCTCAATCGTGCCTTTTTGCCAAGATTGGCCAGTAACTCGAACATATGCTGTTGTTTCAGGCAAACGTCTCGAACTCACCTTTTTGTTTCCGCGTTTGTTTCTGCAATTGTGCGACTATTGTAAAGGCTCATGGCTTTTTCTACTCCTTGGTGCAGACTTAGTTCCACAGCTTCTACAACCAGTTTAAGCACTTTTTCTACTAACAGACTTTCCTCTGAGGAAAATTTTCCTAACACGAAGGAAATCGTATCTTTCTCATTTTTAGCAGCATCGTTTTGAGGTTTGCCGATGCCAATCCGCAAGCGGGGAAATTTGTCTGTGCCTAAATGAGAAATTGTCGATTTCATCCCATTATGCCCGCCGGCTGAACCAGAAAGCCGCATTCTCAATTTCCCGATCGGCAAATCCATATCATCGTATACTACTAACACTGACTCCGCAGGTATTTTGTACCAATCCGCAGCCGCCCGAATCGCTTGCCCGGAAAGGTTCATATAAGTTAGCGGTTTCAGCAAGCGAATTTTCTGTCCGCGCGGTCGATTTCCCTCGCCGAATATGCCTTGAAATTTGCGATTTTCCGACAAAGAAATCTGCCACGATTGCGCCAAGGCATCGACAGCATTAAAGCCGATGTTGTGTCGCGTGCGATCGTATTTAGGTTCGGGATTTCCCAAGCCAACTATTAACTGAGGAATCACTAACTCCGCTGGTGTTTCCGACTTCTGAGTGTTGTTCATTTAACTGTCTGCGGTATCTTCCTTGGGAGTAGCAGCCGTGACTTTTTCAGTTTCCGGCTTTTTGGTAGTTGCTACTGCTTCTTCTAGCTGCTTGGTTTCCCGCGTAAACTCTGACTCAAAATCCCGGGAAGCATCCTGAAATCCCCGAAGTGCTTTCCCGAAACTCCGACCGATTTCTGGTAACTTTTTCGGGCCGAATACCAACAGGGCGATGGTAAAAATTACTGCCATTTCCGGCAAACCAATGCCAAAGATATTCATTTATTTTCTCCTGCAATTTGTTTAATTAGTTAGCATTTAATTACGAGGCACTAACGGGAAAGGGCAAGGGAAAATGGGAAAACTTAGCTTTTACCATTTCTCCTCTACCCTCAGCTTTTACTGTTAGCCTTACTTGTCGGTGCTCAATTTTTAGCGGCCGAGACTCGACCAATCGACATCCACATTCTCTAGAATCAGAGAAGAGTTGTAAATTTGTAAAATAATCAACAAGAACACGAAAAACAGTCCGATGAACGCGCTCATCAATAGCGTGGTTCCCCAACCGGGGGCTACCTTGCCGTATTCTGAGTTAAGGGGTTTGAGTATGTCTCCCAACCAAGTCCGCTGTGCCATAAGTCACCTGCAATGAATCTCTACAGAAAAGTTTGACATATTTCCACCGCTAATTGCGATCGCAATTTCTCAGAAATGCGGCAGGGGGACTGAGAGAAGGGGGAGTGGGGCTTGGCTGCCATACCGTACCGCGCCTAAAATCACTAGACTTTCAGACGGATTGTTATTTTTTGTAATATTATAGAGGGGATCACTCATAATCTCTCCCAAATATGGAACCAGCAGCAGTTCTCGGCATTTCTCTCGGTATGTGTCTGGTGGCAATCACCGGTTTCTCGATCTACACGGCTTTCGGCCCTCCCGCTAAGGAATTGAGAGATCCTTTTGAAGAACACGAAGATTAAAGATGAAGGAAGTTCGGCAACGGATTTTTTAACGGATGTAACGGATGGATGGATGTTCGGCAGCGGATGTAACTGATGTCAGTTCGAGGGAAGAGGATATTTTCACAGTTTTCCTCTTCTCCTAATTCTCCCCCTCTCCTATACCCTTCGTAGATACTCCGCTACCGGGATGCGATCGAACTTCTGTGCTGCGATCGACTGTCGGCATCCCAGTCAATGCTATATTCTTCAAAAATACAGTAAATCTATATTTGAGAAATCTATCTTCCAGTTAAAGTAAAAATTATCAATTTTCACGCAAAAGCATCATGGGCAATACCTTTGGGCATCTATTTCGGATCTCGACATTTGGGGAATCTCACGGCGGCGGTGTGGGAGTAGTAATTGACGGTTGTCCGCCGCTAGTGTCGATCGACGCATCGGAAATTCAAGCGGAACTCGATCGCCGCCGCCCGGGCCAAAGCAAAATTACTACGCCCCGCAAAGAAGCAGATACCTGCGAAATTCTGTCCGGCGTGTTTGAAGGCAAAACTCTGGGAACTCCGATCGCCATTTTAGTCCGCAATCAAGACACTCGCCCCCAAGATTACGGCGAAATGGCGACAACTTACCGTCCTTCTCACGCAGATGCTACCTACGATGCTAAGTACGGCATTCGCAACTGGCAAGGCGGTGGTCGAAGTTCGGCGAGAGAAACAATTGGTAGAGTAGCAGCAGGCGCGATCGCCAAAAAAATTCTCTTCCAAGCAGCAGGAGTCGAAATAGTCGGCTACGTTAAACGTATCAAAGACTTAGAATGCGTCGCCGACCCGGACACTGTTACCTTAGAACAAGTAGAAAGCAACATTGTCCGCTGTCCAGATGCCGAATGTGCAACTAAAATGATTGAACTGATCGAAAAAGTTCGCGACAGTGGAGATTCGATCGGCGGTGTAGTCGAATGCGTCGCCCGCAACGTACCCAAAGGCTTAGGAATGCCGGTATTCGACAAACTCGAAGCCGATTTGGCCAAAGCGATCATGTCCTTACCCGCCAGCAAAGGCTTTGAAATTGGTTCGGGCTTTGCCGGGACTCTGCTCAAGGGCAGCGAACACAATGATGAATACTATACTGATGAACAAGGAGAAATTCGTACAGTCACGAATCGCTCCGGTGGAATTCAGGGTGGCATTGCTAACGGTGAAAATATCATTCTGCGGGCGGCTTTCAAGCCAACTGCAACAATTCGCCAGCAGCAGCGTACAGTTACCCGAGAGGGCGAAGCAACGCTGCTAGCGGCTAAAGGACGGCACGATGCTTGCGTTTTGCCAAGAGCTGTGCCAATGGTGGAAGCAATGGTAGCTTTAGTTTTGTGCGACCATCTGCTGCGCCATCACGGACAATGTGGAACCTTAAAGTCTGAATTTTAAAATGGAAATCAGCTTGTCCTCTGTAATGGAAAATCCCGTTGATTGCCCTCAACCCTCCGAAGCAATAACAGGTATAGATGATTTTGTAGTGCAGTTCTGGGGGGTGCGGGGCAGTGTTCCGACACCCGGACAGGAAACGGTTCGCTACGGCGGCAATACTTCTTGTTTGGAAATGCGAGTCGGTGGAAAACGCTTGATTTTTGACGGCGGAACTGGCTTGCGGATGCTGGGAGACCAGTTGCTGCAAGAAATGCCCGTGCAAGCTTATATGTTTTTTACTCACTATCACTGGGATCACATTCAAGGTTTCCCGCTGTTCGCCCCGGCTTTTATCCGCGGCAATAGCTTTGATATTTATGGGGCGATTCCGCCGGATGGAGAGTGCATGAAAAGGCACTTTGTGGAACGGGTTCTGCACTCGAATTCGCCGGTGCCACTGATGGGTTTGCAGGCAGATTTGAATTTCTACGAACTCAATCACAACCAGACGATGATGCTGGACGATATTGAGATTAGGACGGGTTCTCTGAATCACCCCAATACTGCTATGGGATATCGGGTGAGTTGGCAGGGACGATCTGTTGTTTACTGTTCGGATACCGAACATTTTCCAGATCGACTCGATGAGAATATCTACAATTTAGCCCTCGACGCTGACGTGCTGATTTACGACGCGATGTACACAGACGAGGAATATCACAACCCTAAGTCTCCGAAGGTGGGTTGGGGACACTCGACTTGGCAGGAAGCGGTGAGAATGGCTAAGGAGGCCCGGGTGAAACGGGTGGTGATTTTTCACCACGATCCGGCTCATACTGACGATTTTCTCGATAGCATCGCCGAAGAGGTGCAAATCGCTTTCCCGAAGGCTGTCATGGCCCGCGAGGGTCTGATTTTGCCGATCGGCTTCTGAATATTGACAAATGACGGTCGATCGATCGTACCTTTGTCAAGCCATCATTTGATGTGGAGCAGGTCTCGCGGCCTGCTCCACAACTTTTTTTATTTGTAGCAAACTCTCTGAGTGCGTGGTATAATTCTTGGCTAGTAACTTTTTAGGAATAATATTTAAGGTTTTTTTGATTGTTTGACCCGCTCTTATTGGAGAATATCGGGCACGCATTAGCAGTTGGCGATCGGGTTTGCCTTCGTTCGATCGGATCGAGTCTGTAGGCGCGATAGCGCCGGCTTTGTGCAACTGTCAAGGGTTTAAATATGCCGACGGGAAAAAGTATCTAGTGCAGGCAAGGTCTCAGACTTTTGCGAAGTGCCGCGACACAACTAACGTCGCTGCTAAACCAAAGTAAAAATTTATGGCGACGTACCATTATCTGCGATCGAATAACCACGCATCTGCCCAATAGCGGACGCAAGATGCCCAGCAAGACTTCATTCAGTTGACCGCTCGACAGTTGACCGCTTGAGGGCACTTGACAATCATAAGTCCGAGGATTGGAGTAATGAATAGTCTGATTTTAATTTCTCGGCTTTAAGGGTGGAGGCTTTAAACCAATTCTTTCTGGTAAAATAAGTGGAGGATTGCCACAGGCTCTACAGGTGAAAGTTTTAATTGTCAACAAGCACGGCAAGGCTTTGCAAGATTTCACCAGCAGAGCAATCCTGCTCTGCTGGTGGCAGCAGACTTCCTGAATCCTGGTCGCGCCGGCAACTTTTTGTAGTAATTTATCAAGATAAAAGCTGAGGTTATAGTTACGATAAAACACAACTACGATGCTTTTTTGGGAACATAAATATTGGCAACTCTGAAAAGCCGATCTGAAAGCTTTTCGCTACAATGTGAGTGATTTTTCAGCAGTCAATTTCACTCAAAAGAAAAAGAAAGAGACCATCGCTAGACGGTTTAGGACTAGCTGCCAGGCCGCATATGTTATGACTTGACTATTCACTATGGGAAATTTACGTTTTAGATCTTCAGCAAATCAATACAGATGGATTGCCCTAGGCAGTTTTGCTGTAATTATGGGTATTTCAGGGGCCCTTGCCTATCGCCTAGCTCCGCCGCCCGGATTCATGGCTCAAGGCACTCTGGGCTCTAATAGTCCGCCAGTTAAATTTTCGAGCACCGGCACGACAATTCTCAAGCAGGGAGAGCAACTGACTCCGGATGTTCTGCTGGCAGATAATGTTGTCAAAGCAGTGGCAGATGCTGTTAAACTGTCGCCGCAGCAAGTTCGACAAAATGCTAGCGTTAAGATTTCTAAGCCGGAACAACCGCTAGAGATTGCTGTTGGGTATCGATCGCTCGATCGGGAACAAGCAGTGCAAACGGCGGATATGTTGATGAAGGGCATGGTTGAAAAAAGCCGCCTGATTAACAGATATCGGTGGCAATCAGTCAATCAGTCGCTCAACCAACGCTTGGCGCAAGTCACTCAAGACCTTAAACAAGCTCAGCAACAACTCGACCAATACGAAAGAGAGCGCGCTCGCCTGTTGCAGCAAATGAAGCTTCAGCAAGACGTTTACAACAAAACTCAACTGGCGATGGCGGATACGCAAGCGTCGGAAAAAGAAATGGTGAGCAGTTTGGCTGCTGCAGAGGCGCCGCAAGTTGTGGCGACGCCCACGAGCGATCCGACTGTGCCTCTAATTTTGGGAGTGGGCCTGCTGTTGGCGATTTTGGTGAGCCGCGGTTTGATTCCTTCGGTGGCGGATTGGCAGAACAAAACAGCTTTTGAGCGAGAAGAGAGCGAAAGGCTGCAAAGTGCTTTGTACCGACTGATCAAAGAAGGCAGCGGCGAAATCACTCTGGTGCGGTTTGCGATGGAGACGCGGCTGTCGCCGGATGTGGCTCAGCGTTTTTTGAACCAACAAGCTGAAGTCTTTAATGCCAATTGCGAAATTAAAGACGACGGCAGCATCTTGTATCACTTCCACATTTAAAGGGCTGCGGGGACGCGCGGCGCAGCTATCCCTCTTCGTGAATCGCTCTACACAAGATTTTAGCCGATCGGGCATTCACTGCTCGGTCGGCTTGCCTTTTGGGCGATCTGTTAAAAAATATTTGATTTTTGTGTTCGACTCGCTGCAAGATCTGTATAATTTAAAAAATCAGTAAATATACGGTTGTTTTTTACCTAAGTTAGCGGCTCGAGGGCTAGTTGCTCGTTAAATACTTCTTAGGGAGTAAGTCGTCTCAGTATAAATGCTGTAGTATAGAACGATAACTTGTTCCGGGATGCTACATAGCTTCACATCAGAAACTCGCTCGGGTCAGAGCCGGGAATCAAACTCCCAGCCTGAAAGCGTGCATTTTCATATTCAACTTTTCTAATCACCTGTTGAGGCAAAACCATGATATTTGGAATAATTGGTTCTTCTTTCGTCGTTTACTTTTTGCTGATGTCGATCGCCAATTACGGCGACACTGGAATGTAGACTATTTCTGAGCAGGCGGCAAAAAAAGCAGTTTGACAACTTAGGTGAAGCCTCTGGCCCTGCCGTGTCTGTTGTACCCGCAATCGGCAGGAAAATGAATGGATGAAGGAGTCGTTAAGTACCGCTGTGACTGGAAAAAGGCAGACCCTGTAGCTGCCCGGGATATAGCTGATTTGATGGACTGGCGCGAGCTCCTCCACTCTTGGGGATTAATTGGCGTCTACGAAAATGGCATCGGGTTTGGGAACGTCAGCGTCAGGATTGGCAATTCTTGCCAGTTCGTGATTTCCGGCACCCAGACAGCACACTTGCGAGCTATAGGGCCTGAATCATACTGTACTGTTACCGAATTTAACTTAGAACAAAATTTCCTCGGCTGCCGGGGCCCCGTACCAGCTTCGTCGGAGTCCCTGACTCATGCAGCACTGTACCTTCACGCTGGCGATGTGGGGGCGATAATTCACATCCACAATCCTCAACTCTGGCAGCAACTGCTGTTTAAGATTCCTACTACTAGAAAAGAAATACCTTACGGCACTCCTCAGATGGCCTTAGAAATGTTTAGACTGTTTGAGGACGAGAATTTGGGCGATCGCAAAATTCTGGCGATGGCAGGTCACGAGGACGGAATTATCTGTTTTGGCAGCACCTTGGACGAAGCTGGCAAAGTGCTCGCGGCTGCGATCGGTTAGAGAGGAGATCTGGCACTATGCTCAGAAACAGCTCAGAAACCGGGTTTATTGACCAATATGTAGCGAGAGTTTCAGAGCGATCGCGATATGTAGCGAGAAACCGGGTTTCTATCAGTTTGGCGTGAAGTGTCCGAGAAATCTACGCAGAAACCGGGTTTAACTTTCGTCGCGAGCTAGAAACCGGGTTTTTTAACCTAATATTTGGATCAAACCCTTAATATCGGTAAAAAAACCGTTTTCTTTAGTCGCAGGGGGTGAGTCCTGCCAGGATTTGATGTGATACCAGTTTCCCAAATGTAACGGTAGGCACTTGCTCCAAACTCTTATGAAATCAGTAATCCCCAATCTCAAATCTCAAATCTCAAATCCACTGACGTTGGTGCCGATCTGGGTTAAACTGGGCTTTGCCGTTGACTTGTGGTCGCTCAATCTAGCCAGCCCGGGTTCAAAATTTTTAAATTGCCTCTTGCCTCTGCGGTAAGGCAAAGATATTTTAAAGAAACAAACTATATAGCAAAAGCTGAGAATCATCGTGAATCCAACTAAACTTGTAAGCTCAAAAGAACTGCAATCAGAGGTATCTCGTCTCACCGAAGAGCTGCAAATGCGCGACCAATTGGTGCAGCAATTGTCTCAAGAACTTTTCAGACTGGTGAAGGGAAATTCAAGTTTTGTACCGGCGCCGTCCGTTTCCGATCGCCACAAAGCTCAAATGCAGGCGATGCGCGAACAACTGCAAGCTGTAGAAGAACAGGTAGGTTTTTATCAGGAACAAATCGCCGATCGGGATACAGAGGTTTATCAACTGCGGCAGTCAGTGCAAGAATTGACCGATCGCTCTCGGATGCTGGAACAAGTGGTGCAGGAATTGCCGGGGGTTTACCGCCAGAAGTTCGCCGAACGGATCGAGCCGATTAAGGAAAAGTTAGATCAACTGCAAAAGGAAAACCGTCAGTTGCACACTGAGTTGCAAAGCGTTACTTACCGTCTGGCGGTGCGCAATCGCAAGGCGAAGGGTCTGGATCTGCCCAGCGTCGATCCTGATGACGATCGCGGGATTCAAATGCCGAGCTTTGGCAATGTCTAAGGTTTTGATTGTGGCGGGCGATTCGCGGGGCCCGGCAGATCGTCTCCTGGAGGCGATCGCTCAATCCGATCCTGTAACTGAAGTCAATATCTGTGGGGTGTCGGAACTCTATTCTGGTGTGATCGCTCTTTCGGGGGCGCTCGTTTGTCCTTTGACGCTGGATCTGCCGTTCGATCTAGTTTTTCCGGGTCAATATGTGTTTAGATTTTGCGCTAATGTGGCGGCGGCGCGCGATCGAGTGGGCCAGGAGTTGCTTTTTCCCGTCGGCGATGGCAATTTTTGGCTGCCTGTGGTGTTGACGGCAAAAGGGCCGTTGTATGCTGAGGCGATCGCTGCGGAATCTGACAAGTTGTCTGGCGAGTTGAGTTACCGTCAACCGCTGCATTTGTCGGATGTTTGGCGGCAGCAGCTTTACGAATTGGCTTACCGCTTGCTGGATCTTTTAAATGCGCCGCCTGCGACTTATTTGATGCAGTTTGGGTTCGTTGGGGACAGGATTTTTTTCGATCGGCTTTGGCCTTTTCCGGGTGCACCTGCGATCGCTTCTGTAGGCGTTCAAGTGCCGGATTTATTTGTCTGTCATTGGTATTGCTTGACAAATAAGCCGATTTACGATATTCAAATTACTTCTTGATGTTTGTAGTGAGGACTTTAGTCCTTTCTTGGCTAATAAATCAGGACTTGCATTCCCAACGATCGAACCTAGTTATGGGCAATTAACCGGAGATCGTATAATTTTTATCAAGCAAGTAAAGCGGGAGTTGGTGTTGAGATAATTTGCTCGAAACTGTCAAAAATTTCAAAAAGTTGGTCTAGTTGAGTAATTTCAAATATTAACCTGACTGTGGCTGAGAGGTTGCAGATGACGAGGCGACATCCCCGGTGGCGGGCGGCGTTGAGTCCGCCGACTAGGGCGCACAAGCCGGAACTGTCGATAAAATCTACATCAGCCATGTCTATTACCCAGAGTTGGGGGCGATCGGGCAAAATCTCGGCTAGCTGTTGCTGGAGGAGGCTACCTGCTTGCGAGTCGAGGCAGTTTTGAGGTTGGAGGATGATGTGTTGGTTGAAGTTGGGAAATTCCATAGCAGTTATCCTAGGATTGTAAAGTATGAATAAGTGAGTTGACTTGCTGATTCTGAGACCGAGAATCAGCGGATGTTAGCTAAGGTTTTAGGATGCGCGATCGCCCTTGTGGGAATCGGTGGCGATCGCCCTGGTGATAAATTTAGTAGGATGACGGGCTGGCGATGGGCCCAAGGCAACCGCAACTATTCTCGATTTATCTATAATGCCCTAAAGGCTAGTTTTTTGTTGGGCGGACGATCGCAAGTGTAGTGTGTTTTTCATCACAGCGAAAGATTGCACTATTGGCGGAATCAAGCCAATATATAAAAGTATTGAGAAGAGCAAAAGTTTACGAAGGCAGTATCGAATGTCTTTTGAGTTTTTATCGTTAGAAAGTATTCAGCAGTTTGCTCATGATTACGGCTACTGGGCTGTATTCTTGGGAATTTTGCTAGAAAATCTGGGAGTCCCTCTTCCAGGCGAGACTATTACTATTGCTGGTGGCTTTTTGGCTGGCAGTGGGGAACTGAATTACTGGTTTGTGCTCGGAAGTGCGATCGCCGGTGCGACAGTGGGCGGAAATTTGGGTTATGCGATCGGCAGATACGGTGGCTGGCCCCTGCTGCTGAAGCTGGGACAATTTTTCCGCTTTCGGGAAGAACAACTGTTTGACCTCAAAGAACAGTTTAGCAAAAATGCAGCTAAAGCGGTATTTTTGGGTCGTTTCATCGCATTGCTGCGGATTTTTGCCAGCCCATTAGCGGGCATCGCAGAAATGCCTTTTTGGAAATTTTCGCTGTTCAATGTTCTGGGTGCAGCAAGCTGGGCATCTGTGATGGTAAGTTTGTCATATTTCCTAGGACAAGTTGTGTCTTTGGAGAAGTTGGTAGCTTGGGCGGCTCAATTTGCGGTAGTTGCTTTGCTATTAACCGTTGCTTGGATTGCAATTCCTATTTGGTTGGAGTCGCGGAAGTTGGACAAGACTAAGTAGGAACACAACATTGTTGTGTCTTTGTCTACGTTACCACGTAAAGTAGGGACACAACATTGTTGTGTCCTTATTTTTGGTATTGTTGTGTCCTGATTTTGGTATCGTGCAAAATGGGAATATAACAATTCAGTCCAGGACGCATCAGATCATGTCCGGTCGATTGACCACAATAAGATTCGTTTGTAGTGCGTCCTGGTGTCCGCAGCCTGATAGCGGACACCAGAACGCACTACGAACCGTTTTTGTTATGATAATCAACCAGAGATGATATCAAGACCAAAGAAACCGGGTTTTTACCTAATCTCTGGGTGACAACGCCTCTTTTCGTGAAAAACCCGGTTTCTGACCACCCGTGCGTCCAGGACTACATTAGTTATTTGCCGCAAATTGCGATCGTTAAATTGGGAAGGAATTAATCATGGGATACACTACAGCTTTTGACGGAATATTTCATTTAAACAAGCGCTTATTTGACAGTGAAACTCTTTACTTATTAGAGTTTTCTCGGACTAGACGGATGAAGCGAAATCCTGCGATTTTGCAAGATGTTCCCGATGCGGCGAGAACAGCGGTGGGTTTGCCTGTGGGCGAAGAAGGCTGCTATTTTGTCAATGAACAGTGGGATGAAGAGTCGGAATTGTCGATCGTAGATTACAACCACCCGCCGAAGACTCAGCCAGGATTGTGGTGTCAATGGATTCCGACTGCTGACGGCGGGGGGATTCAGTGGAATGGCATGGAAAAGTTTTATGATTATGTGGAATGGTTGCAGTATCTTATCAACAATTTTATCGAACCTTGGGGTTATGTTTTGAGAGGCGAGGTGAATTGGCAAGGGGAAGAGGCGGCGGATGTGGGTATGATTTTGGTTGAGAGTAATGTGATTATTTCGCCGGAGGGTGCGCAGGAATTGTTGAGGTATGCGGTGTCGCCGGTATCTGTGCCAAAGGTGGTTTGGGATTGTTTGCAAGCGGTGGAAGCGGCGGGAGTTCCTCTGACGGGTTGGTATGAATTAGTCGATCGCGCTGTGGAGTTGGGACACGGGGAAGCGGCGCTGTGGGTTAAGCCTAATATTGAGAAATATCTCGATGGTTTGAATCGGGGTTTTGAGTTTGAGGGGAAGGTAATTAAAATGACAGATATTGGGCTGTAAGCGGTTGTTTTGATTGCGCATAATTCGGCTATAATTGTGAGTACGATCGCAAAAGGATGTAGTATGATGGCATCAACAGAAATTCGCGAAGAAGTAATTGAGAGTAAGCCACAGCCTTATTACTCTCCTGAAGAGTATTTAAAGCTGGAAGAAGCGGCCGAATTTAGAAGTGAATACCACGATGGCCAGATAATTCCTATGACAGGCGGCACACCAAATCACAATCAGATCGCCCTAAATTTGGGCGGGGCAATAAATTTTGCTACCAAAGGACAACCCTACCGAGTATATGTAAACGATTTGCGTTTGTGGATGCCGTCGAAGCGGGTTTATACTTATCCTGATGTGATGGTGGTAGCCGGTAAGTTGGAGTTTCTTGAGGGTAGGAAAGATACGATTACTAATGCGGTGATGGTGGCTGAGGTTTTATCGAAATCGACGGCGGATTATGACAGGGGTGGCAAGTTTAAACTTTTTCGTTCTATTCCTAGTTTTCGAGAGTATGTTTTGATCAATCAGTACGAGATGCACGTTGAACAGTTTTGCAAGACGGATGATAATAAGTGGGTTTTGTCTGAGTATGATGGTGCTGATGCGATTCTGGTGTTGAGTTCGGTGAAGTTTGAGATGTCTTTGGGCGAAATGTACGATCGTGTGGATTTCGAGTCTGAGTCTGATGAGTGAGGGTGATAGGAAAATCACCGATTTTAGGGCGATTGGAAATCGCGTCTACACAAACAAAGTCCGCCTGCGCGGACTGAGAGAACAAGTAGAATCCCGGAAGCATTATGATGAATATTACCTATAATATTAGTCAAAAATGGGCTGTGACGCTTTGCTGCGAAGCAGAAGAAAAACTGGAATTGAGAGTTGCAAAAATCGTTGAGTATTTAGATAAAAATTATCTCTTAAAGCAATGGGCAATATCCGATCTTGAAGCTACGGGCAATTACGGCAATTGCTTGACGGCGCGGTGCAATAATGAAGGAATATTTCAGGTATCTACTGTTGATTTGTTGGAAGTAATGGGGGAAGAAGGTCAAGTTATTGAATTAGATGCTAGTTCGATTGAAGATGGTGAGGAATTGTTTAAAATATTGATTCTAGATGGGGTTTCAATTGATTTACTTGGCAGCGGGGAGATGATGCCGCTGACGGTTTTGGGGAAATATGTTTATGTTGACAAAAAGCTGTTTATGTGGTATGGGGAGTAGGGGCGATCGCACTTCAAAAAGCTCGATCGCCCTCTGTCAGAGAATGCTGGGGTGAGAGAGGGGGAAGGAAGGGCGATCGGCATTATTGGGCGTGTTTTATAATTCTGTTTCCAAGATGCTGTTATCCCAGTGCTGGTATAATTAGCGTGCCTTAGTCAGAAGCTTAACTAACTCTTGAGTAACTGGAAAACCAGTCTGGCGTTCAAAATACAGAAATACAGGATTAGAGTTTGCTTCTAAAAAAACGTACTCACCCGCTGGATTTAAACGCCAGTCAATAGCTGTCCATAACAATCCGAAGTTTCTGGCAATATCTAAAGATTGCTGACGAATACGTTCAGGTAAATTAACGGGAATAACTTTTGATGTCTTGTCTTGACGAAAATCAACAGATTCGCTTTTAACTTCCGCAGAATAAACAGATTCATCAATGACATAAGTGCGAATATTAGTGCCAGCAATATACTCCTGAAAAGTAACAGGTGAAATTTTTAATGCCAAATTTAAACGCTTTGGATCTAAATGAAAATTTGTCACAAATTGTGTCCAAGCTCCACCACATACAGGTTTAAAAATGACTTTTTCTTTAGACTCTACAAACTTAATAACTTGTTCTGGATCATTTGTTGTTAACGTGGCTGGAACCTTAATACCCATTTTTTTTGCGTTTGAAAGCTGCAAAGGTTTTTCTTCGTGAATTCTGTATGATATTTCCCAAGAATTTACCCAAAAAGCTGAAGAAGACTTTAGTATTACTCTTAAAGTAGTTTTAGAATCGTCTAAAGCTATTCTTTCTTGATTTGCATTATCGAGTGGCGCAATATAAGGTTCAGAAATCCTCCGCAAAAAAATACTATGAATGTTGTCTATGTTTAACTTATACCCATCTGCTAAAACTAAATAGCTTTTTTCTGTATCCAACTCCCAAGATGCCTTTAACTGAATTGGTAAAAGGCTCGTGTTTAAATGCACTACAATTGAATTAGCTTCCGTAAGAGCTTTCGTAAGATGAATAATGTGAACGTCTTCAGAGTGACCTAAAATGAGATTAATCATGTTAGTTTTTTATGGTTGCTGTTTTTTTTATTAAGTAGGTAAGCTTAATTAAACCTATTGAAATAATCTATTGTTGCGATTCCATCATGAACTGTAACTCCCGATTATTTGGGGTTATTTTACTTACCTACTTATAATTGTTAACTTTCGATTCTATAGCCTGAGATCATACTAACTGCTGCATCATTTTCAAGCTCCTGATCTTCTGGTTCGATGACAGCAGATTCTAAGTCAATGCTCTCAAGTTCCGACAGTTCTAAATCAAAAGGGTGAGTCATAAGTTTCTCCTTTGGTTACAAATATTCCCGTAAAAAACGTAGCTGTCATGTTAGTCAGCGAGATATCCACAGCCTACCCCAGATAAGCATCCAGGGTGCTAATCATCCCCTCAGATTGCAACGCGCCTGTTTTAACAAGTGGACTACTGTCCCTGTAATTTTGCTTTCTCTGTTTCCAAAGCTTTTCGCGCTGAATCAGTTAAGCTTGACTTCGCAAGCTCATTATTAATCCTGTCAAGTTGGGAGCTACTCCCAGAGCCACCACTAGAATGACCCTGTTTACCTTTTTCTCCGTCTGTTTCTTTTCCCTGTTCTATACGGTCTCTAGCTTCTTTGTCTATTGACGACATTAAACAGTACCTCTTTGTATACTTGAGAAATACTTTAGCAGCTTTATCTCAGCTTAGATAGTCAGAAAAAGTAATATAAAAGTAATATAAAAGTAATATTGGCTGCAAATTACGGTACAATGTATGTCAAAGGAGAAAGCCCATGTTCGAGGGGTTAGGTTATGCCCTACGCGAATATTAAGGCTCTGCAACTGAGGGAGTTTGACAAATGACTGTGGAAGAAGCACTAGACATTGTAGGAGTCGCTCTAGACTACCAAGGCCTAAACAAAGTTCAAGAGCTAGTGTTTCGGCAATCCTGGGAAGGACGATCATATGTAGAGATAGCTAGAAGCAACGACTATGAACCTGATTATATCAAAGATGCTGGTGCTAAATTATGGAAATTACTCTCAAAAGCATTAGGGGAAAAAGTCAAAAAAGATAACTTACAGTCAGTTTTAAAACGATACACGCGACGACACAAAGTGAATTTACAGCGAAATTTGACGATCGAAGTTAATCTCAGCGGCGCAAATCTTAGTGGAGCAAACTTAAATGGAGCTAGAGTAGTTGCTAACTTCATTGAAACAGATTTGTCTCAAGCTGATTACAAAGGAACGATCGCACCTGATGACAGCACAGAATCATCTGAAGCAATCACAGACATTGAAGATGAGCAAAACCAAGAAATTCAGCCTGACTCTGAAAACGAAATTAACTGGAACGGTTTTTGCTTTCACTGCGACGCACAAGTGAAAATAGCCGAAACGCTCGATCGCACTTCCGCCCTTTTCATGCCCAATTCTCAACTGCGACTGACAACACCCGCCGGCAGACAAAACCAAAAAGCTCAATTTCTCGTCTTCCACCAAGGCAAATTAGGGATTCTTGAGGTTGACGGGCCCGAAGATGCAGCAGCAGATGAAGCGATAGATATTCTGGCGATAAATTCTGGCATCTGTATCGTCAAACATTACGAAGCTACCCGATGCAGCGAACAACCGGATCTGGTTGTGCAAGAGTTTTTGGAAATATTGAGTCAGGAATAGGTATCATGTCAAATATTTATTCTTCAGTCTGCGGAGGCAGACTTCGTTGGTATAGTCGCGGTTTCAACCGCCGACTCTTCGTTGGTATACTCGCGGTTTCAACCGCCGACTCTTACTCTATTTCCGAATCATTCGTAGTAAATACTACAGCCTGATATATGGTATCAATGCTCGTGCGAAAGTCAATACTAGCTAAGTAAACTTCGCTTCCCTGCGTGTAAGAAGTCAAAACCCACAACCCCTCAGCATTGCGGCGAAAGCACTCCACTCGCTGCCGTTTTTGGCTAATCAATACGTACTCCTGAAGCGTTTCTAACTCCTGGTAGTCAGCAAACTTATCTCCGCGATCGAATCCTTCAGTTCCATCAGACAAAACCTCGATAATTAAACAAGGATATTTTTTAAGAGATTTAAAAGCTTTGTCCCGTTCATCGCAACTAACCATCACATCAGGATAGTAGTAGATACTTGCGGTGTCAATTCGGGCTTTCATGTCTCCAGTGTAGAGGTTACAGCCATTGCCCCGAACATGATCTGTTAGTGTTTTAACTAAATTGACACATATTGTCACATGAGATTCAGTAGCACCCGCCATTGCGTAGACTTCGCCCCGAATATACTCATGCTTGACGGGGCTGAGTTCTTCTAATTTCAGATATTCTTCTGGGGAGATGTAATTTGGGCTTTTATTGGCAATCATTGCTTTTCCAGAATGAAGTTTTTTATGATTCTAATATGCGCAATCATATTATACCACAATCACTCTGTTTTTAAGTTCGCAATCTGTTGAGCAAACCACATAGCTGCACTGCCATTTGTTTCTGTTAATTCTTTCGTCCGCGGAGGCGGACATTGCTTGTGTAGTAGCGGTTTCAACCGCAGACTCTTGTCTGCTCCGATCTGCCATTTGTTTCTGTTAATTCTTTCGTTCGCGGAGGCGGACATTGCTTGTAGAGACGCGGTTTCAACCGCCAACTCCGATCTGCCAACTCCGATCTGCGGACTCTTATCTTTAGCAAATAAGGTGCGCACTGCGCACCCTACCTTATCTTTAGCAAATAAGGTGCGCACTGCGCACCCTACCTACTAATTTCTAACCCCGATTTTTCTCCGACCAAATGCGCGTTGGCAGTCCCCAAACGTAGACAAATCCTTCGGCCGCTTTGTGGTCGAATTCGTCCTCTGCGCCGTAGGTTGCTAAGTCGAAACTGTACAGCGAATTCTCGGATTTACGACCGACAATTGTGGCATTTCCTTTGAACATTTTTAGGCGCACGGTTCCAGTTACTCGCTTTTGCGTGTCCTGAATAAATGCGTCTAAAGCTGTTTTTAAAGGGTTGTACCAAAGACCATTGTAAATCATTTCGCTGTAGGTTTCTTCGATGCCGCGCTTGTATCGCGTGACATCTGCTGTCAAGGTCAAACTTTCTAAGTCTCGGTGCGCGTGCATTAATACTAAAATCGCTGGTGTTTCGTAAATCTCCCGCGATTTAATCCCGACTAGGCGGTTTTCAATCATGTCGATACGCCCGACTCCGTGATTTCCAGCTATTTCGTTGAGTTGGGTAATCAGGGCGACTGGTGATAATTCTTTGCCGTTCAAACTGATAGGCTTTCCGCACTCGAAACCGATTTCTATGTATTCGGGTGTGTTGGGAGTTTGCTCGATCGCCTTTGTCATCAAAAACACCTCTTCCGGCGGTTCCGCCCAAGGATCTTCGAGGATGCCGGCTTCGATCGCCATTCCTAACAAATTGCGATCGATACTATAAGGCGAAGACTTCTTCACCGGCGACGGAATACCGCATCTCTCACCGTAGGCGATCGTTTCCTCCCGGCTCATTTTCCACTCCCTGGCGGGTGCTAAAATCTTAATCTTAGGATTCAGCGCGCCGATCGACACATCAAACCGTACTTGGTCGTTTCCCTTACCTGTACAACCGTGGGCGATCGCATCTGCACCGTATTTTTCCGCAGCTTCTACCAACAATTTAGCAATCAGCGGGCGGGCCAGCGCCGTAGACAGCGGATACCGATTTTCGTAAAGCGCGTTAGCTTGAATTGCTGGAAACGCATAATCCTTGACAAATTCCTCGGTAGCATCGATTACCAACGATTCCGAAGCACCAGATGCCAAAGCTTTTTTGCGGATGGGTTCTAATTCGTCTCCCTGTCCCAAATCCGCCGCCAGAGTAATTACCTCTTCGACTCCCCACTCTTTCATTAGGTAAGGAATGCAGACGGAGGTATCGACTCCGCCCGAATATGCTAGCACAACTTTTTTAGCGCGACTCATTGCTATTTACATCCTGAATTTAACTTAATACGCTTGGGTTAAAACTGTTTATTGCCCGGAGATCCCCCTCGCATCCCCCAAAAGCAAGGGGGACTTTGATCAATTTCTTGTCCCCCCCTTTTTAAGGGGGGTTAGGGGGGATCTGGCTTAACCCAACCGTATTGGAATTTAACCAACTTTGTATTATGCACCTAATTGCGATCGATTCTTGTCAGAAATAGCACAGATTTATATATTCTTTTTTGCTAAAGTTTGCTATTTCCCGGGGGAGTTGCTGCGAAAAATCTGCTACCGTGGGATACGGTAACTGTGGCGATGGGGAAAAGCGGTGTTTTTTAGTGTTGTGATTCCGACGTACAATCGTAAACCGATTTTGGCAAAATGTCTGCTGGCTTTGGAAAATCAGCAGTTTGGTAGTAGTGTCACAGATTATGAGGTGATTGTAGTCGATGATGGCTCGACGGATGGGACGATCGAGTGGTTGGCCGCAGATGCCGAGTTTTTGCCGCACGTGCGATCGATCTGTCAATCTCACCAAGGCCCCGCCGCCGCCAGGAATTTGGGCGTTGAAGATGCTAAGGGCGATACAATTATTTTTATTGACAGCGATTTAGTTGTTACGGAGGATTTTTTGCAAGCACACGCAGATGCTTTGCTACAGGGTTACGAAGATACTGATGCGGTTTTTACTTACGGCAGCGTGATTAATACTTGCAATTTTGACAATCCCACTGCGGAACCTTACAAAATAACGGATTTTTCGGCGGCTTATTTTGCTACGGGAAATGTGGCGATCGCCCGCCATTGGTTGATGGAAGCTGGACTGTTTGACAATCGCTTTCAACTCTACGGATGGGAAGATTTAGAATTGGGAGTAAGGTTAAAAAAATTAGGTTTAAAACTGATTAAATGTCCGCAGGCTGTCGGCTATCACTGGCATCCGCCTTTTAGTTTAAAGCAAATTCCGGGCATGATAGACCGAGAAATTCAGCGCGGGAGAATGGGAGTTTTGTTTTATCAAAAGCACCCGAGTTGGAACGTGCGACTGATGATTCAAATGACTGTTTTGCACCAAATACTGTGGGGAGTTTTGTCTCTGGGCGGGATGCTGAACGAGCGGACGATGGCTCCTTTTTTGCAGTGGTTGATTGACCGAGGCAAGTCGCAGTTAGCTTTAGAAATTGCTCGAATTTTTCTGAATTGGTATAACGTCAAAGCCGTGTACGCAGCTTGCGGTGAATTGCAGGCTGATGCAAAAGTTTCATAAATTAGCCCGCCCAAACAACATATCAAATACGATCAAAGCTTGTCAGGGCTTGTGTAGTTACTGTTTAGAGCCAGTATATCTACCTAGAAAACACAAGTCCGAGCAATCCGATAAATACAGGAAAAACTGGGTTTTAAACACTGTAAAAGTTTTACTTTTAATGAAAGTTGCCTATCTAGTCCGTGATTTGAGGAAGAGCGGCTGTTTTCTCGATCGCCTGCGATAATTTAATTTGAAAAAAAAAACCAGTTATAAACTTCTGATACAATTAATAAACATCTAAGGAGTGCGCTATTTTGGCGATCGGATGGTTACAGGGAGTCTGAGGGTCTGATTTATGCTACATAGCTGATAAAAGCTTTGCATACAGTCGCTGATTAACCGCCAGCGCTCGAAAAACAAGATGCGGAGCTGATTGAAACTTGTATTGCTCAAATCCGCGCCATAAATCAACGTCTACCCAATACTTGCTGCTGCAAGCTAATAGTTCGATCTACAAACAGTTGTGGGTTTTAATGAATTTTAAAATCAATTAAAACAATAATATTTTGAGGGGGTTTGTTGTGAATAAGTCTGACCAAAAATATGCAAAAACACAAACACTGGCATCTGAAAACGATGCCTTAAAACAAAACATTTTAATCGTTGACGACCACCCAGAAAACTTGCACCTTTTATCCCAGGTTTTGTCGAAGCGGGGATACAAAGTGCGGCCGACACGGGATGGTAAATTGGCTCTCAACTTTGCTCTATCGACTCCACCGGATTTGATTTTGCTGGATATTATGATGCCCGGTATGGATGGCTATCAAGTTTGCGAACAGCTAAAAGCTTGCGCTCAAACCAAAGATATTCCGGTAATTTTTATCAGTGGTTTAAATGAAGTTTTTGATAAAGTTAAAGCTTTTTCGCTGGGGGCGGTAGACTACATTAGTAAACCGTTTCAAACAGAAGAAGTTGTGGCCCGCGTCGAAAATCAACTGCTTCTGAGCCGGCTTTACAAGCAAATTATCGCACAAAATGCGCGGCTGGAAGCAGAAAGAGAAGAACGCAAGCGGGTCGAAGCGCAACTGCGAGAAAGTCAGCACTGGCTGTCAGCAGTAATTAAAATGAATCCTAATGTTTTGTACGTTTACGATGTGATAGAACAGCGGACTCTGTATCTCAATCGCGAAGTGTATAGCGATATTGGCTACTCGCTGGAAGAAATACAGCAAATGGCAGCAGCATTTATTCCTAACTTAATACACCCTGACGATTTGCCGGCATTCTCAGAACACATGAGCAGAATTGAGACAGCAAAAGACGGTGAAAGCTTTGAGTTTGAGTACCGAATCCAGCACAAAAACGGTGAATATTGCTGGTTTTTTAGCCGGGATACGGTGTTTGCTAGAACAGCGGAGGGCAAACCTTGGAAAATTCTGGGAAGTGCTACTGAAATTAGCGATCGCAAACAAGCAGAATTTGAGCTTAAAACTGCTTTAGCTGCTTTGGAACGCCAAATTAAGCAAAGATTTCTGCTAGAAACAATTACTCTCGAAATTCGTTACAGCTTAAAGCAGGATCAAGTTTTTAAAACAGCAGCGGCCCAAATCTGTCGAGTTTTTAATGCCGATAGCTGCTTGATTCACACCTACACAGAACACCCAATTCCCCGCATTCCTTGTGTGGCGCAGTACATGAAATCTGAATCCAAATCGCTTTTAGATGTAGAAATTCCCGTGCATGGCAATCCTCACGCTCAGTTTGTATTGTCCCAAGATCGAGTTGTAGTTTCTGACGATGTTTTGGCCGAACCGCTGCTAAAAGATGTCAGAGATTTGTGCTGTGAAATAGGTTTGAAGTCGATGATAGCCGTGCGCACTTCCTACCAGGGAAAAGCCAACGGAATGATGTGCTTGCACCAGTACGATCGCCGCCACTGGACGCCTGATGAGATCGGATTGTTGAAAACTGTGGCGGCACAGATGGGAATTGCGATCGCTCAAGCCAATCTTCTCGAACAAGACGAACAGCAGCGACTGAAACTTCAACAGAGTGAAGCTAGTCTAGCAGCAGCCCAAAGAATTGCCCATATTGGTAGTTGGGAATTTGATGTCGTCACAAATAAAATTACTTGGTCAGCAGAAGTATTCCGCATTTTTGGTCTTGACTCAACCGCACCTGAACCGACATCTGTCCAACTTTTACAGATGTATCATCCCGACGACAGAGACTTGTTCCAACAAACTGTCAGCCTCGCTATCTCGCAAGGAACTTCCTACAAAAAAGAGTTACGGATTTTGCATCCGGGCGGTCAAATCCGATACGTGGAAGGCAGAGGAACATCTGTTTTCAACGAAACAGGAGAAGTCGTCAAACTGTTGGGAACAGTCATGGATATCACCGATCGCAAACAAGTAGAAGTAGATTTGCAATTTAGCGAACAGCGAGAACGAGAAAAAGCCCAACAGCTAGCACAAACTCTGGAAGACTTAAAAAATACTCAATCCCAGCTCATTCAAGCCGAAAAAATGTCAAGTATCGGGCAAATGGTAGCGGGAGTTGCCCACGAAATTAATAACCCGATCAGCTTCATCTACGGCAATATTATTCCTGCCGCACAGTACGCTCGCGATTTGGTAAAATTGATTCAGCTTTACCAACAACATTATCCCGAACCATTTCCCGAACTGGCCGAAGAATTGACAGAAGTCGAAGTAGATTTTATCGCTGAGGATTTCCCAAAAATTATGGCTTCAATGCAAGAAGGTGCTAACAGGATCAAGCAGATTGTGCTGTCTTTGCGCAACTTTTCGCGACTGGACGAAACAGAGCGCAAAGTAATCGATATTCATGAAGGGATAGAGAGCACTTTGGTGATTTTGCAGCACCGATTACAGTCACAGCCAAAAGGTCGGAAAATTCAAGTTATTAAAAATTACGGCGAACTGCCAAAAGTCGAGTGTTATCCGGCTCAATTAAACCAGGTATTTATGAATTTGCTGTTGAATGCGCTCGACGCTGTGGAAGAGTCATCGGCAAACTGCACTGGCAAAGTTAATCTGATTCGCATTGTTACTGAAATCAGCAGCGAAAATCAAGTGTGCGTGCGGATTGCTGACAGCGGGGCCGGTATCTGTCCCGAGGTGCAGTCAAGGATGTTTGACCCATTTTTTACTACAAAGCCGATCGGCAGTGGCACTGGTTTGGGATTGTCGATTAGTTACCAAATTGTGAAAGATAGCCACGGCGGTAAGTTGAAGTGTCATTCAGAAGTTGGCCGGGGAACAGAATTTGCGATCGAACTGCCGATTTGGCAAAAAGTGAAAGTTAAAAGTTAAAAGAAGGAAGTTCGGCGACGGATTCGCTCCGCGGATTTAACGGATGTCACGGAAGGATCTATTTTAGGGAGCGTTAGAACCTGATATTTTTTCTGATATTTCAAGCAAACTGTTTAGCTTTTAGTTTCATTTTATCCTAATCGTGATACAATTAAAGGCTACTTTTTTCGCTGCTAGACGTTGCACTCTTTCTCTGGGGAGTGAATTTGACAGTTGATTTCATACATACTATCTCAACTTGCGTCTGTAGCATCTACCACATTTTTACTGAATTATGACTGACTCAATTCGCTTCCTCATGTGCGCTCCCGACCACTACGACGTAGATTACGTGATTAACCCTTGGATGGAGGGCAACGTACACAAATCATCGCGCGAGCGAGCCGTCGAACAGTGGGAAAAACTCTATCACGTCCTCAAAGACAACGCCGTTGTAGACCTGGTGCCGCCCGAAAAAGGCTGGCCGGATATGGTTTTCACCGCCAACGCAGGCTTACTTTTAGGCAATACCTTTGTCCTCAGCCGCTTCTATCACAAGGAACGCCAAGGCGAAGAACCCTATTTCAAGGCATGGTTTGAAAGCAAAGGTTTCACCGTGCACGAACTGCCCAAAGACTTGCCGTTTGAGGGTGCAGGTGACGCTTTGCTCGATCGCGAAGGACGCTGGTTGTGGGCAGGATACGGCTTCCGTTCCGAACTCGACTCGCACCCGTTGCTAGCAAAATGGCTCAACATAGAAGTGCTGTCGCTGCGTTTAGTAGACGAACGTTTCTATCACTTAGACACCTGTTTTTGTCCGCTCACAGGTGGCTATTTGCTCTACTATCCAGCAGCATTTGACTCCTATTCAAACCGCCTAATTGAAATGCGAGTTGCGCCGGAAAAACGCATTGCCATTGAAGAAGCCGATGCCGCAAATTTTGCCTGCAATGCTGTCAATATTGACAAAGTTGTGGTAATGAACAAGGTTAGCGAAGGCTTGAAAACGCGCATCACCCAAGCCGGATTCAAAGTCATTGAAACGCCGATGAGCGAATTTCTGAAAGCGGGCGGCGCCTGTAAGTGTTTGACGCTGCGGGTGAATGAACCGGTGCAAGAAGATCGATCGGCAAACGTGATGGTAGAAAGCCGCACAATCCGCATGGCAGGCCACTTGCTAGATGCGGGTTTAATCAGCCGCGCTTTAGACTTAATTATCGAAAACGGCGGCAGTTTCCAAGTGCTGAATTTCAATTTAGGAGAGCAGCGCCAAAGCACATCATCTGCGGATGTTAAAGTTTCGGCTCCTTCCCATGATGTGATGGAAGAAATCATGGGATTGCTGATTGACTTGGGTGCAGTGCCACCGCCGCAAGATATTTGCGACGCTATTTTAGAAGATGTAGTGCAGGATGGAGTCGGCCCGGATGACTTTTACGTTAGTACAATTTATCCCACGGAAGTGCGGGTAAGCGGCCAGTGGGTGAAAGCACGAAATCAGCGGATGGACGGTGCAGTTGCGATTACTGAAAGTGCCGAATGCCCGGTGGCTACGTGCAAATTATTGCGCGATTTGAAAGTAGGTGAAAAAGTCGTTGTAGATGTTGTCGGCATCCGCACTATCCGCAAAACAGAATCGCGGGAACAGCGCAATGCTCAAGAGTTTAGCTTTATGTCGGGTAGCGTTTCTAGTGAGCGCCGGGTAGAATTGGTGGTGGAACAAGTAGCGTGGGAATTGCGCCAAATTCGCGATCGCGGCGGTAAAGTTGTAGTTACGGCGGGGCCTGTTGTCATCCACACGGGCGGCGGCGAACATTTAGCGCATTTGATTCGCGAAGGTTATGTGCAAGCATTGTTGGGTGGAAATGCGATCGCGGTTCACGACATGGAACAATCGAGCATGGGAACTTCCTTGGGAGTTGACATGAAACGCGGCGTTGCTGTGCGCGGCGGACACCGACACCACTTGAAAATGATTAACACCACGCGGCGTTATGGCAGTATTGCTAAAGTCGTTGAAGCAGGCGTAATTACCAGCGGTGTGATGTACGAGTGCGTGAAGCACAATATACCGTTTTCGCTAGCAGGTTCGATCCGCGATGATGGGCCACTTCCTGACACGCAAATGGATATGGTTAAGGCTCAAGAAGAGTATACTGAGCTGTTACGGGGCGCGGATATGGTGTTAATGCTGTCGTCTATGCTGCACTCGATCGGTGTGGGAAATATGACTCCGGCGGGTGTAAAGATGGTCTGTGTGGACATTAATCCGGCTGTGGTGACGAAATTGAGCGATCGGGGGTCGATCGAATCTACTGGAGTTGTTACCGATGTGGGATTGTTCCTGAGTTTGTTGGTGAATCAATTGGATAAGTTGACTAGCCGCCATCATGTAACTCAATCTGTTTAGATTCGGCGGTTGAAACCGCGTCTACACAAGCGAAGTCCGCCTCCGCGGACTGAAGAATAGAGGCTGGTAGGGTGCGCAGTGCGCACCTTCCTGAGCCGATAATGCTGATTATTTTCGCTCAAAATGCGCCCCAGTAAATTGAACTATCGCCCTTTTTATCCCCGCTAGAATTTGCAGGGGATTTAATTTCCGAATTAGCTGCGGTGACGGGAGACAAATCGCTCGGTAAAGACCGAATTCGCAACTCGTTGAGCAAACCATTAATATGATGCGGCTCAGCATCCAGAATACTTGCTAACGGGAGCAGATTTTGCACTGCATATTCGCCGAGTTGAACGTTAATACTTTCTGCTAAATAGCAGAGCATAATGTTATCGCTGCTGTATCCGCTGAAGTTCTTGCTGAACGTTTTTGAGGCGATTCATCATGTATTCAAAGTTTTCTCTATCTCCTTGAGCATTATACAGGTTCGCTGCTGTTTGCCAGTCGGTTACTGTTGCTTTAATATCTTTTAAGTTAAGACGAACAGTACCCCGAATGCGGTAAGCATCAGCATAATTCGGTCGAATGCGGATGGCATTATTGCAGTCTACAAGTGCAGCAACATAGTCCCCGATCAGAAGTCGTGCTAAACATCGGCTTTGATAGGCTTCAGCAAAATTAGGATTGAGTTTGATCGCTTGGGTGTAGGCTTCAATTGCTCCTTTATAGTCTTTGTTCTCAAGAAAATCGTCACCTCTTCTATAAAAATCTGTGGAACTCGCTTGAGACATGATAACTAAGGGAGCATGGCTAGAAGCAGCTTTAGGGATTATACCTATTGTGAGTGGAATTGATGCAATGGTGATAGCTTGGTATAGAAAATTCATTATTAATTAAAAATGATTGGTGTATGCAAATGTATTACTTGCATTTTTAAGCTTTTGCCTCTTTCCTTTTGGGCGAGTTATCAAATAAAGAGGCTAAATTTGAGCTGCCCTTAGTCGCTAGAGTCCCAATTTTCAATTTTAACTTCCAGTCCACTCATGAAACTTACTCCTAATGAGCTTTTCAGAATAGATTCTTTAATCTCAACTGATTGACCAGGTTATAACGTTTTATTAATTATTACCGGGCGTGTGTAGAGAATTTTATTGCCTGTACTGATCTGAAGCTTTGGGATACCAATCTTGATGGGCCTACTGCTGCGGTTCGTGATTACACCTTTAATGTTAGCCCAATTTTCCAATCCTTTTGTTAAGTCTGAGGATACTCTTAAGTTAGCAATCAAGGGGTTCTGATTTCGTTCTATTGTCTTTATAGCCTCGTCTATTCGTCCTCTCTCACATACTGGCTCAAGGGATATATGGTTGCCTGTTTTGGGATCTGTCCAGAAACAGCCCGGATGCTCTTGGGCGATCGCACCGCTGTAACCTAAAGGCAAAAACGGAATTACGACAGCAGAAAGGGAAGTCGCCACATGCAGAAGTTTCAGTCTAGCCATAACACTTAGTTCCTTGAGCTTTTCTAGTGTATTGAGTGCGATCTACAGCTTTTCTCTTAGAACCGATCTCCGTCAGCATTTTGAGAATTCTCTCGAATAGTCCTTCGCTTACAGCTACCGCTTGATGTCAAGCTCATGTTTATCACTCTTCCACATACTATAGCGATCGTCCCAAAGCTGAAAAGCGGAAAAAGACGGATCTTTCTAACCTTTGGGGTACAAGTCGGAAAAAGACGGATTGAGGCAGATAAAGTCGGATATAATAATTGCAGTTTTCTCATAAGCTGTTGTGCATTTAAAACGCATATTGGTATAATATAACATAATGATATTCAGAAAAAGTGAATGCCTGCTAAAAACTTTCTCAGTTCCGAGACAAAGGAAACTCTGCAACAAGTATTAAAAGACCATGAGCATC
>JANYGO010000366.1 GCA_025362325.1 Cyanobacteriota bacterium | reverse complement strand
TACGTAAGTTTTCGCCCACTACTACCAAGATGGTTGACGTTTTACTAGCTACTGCGCTTGATTTAGTTAATATTAAGCACTTTAAAAACTGGTTTACAAACTGCTGCTACTGTACTGCATAAACCTGGAATCCGCTGTATAATCTTTAACAACTAAATTCTCAGGACTTAGAATAATTTTTTGTTTGCGGGTGAGATTGTAGAGTATTAACCGCCCTTTTTCTGCGGCTTCTGTGCCCGTGTAAACAAAAGCGCGATCGGGCGTGTTAAATTGACTGGCAAACGGTGCGATCGCATTTCCTTGTTTGTCAGAACCTCTTTTCTCCCGTGCTTTTTGCAATGCAATTTTATAAGTGCGATCGTACTGAGGAGGCGCGATCAAAGTATATACCATCCGCCGCCCCGACCAACTAATTTTTCCCGGCAGAGCTGGCTCGACGTGCAGATTTGCTTCTACGCTTGCACGATCCATCGGGCGGCTGAAAGTCAGGATAAAAGCCGTATCTCTAGCCCGTACCTCTTTGTTTTGCCAGCTAAAATCGCGCACTTTCGGTAAAGAGCGATCGCCCCCCAGCAGCAAAAACCCGATCGCCACACTCAGCAATAGCATCAATGATACAGCCGCACGGTCGATCGGCTCCAATCTTGTTAATTTTCTCACAAATATACCAAAGCCTGAATTTAGACTAGACTTATTCCCAAACTTGTGGCAATCCAAACCAGCAATCTCAAGTACAAAGTGACATTTTAGGCGAGATCCTCAAATCTATCGATCGATCTGTTAAACTAAAATCCCGCTCTTCTACAGGAAAGTTATCGTGAACAAAAACCTACTAACTTTGTTAGGCTGCTCCGGTTCTGTAGCCTTAATGCTCTTAGCGGTAAATCCCGCCAATGCTAGCACCCGAATTTCCCCAAATCCAACCATTGAACCCAATGGCGAAATCGCAGTCAATCCAGCAACAAATCAAGACGAAAGCCAATCCTCACTACCAGAAATCAACTCGGACAAAATAGGAAACCTCGCCACCATAACTCTAGGCTGCGACTGCGCAGGCTGTCGAACTCAAGTTCTCCAAATGATCCAACAAGGACGGCTGACACTTCCTCAGTAACGTAGACAGTAAGTTACAAAGCAAGCAAAACATAACTTACAGAAAACAACCCATAAATTCTCGATTTAAATCGTCACAAATTTAAAGTCGAAAGTCAAAATAATTAATTATTATTTCTACTTTTGGCTTTTGGCTTTTTATTTGTGAAACTGACAATTCACAACAGCAGAAAGAAATTTTAACCATACAATACTTCTTCCACGGGTGGCGTGGCGTCTTTAGGGTCGAAATCTTTGATTTTGAAAGCTTGCAGCAAAAACAGCCAGATATAAAGCGGATTCAACAAAACATACCGCTGCCACAGGCGCCGGGGTTCCTTAACCATCCGAAACAGCCATTCCAAACCTATCTTAGATAAAAACTCAGGAGATTTAGCCAAATTACCCGCATGAAAATCGTAAGCTGCACCTACAGCAATCAGCGGCATTGATAACTCGTTCCGGTATTCGTAAGCCCAAACTTCTTGTCGCGGACACCCCAAACCGACAAAAGTAATTGCTGCACCGCTGTTGCGAATTTCCTGGGCAATTTCTTGCTTCTCTTGCGGTGAAACGTGCCTAAATTTAGAAGGCTGAGTTCCCGCAATAATTAACTTGGGAAAACGCTCGCAGAGATTGCGAGATAAAGCCTCCAGTACAGAAGCTTGAGAGCCGTACAAATAGACAGATAATCCTGTTTCGGCGGCGCGTTCGCAGATTTGTAACATCGCATTCGGCCCGCAAACTCGATCGGGCAATTCCGTATTGTAAAGCAAATTTAACGCCCATCTTACCGGCTGTCCATCTGGCAATACTAAGTCAATGTGATTGATCCGATAGCGGTGAGTGCTGTCAAGCACCCCAGTCATTACCCCGTGAACCGCTAGAGCCGAAACTGACATTGGTTTTCCGGCGGTGGCTGCCGCAATAATTTTGCTAACAGCCGCTTCATAATTAACGGCATTTACTAATATACCCAGTACATTCTTTTTCCCTTTATCAATCATGGAAGACCTCTTTAAGCCAACGCTCGCAGTTACAATCATAAATCTCCTGTAGGATTTGTTTAACGTTGTATTCAATCGTTTACCAAAATTGCCAACAAATTGTTTTTAATCCCCGCTCACTCCTGCGAGCCCTCTTTGAGCCAACGCTCGCGGTTACAATCATAAATCTCCTGTAGGATTTGTTTAACGTTATATTGCATTTTCCAGTCAGGATAGTGACTGGCGAATTTTGAATTGTCGCTAATCCACCAAATGTGATCGCCCATGCGATTCCCTTCAGCATAAGTCCAATTAAATTTGCGTTCGGCAATTGCCTCGCACATCTGAATTGCTTCTAACATCGAACAATTGCTGTACCTGCCTCCTCCTGTATTATAAACTTGGGCACTTCTGGGAGCTTTATAAAATTCATAAAATGCCGCAATTAAATCAGCGCTGTGAATGTTATCGCGGACTTGCTTGCCTTTGTAGCCAAACACGGTATAGGGAGTTCCCGTCACGGCGCACTTCATCAAGTAAGCGAGAAAGCCGTGCAATTGAGCTCCCGAGTGATTGGGCCCGGTCAGGCAGCCGCCGCGAAAACAAGCGGTGTTCATATTAAAATATCGACCGTATTCTTGAACTAAAATATCAGCGGCTACCTTAGAAGCCCCAAACAAACTGTGCAGGCACTGGTCGATAGACATATCTTCCCGAATGCCGCTTTCGTAAGTATGACCAGATTCAATTTCCCACCTGTGTTCTAATTCAACTAAAGGCAATTTGTTGGGCGTATCGCCGTATACTTTATTAGTAGAAGTGAAAATGAAAACTGCTTTGGGACAGTACAAGCGAGTTACTTCTAAAAGATTGAGAGTCCCGTTGGCGTTGACGGTAAAATCTATTTTAGGAGCGCGGGCAGCCCAATCGTGGCTCGGTTGGGCTGCTGTGTGAATTACTAACTCGATCGAATCTCCGTACCGCTGAAAGATATTGGTAATCGCTTCATAGTCGCGAATGTCCACATCTAAGTGATAATACTTGGTTCCCAAAGATTTTTCGAGCTGTTGGCGGTTCCAGTTCGTAGAACCATCGGCACCAAAAAAGAACTGGCGCATATTGTTGTCGATGCCAACTATGTCTAAGCCTTGTTTGGCAAAGAACTTACACGCCTCCGAGCCAATTAATCCTGCCGAGCCAGTAATGATTGCAACGCTCACGTTTCACCGCCTGAAAAAATATGGTTTTCTTTGTTTTGTGCGATCGAACAAATCAGAAGTTATTCTGATTTTCCCTTGCATACATCTTCGCACAATTGAGCAAAGAATTGACCTTTTATATTCCAATCATAGATTTCCCTGACGCGCTTTTGACCTGCTGCACCCAAGCGATCTCGCAATTCACCATCCTTAGCTAAACACACTATAGCTTCTGCGAGACCTTGCACAGCGCTCACTGGGTCAGTAGCAACCACTTTAATCCCAGTTTCAGCAGTCACTTGAGTAGCCGGGCCCCCCAAATCCAAACAAATCGTCGGACGCCCAACCCCCATCATTTCCGTGCAGACAAAACCGCCCGAGTCATGCAAACTCGGGTGCAGGAGAACATGAGACTCCCCCATTTTAGAAAGAGTTTCCGTGCGCGGTAAAGACCCCCAAAAAAATACTTGATTTCCCAGTCCCAATTCTATCGCCAAAGCTTCTAAACGCTGCCTTTCCGGGCCATCTCCCACAATCCAGTATTCCGATTGTTCTACCGAAGCCTCCGCAAATGCACGGAGTCCCAAGTGCACCCCTTTCCAATGTAAGAGACGACCGACGCTAATAAATCTAACAGGCTGTTCCGGCGGAGTTGGAAATTTCTCTAATTCCTGAATCTCCTGCTGCGACAAACCGACTTGCGAGAAAATTTTCACGTTTTTTGCTTTGAGAAATCGCAGTCTGGCTGCGGTTTCTTCCGTAGTTGCCAGCGCCACGGCACTGCGGCGCGCCGTCAGCCCCACAAACGGATCGCGTTCTCCTACGCTTTGAGCCAATGCTCGCAGCGTTTCGTAAATTTTGCCCCGGCGGCTAAAATCTTGCCAAAAAGGCTTTGGTGCTGCTTCTGCACCCCCCACAGGCCCCCAAATAAAAGGATGTGGTAATAATGCTAGGAAACTTGGAGACCAATGCTTGACATAAGTTACGTGATGTACTATGTCAAAACCAATTTCGCGATCGAGCTTTCGAGCAATAAAATAAGCCCAGATTTGCCACAAATAATAGTGAAGTTGCAGCAATCCCTGTTTCCCCTTCCAATCTTCGCTCCACCCAAACGGATCGAAATAAACAAAATGCAGGTTTGGCACAGGATTGCGCTCTAATTCTGCTTCAATGTACGATCGACAAAACGTCCGTGTAAATACCCAACTTTCGTGATGTTTAGCAGATTGGATAACAGTATTCCATCCCACACCCTCTTCAGAGCCGAGATTAGGTTCGCAAGCAAAGGCAGATAATAAAACTTTCATTGCTAATCGGTAATTGGGCATTGGGCATTGGCCCGCGCAGGGCATTGGCCCGCGCAGGGCATCGGGCATTGGTAATTGGGAATCGGTAATTGGGAATTGCTAATTGGTAATTGGTAATTTAAATCCGTTACCAGAAACAATTGGTTTAAAGCCTCCACCCTTAAAGGCGAGAAATTAAAATAAAACTATTTATTACTCCAATCCTCGGACTTTTAGGTCAAGTGCTGTCAACTGTCGAGCGGTCAACTGTCAACTGAATGAAATCCGTTACATCCGCTACACAATCCGTTGCCGAACTTCACCTCTTCCCCATCAAAAAATCAGTAACTTCAACATAAGCCTTAGCAGCCGTCTCCGGATTTTTTTTAGAAATCAGCTCTCGCGAACGCTCTCCCATCGACTCAATTAAATCAGGATTATCCAGAAAAACTTGCATTTTATCCGCCAACTCTCTAGCATTGCTAGGATCGAAAATATAACCGTTTTCCCCAGACACAACTAACTCGCAAGAAGCCGCACCGTTAGAACACAATATCGGTTTCCCAAACACCATAGCCTCCGGTACAACCATACCCCAAACATCCTCAAAAGTAGGAAACACAAAAATATCAGCAAGCTGAAAATAAGCTCCCAGATTGCCGTAGTCCACCCATCCCACCCAGTTTACCCGATCGGCAAAACCTGCCTCTGCCACAAAAGCTTGTAATTCCTCCTGGCGATCGCCCTTACCCACAATCAATAAACTATAATCAGAATATCCCTGCTTTTCCAGAACAGCGCAAGCCTCCAAAAGCGTCTTAATTCCCTTGCGAGCCGTAATCCGTCCCACATACAAAAAAACCGGCTTTTTTAAATCCAAACTCGGTAAATCTTGAGTTGCCGCCTGTTTCAGCAGCGCCGCCGCATCCGGCACCAAATAAGTCCTCGTAAAAACCTTATTTTCCGGTACATTCAGCACCTCAACCAAATACCTCTTTCCAGCTTCACTGTTAGAAACAAAAGCATCAGCAAACCGAGCTAAAATCCGCCTTACCACCGTCCTAAAACTCGAATCTCGAAAATCAGTATTCGGCGAACTCCCGTCATAAATAATCGCAACCCGCCACTGACAAAGCGGTTTAAACATAATTACCAAGACAGTCCACAAAGAAAAAGCTTGGGGAAACACAACATGAGGTCTAAATTTTAGCAAATGACCGATAATGCTAGGCGAAACAGCGATAAAACCGCGATCGTAACCTGTTTCTATCTTTTCCGTTTCAATAAACTTAGTCTTTCCCACCAACTGAATAGCCGAAGCTCCCGGCAGCGCCGGATCGAACCCCGGCCAAACGCGACCGGTATAAAATACAGTATGCTTAAAAAATTTCGTAAATTCTCTCAAAACAGGCTGCCAGTAAGCTCCCAGTTCCACTTCCGGGACAAGCCAAGCAATGCGAAGTTCATCCATGCGGTTCACCTTTTAGTTATAGCGACGACAAGGAAGCCGGCGGTATCGCCAAAAATCTTCCCCATTGCCTGTGCTGGCAAAAATAATATTAGCCGCGATACCCTACAGGGCCTCGGCGGATTGAGGTCAAAATCAACCTCACATACGGTAACAGCCAATATATCGGCCACAATATATTCGTGTGGCGCTGTACGAGCACTTTCGACTCTTTTGGCCCATAACCTTTCGGTTGCAGTACCTTTTTAAATCGATCGAGCAAACTCATGTTCGGGTCTTCCCAGCAGTTACCCTCGGGCGGGTTAGTCGAGCAGGTTCCCACATATCCGGGAACCACCCAAACTGTACAATTTTGTTGCACCGATCGCAAACCGTAGTCAATATCGCCCATGCTGTGAATAAATGCGGGGTCTAGGTTTCCCACTACTTTAACCACCTCTCGCGGCATCAAAACACAGTTACCGTTCATCGTACTGCACTGCTGAGCTTCTGCGATCGGTTCCAGCAAGCGAAAATGCAAAGGATGCCACCAGCTAGTCCGCAGCCAGCCTCCATAAGTCAGCGCCCCAGTTGCTGCATCGCGAGTAGAACCCACCGCAATCGCTCGCGTATTACCTTGCTCGGCCAAGCTGCCAGAAGTAGCCAGCATAGTATTCAAAGCCGACGGTTCCAGTACAGTATCATCGTTGAGCCAGAGATAGTAGTCATAATCCTGCTTCATCGCTGCCGCAAATCCTTGCCGCATCCCCCCATTCCAAAACAAATTCCCATCTCCACCTAGCAACTTAACCTGCGGATAAGTCTCCCGCACCGCTTCAGGAGTACCGTCAGTGCTGGCATCGTCCACTAAATACACCACCAGCAATACATCTGCTTGCAGCACTTGATTGAATAGCGCCGCGAGACTAGCTAAGGTCTTTTGCTTGCGGTTGTGGCAAGTTATGATTGTTGCTATAGTGCTGTGTGGTTTCATGAATCTATAATAGTTTCATTCAATATTGTACTCGGGAAAAAATTATGAGGCAATTCCTAAAAAACCTAGCGTACAAAATACTTAAGCCTTTGGGATTCGATGTCCCGCGAAAAGGCATGAGAACATCTATGTACGGTGTGCTCGATCAGTTCATCAAGTTGGGTTTTCAACCAGAAACCGTTATAGATGTCGGCGTTGCCTACGGAACTTGTGAATTGTACGAGAAATTTCCCGCAACCAACTTCTTGCTGGTAGAGCCCTTGATCGAATACGAGAAAAATTTAAAAGAAATTTGTCAAAAATACAAAGCTCAGTATATCATGGCTGGCGCCGGCGCTCAAGCCGGAAATATTACGATTAACGTTCACCCTCAACTTTACGGTTCTTCTACTCTCAACGAGTCAGAAGGCAGTCTGGCCGACGGTGTGCCCCGAGAAATTCCCCTGGTTGTCCTCGATGATGTCTGCCGCGAAAAAAACTTAAAAGCGCCTTATTTATTGAAGGTTGACGTGCAAGGCGCCGAGTTGAATGTTTTAGACGGCTGTCGCAAAGTGCTTGAGGATACTGAAGTAGTCATACTGGAAGTATCCCTGTTTCAATTCTTTGTTGGAGGCCCGCAATTATACGATGTTGTCAGTTACATGAAAGAGCGGGGATTTGTCACCTACGATATTTTTGGCGGTTACATCCGCCCTCTCGATGGAGCTTTGGCTCAAGTAGACATGGTGTTTGTTAAAGAAAACGGACAATTTAGAAAGTCTAATTTTTTTGCGACAGCAGAGCAGCGGAAACAGTTGGTTTAATTGGCTGCACTGTTGGCGGCGCTGGCGAGTTCGGAAAACACCGACAAGTAGCGGCGAGCTTGGATCTCGGAGGTAAATTCTTGTTCGACTTTCTGGCGCGCCCTGGTGCAGAGTTGTTGGTGTCGATCGCGATTTTCCAGTACCCATGCAATACCTGTAGCTAAATCTTCTGTTTCATAAGGTTTAGCTAAATAGCCATTGGAGCAGTGCTCGATCAGATCCGGCATTCCCCCGATATTGAATCCGACGCTGGGAATGCCGCAGGCTGCCGCTTCCATCACCGTATTCGGCAAATTATCGTAAACAGAAGGAGCGACAAAAACATCTGCTGCTGCATAAACTAAGGCTAAGGAAATGTCATCAGCGAATTTACCTAAGTAATGTGCCTTAAAACCAAGTTCGATCGGATTTTCTGGTTGAGAAGAGCCAAAAACTAGCAACTCTATGCGATCGTTCCAACCCGATTTACTGAGGCTTTGCAACGCCGGCACCAGCAAGTTAAATCCTTTCCAGCGATCGCCCGTACCGCTAGCACCACCAAAAAGTACAATTTGTTTATCTTGAGGTAAATTCAGGATTTCTCGCGCCCATTCCCGGTTTATCGGTTTATACTTTTGAGTATCGATGCCGTTAGGAATCACTTCAACTCGATAATCTTGGCACAAAGAACTAGAACTAGCACATTTAGCCAACCAAGCACTAGGACTCACCAAAGTTAAATTAAGATTTTTCCAAGCTTTCGCTTTCCGCCGCCACACCCACCGCGACAAATCCGCGTCTTGGCTGCTGTGCAGTTGCGGACAGCTACCGCAAGATTCAGTATAGCGATCGCACTCTTCGCTATAGTGACACCCACCCGTAAAAGGCCACATATCGTGCAGCGTCCAAACTAGGGGCCGATCGAACTTCGGAACTGTTTCTACCTGCATATAACCGTCGCAAACCCAGTGCAAATTAATAATATCAGGTTCGAGTTGGGCAACTTTCCCAGCCAGGGAATCGGGCAGCCATTGAGCAGAAAAAATCGCAGGAATTCTTTTCGGGTAAAGCCGCAATGGCGAATTTGAGATAGTTGAAAGAATCCGATCGAACTTGGTGGCAATCCCCTGCTCTGACGAGATGACATTCGCGCCGCCGCTTTTCTGATTTTTCACCAGTATTTGCGAAGACACGCCAATCCCCTGCAAACCTTGGTGCAGTCTGTAAGCAGCGCGGGCTGCACCGCCTTCAGTATCAGAACTATTGAGAAGTAAAACCTTCATCTCCCCTGCCATCTAAATTTATCTCTGATTTAAATTGGTTTTTTTTAACAGTCTGTGGACTTTTTTTTGCACCTTCTTGAGCAGCGGCGGATCGTAATCGTACAAAGTATTTTGAGTAAAATTATCTGCTTGCGCGTCCCGGATTGTAAAAGGCGGGTGTTTCATCGGAAATGCGATCGCCTCGGCCGCCATATTATTGTAAGGACTGCTAACATCCGCCGTGTGAGTTCCTCCCGAACCGTGTCCGATATTAGAAGCCAAATTGACATTAGACAGAATATTCATACCGTTTTGAATAAAGCTAGCAAATGCCCACTGGAAATCCCAAGTATCTATTTTCCCCTCATAACAAAGCTGAAAAGTATTTGTCCAAACTTTTACAGCTTGCGGATCTCCCAGTACGTCCACCAAAAAATTACCGTCGCGAATTTCCGGCCACAGCTTCATGTCCAAATCGTAGTGCTGCCAAGCTCGCCTCCAACTCGCCCAACTCCAACAGTGATTGTAGCGAGAAAAGTAATAGCTGTAGTCAGTTCTTTTGCGCCCGAACTGCACGTTTTGACCGGAGATTGACATGATCCGCCGATCGTCTCGGTAGCGAGCGAGCAATTCTTCAGCAAAACGGAAAAACGTCGGATGAGGCAAACAATCATCCTCAATAATAATCGCCTCTTCCACCTGCTCGAACACCCAATCTATACCGCTAGAAACCCGCCGCCGGCAGCCGAGATTTACGTCAGCGTAATTTTTCAACACTTCGCAGTCCCAGTCTACTCGCTCAATAATCGCACGAGCCAGCTCGCAATCTCGGTCTTCTCCTGGTCTATCTGCACGGGGCCCGTCAGCAACTACTAAAAGTTTCGGCGGCTTGACTTTACGAATTTCGGCAAACACCCTTTCGGTTTCGACCGGGCGTTTAAAAATAATAAAAGCAACGGGGGTTTTCAATTGCCAATCGGGCATTTACCTACTCTACTATTTTGATGATTGTATGCAAAGTTAGTTTCGTACAAAAACATTTCCGAGTATTTACGGTACTTCCAACATTGACTATAAAAATGTTAAGCCGATCGCAAATCGCGCCAAGAAGTAGATTCTAAATCTACCAGTCTCATTTCACCCGCAGTACCCGCAAAGTGCAGAAAAAAAGTATTGATCAAAGCCGTCGTCGCGCACTCGCTAGCCCGTTTGTCAACCAACCGCGGCGGCACCCCTTTCGCTAAAAGTTTGCTTTTAGCGCGATCGAACAAACTTGCTTCTGTTTGCGGTTTTGGCAGCAAAAATGGGTAATACAAGGCTTTGTGTACGTTCCAGACAGTGCTGAAGCGCGGATCGATCCATTGCACGCGATCGGCTTTTAACAGTTCGTAAGAAAGCCAAGGCATTTCACCGAATCCTGTTTCTTCGCATTCATGGTAAACTTTTTCTAAAATCGAGCGGTGGTGAGAAGGCGACAGTACCATAATACCATCTTGGACAATGCGATCGAATTCCGGCGAAATACCGTATTTAACATAAGTCTCCCGCTCGTTTGTTTCGTCGGTAATTCCCCAAGTTTCAAACAATCTGTCTCTAGCTTCCGCAGATAGCTGTTCGTTCGGTGTTGCCCATTCTGCCGCCGCACCGACTCGATCCACTGCCACCCCTTCGACAATACACGGAGCGTTGGCCCAGTTGATCAAAACGTCTGCATCTACCCAAACTACGCGATCGTACTTCTGGACGGATTCCTCGCCCAGGATCAGGCACTTTTGCCAGCAGGGCGATCGGTTTTGCGCCCGTTCCGAATCATCTAAAGGTTTTGAAATACAAATAACATCATAGCCGTGTCTGTCAGCATACTTTTGCCAGTTTGCTTGGCACAAATTTTTCCAAGTTTCCAAATATCTTTTGCCAATTGTCAGCGTTACTATGGCTTTAGAGTTCGTCATCTTTTCCTGCTATCCTCCACCATTTCAATTAACAACATCAGCAGTCATGTGGGATTTAAACTCATCCAGGGTCAGAACCATTACAGCCGCTATGAATGCCAGTGTATCAGTGTTTGTCTGATAGGGCAAAAATCTGTAGCGAAAAGCAGCCATTTTCGGGTTGCTCTCTTGATAGATAATGTCTTGTGCAAAATTGCCCCACCGCTCATCGATTAAATCCATTGTCATGCCAGCATGACCCGAAGGCAGCAGCATATTAGAGCCGTGCAGTCCGATTACTAAACGGCTATCAGCATAGATTTGGCAGATTTCCTGCTCGATTTTTTCATTAAACATCTCAACCCTACAATCTTCAATCCATTCGGGGAACTGAGTCTTTGTACCTAAACCTGCCACTGCAAATTTTGCGGAGGGTACGCGCGATCTAATTCCCTCAAACAACCTCCGCACCTGCCAATTTTGCACCACCAGCCCCGCTGACAGCAAATTCAGCTTTCTCAGAACCCGGAACAGCAAACTGTCGATCAGAAGGCGGTCTTCCCGCCAAATAAAGGTAATTTTTATTTCTTCTTCCTCAAAGTTGTGCTTGGGAACTCTCGTAAACCTAGTGATGTCGAACTGACTCGGATGAGAATAGGCTTCGCTCACATAAATTTGCTCGAAGCGTTTCGTTTCTTCCTCTACAAACTCAGCGAAGCTAGGATAGTAATCGCGGCCATTTTTCAAAGAAATCCCTACTGTCCAGATTTCAGCGACTCCATCGGGAACCATCCACCTCAAGAACTTAGGCACTATTACCACTAACCCGCAGTCAGGGTTGCACTCCAAATGTCTTTGGGCGTTGAGTAACTTTAACAGCGAGTGACCGTAAAGAAAGTCGATACAGTTTAAAATAATCACCCGCTTGCACGGCTTAAAAATTTCTTTTGTGATTGCAAGTTTCTCGCTCCGAGGATTTTGAAGTGAATTTAATAACGGTTTTCCCAACCATTCCCCAGCGTAACTGTTGCCCGAAAAAACCTCTGCTTTTTTTAGATCGAGTTGCAGCGAGTGGTTGTAGCTATGCCCGACTCTCAATACATCGATTATTTCACTACCGGAGCCGTTCGACTTAGATTCAACACAAACGTGCATACCCTGCCACAAAATTTTTGCAGGCTGTAGAGCCTTCCCAGAGATGGGGCAATTAGATTTATGCTGAATCTGGGGTTTAATTTCAATCATTTTACTAATCCTATCAACCGAGAAGCTGCCTTGTACAAGTTAAGCGAGCGCCAAATTAATTTACCAAACGGGCGCAATTCCTTAATCAGGAAATTGACTAAAATAATCACGTAAAAATAAGTAATCAGAGTAGCCGCAGTTGCACCAAAAGCTCCATATTTAGGAATCAGCCACCAGTTTAAACCCACATTTAAAAACGAGCCGATTACAGTCAAGTAAAGACTGTAGCGCAACTGACCCTCGATGGTAAAATAGGTGTTGCGCGCAACTCCAAAGTTACTCCCAAATTGCGCCCAAACGTAGATAGCCAGTACCGCTGCTGAGTTAGCATACTTGTCACCGTAAAGCAGGTGTACTATCCACGGAGAAAGTAATGAAATCGGGATGGCTACTCCCAACCATAAAAGCATCATCGTATCGCAGTAAATTTGAAATTTATCTAGGTATTCTTGATAATTTCTCTCCCTCAAATTTGCTAATTTGGGAAAAATAGAGCCCGATATTATCATCGGCAAGAAATCGCAGACTTCCGAGATTTTAACAGCCGCCGCATAATATCCCAGTTCAACATTTTTATCCATTGCACCCAGCATGAGCTGATCTGTTTTCGAGTACAAAAAAACTGCCAATCCTGACAGCATTATCGGCCAACTCTCCCGCAGCAGTTCCTTTCCCCGGGCCCAACTGAATCGCAAATCCTTAATCTTATTTCCCGTAAGCTGATAAAAATATACATAAGCCATTCCTACCATTGCCACCTCTGCCAATCGAATGCAGGCGAAGGCAAGCAGGGGGGCTTTAATTGTCACCAATCCTATTCTGAGAGCGGCAACGAAAAAAGATACCGAATTCTTCGCCAACACTGTATATTTTGACTGAACTTGGGACTGGAACCAAAAATTGATCGCCTCAAAAGCCTGAAAGATAGTTCCGGCGGCGATGATACCCACCAACCAGCGAGTCAGGCCCTCGTCAGGCTTGAATATCGAAATCATCGTGACAGTTAGCAACAGAGTGATGCAGCCGCCAGTAAATTGCATCCCGAAGGCAGTCCCCAGCGTTTCGTTTTTGCATTCAGGATTGCGGGCGATATCGCGGATGACGATGCTGCCCAACCCCATTGTTGCCACCGAACTAAAGACTGACACAAAGGCAAGAGCGTAGTTGAGCAAGCCAAATTGAGCAGGCCCCAAATAGCGAGCTACCCACAGCCCTACCACCAAACCCAGACCCATCTGCAAAATTTGGTCAGTGAACAGCCACGCCAGATTCACGAGTACCTGACGCATACCTGGCCCGAGTTTTTGACTTGCCGCAGTTAGCTTATCTAACATCAGAAAGTTTTGAGTCCTTATAATAAATAAATATCTTCTTTGAGCGTTCGATAATCAATTAACAACCCGGATTGTTACGATAGTATCATAACCTTTGGTAGTAATTGAAAATTCACTGAAAAAGTTCTAGCTGTTCTGGGCGAGATTTTTTCGATGGTTTGAGTAGCACGGGTCAGCATCGGGAGAATGCAATATGTACGGCAGGTTTGGTTTAATTTGAATCACCCGATCGCTCCGAGCAGCCGAGAAGCTGCTTTGTATAAATTTAACGAACCCATAATTATATTTGCGAACGGTTTTAATTCTTTAATGTAAAAGTTCACTAAAATAGTTACATAAAAATAAGTTATTAAAGTTGCCGCTATTGCTCCCAAAGCTCCATATTGAGGAATTAGTAGAGCGTTCAATACTATATTAAAAATTGCGCCTGCTACAGTCAAGTAAAGATTGTATCGCAGTTGACCTTCGAGAGCAAAATAGGTATTTCTAGCTATCCCGAAGTTGCTGCCAAATTGAGTCCATACGTAGATTGAAAGCATACCGCCCGAAGCTGCATATTGCTCGCCGTAAAGAGTCTGGACTATGAAAGGAGCCAGCAGACAAATTGGCACCGCCACTCCCAACCACAAAAATAACATGGCATCCGCATAAATCTGAAACTTTTTTAGGTATTCAGGATAATTTTTTTGTCTTAACTGTGCGAGTTGGGGGAAAATAGAAGACGCGACAATCAGCGGCAAGAAATCGCTAACTTCCGACAGTTTAACTGCAACTGCGTAATATCCCAATTCTGTTTTATCTAAAGAACCGAGCATAATCAGATCGATTTTGGAATAAATGAAAACCGCCAAGCTAGATAGCACCAGCGGCCAGCTTTCCTGAAGCAGTTGTTTGCCTCGCTGCCAACTGACTCGCCACAACTTGAAATCATTTCCTTTGCTTTGATAGACAAGGGCGATCGCCAATCCCCCCAAAGCCACCTCTGCCAAACTCGTCCAAGCAAAAGCAATCAGCGGTGCTCGGACTTCAATCAATGCGATGCGGATGCCTGCAATCAGTAAAGATACGGAGTTTTTAGCAACAGCGGTATACTTAGATTGAACTTGGGACTGAAACCAAAAGTTGATGGTTTCAAAGGATTGAAACATGGTTCCGGCGGCAACGATCCCCACCAACGTGAGAGTTAAACTGTCGTCGGGATTCAGGAGCGCCGTCGCTGTCACCGCCAGCAGTAAAGTAACGATTCCCCCTGCCAGTTGTAGGGCAAAAGCAGTCCCCAGAGCCTCTTCCTTGCATTCGGGATCGCGGGCAATATCCCGCACTACCAGGGTACCCAATCCGATCGCCGTCGCCGAAGCAAACAGAGACACCAGGGCAAGAGCGTAATTGAGCAAGCCAAATTGTGTCGGCCCCAGATAGCGAGCCACCCACACTCCGACAAACAGACTCAGACCGATCTGCAAAATTTGGTCAGTCAGCAGCCAAACCAGATTGCGAATTAACAGACCCATGCCGGCGCCGAGCTTTTGACTTAGCGCAGTTAGCTTATCTAGCATCAGAAAGTTTTGAGTCCTTATCAGAAATAAATATACTTTTCGAGCGCTGGGGAATTAATCAAAAACCAGACTCATTCATATGGTATATCATACTTCTATCGATTTTTAACTTCTGCAAGTTAACCGGGATTCAATCTGGATGCAGGGGCCGCGACAAATCTCCTCCGTAAATGCGGCTGCCAGTGGATGGAGATTTGCTACTATCGATCGAGAGTCTGACTGTTAATAACACGTAAGCAAGCCAAACATCTCCGATATCACCGATCGAACCTTCAGTAATGTTATTTAACATGATAAACACTAAGTAAACGATCGGTATTCCCGATTCAGATAGCGGGCTGCGGCTCAGTTGCCGCACTGCCAAAACAAGATTAGTCACCAGCGAAGATAAGATTAATAGAAGTCCCGGATAACCGAAAGATAGCAATACTGCTATAGCACCGTTGTGAGCAGTTTTTGGTTGAAATCCATTCGCAGTATATATGAAATAAGCTGGAGTTTGCTCGCCAATTTCGTCTTGCTGAAAAAAACCATCAAATCCATAGCCAAACCAAGGGCGCTGATTGGCTGCTGCAATCAATTGCGGCCAAAACTCCGTTCGCCCCGTCAGCGTCAAATCTTTTCCCAGTCCCCCGACCACGATCGCCTCTAAGTTGTCTATGATATAAACGCTGGTAATAATCCCCAAGACAGTAAAACCGACAATACAAGTAAAAGCCCATTGAAATTTTAGCCGACTCAGAAAACTTAAAGACGACACGACAACTATCAGCATCAAACTATTAACGAGAGACCCCCCGGAGCTAGTAGCTCTCACCAAGTAAAAAGAAAAAAACATGAATCCCAGAGCTATCCAGCGTTCTTTCTGAGTTTTAGCACCTTGGGAATAGTGTAAGTACCAAAGTGCTGTACTCATAACCATGAGGCTGCCGAAAGCATTTTTGTGGCCGGTAATTCCGGCAAATTCAGCTCCTATACTCGGGTTCCGCAAAACGCTAACTATGGCGAGGGAGGTATAGCCCCACCGTAGCAACCCAGACAATTCGGGCCACTCATATCGCGCACCCACATAAAAACTAAAAATCGTAAAACCTGTAAATGCTATCCCGGTTTTCAGGGTGATCTCGGGAACTAGCGACCACAGCGTCGATGTTATTGGTAGCAAACAATACAGGGAAAAGCCTGGATTTTTTGAAACTAACAATGATAAGGCTTCGACAAATTGATTTTTGAAAAAACTAATAAATCTCCCGGAGAGAACAAAAATTACCCAGGGATAAAAAACCCAGGGAAGTTTTGCCACATTACTGTCACCAGGCTCAGCAAGATTGATAAAATGTAGGTAGTTAAATGGAGGTAGGTTGACGTGGGGAGATACGAATACGTAACAAACAGCAAACCATTTTTCCCAGAGCAAACCTATTTTTTTTTGTGAAGCTAACTGAAAAATTAAAATCGTGACGATCGCTGCCACACAGGCAAATAAATACAGCAAGTAAGTATTGCCGAAAATTAGCTCCCGAATCATTCTGGCCATAATTTTTTACCCTTTTTGACATAAAAATTAAGTGAGTGGCGGGCTAATTCCACCAACTTAACAAGAAACATCGGCTGTTGTCGCCGATCGCCCGCAATGCCCGGAGGCGCTGCACCTAAATAGTCTGGGTAGTGTCCATTCAGACGAGTGTTCGAGGGTGCGAAAATTCGACGATAGTCAGCGAGTACCCAGTCGCGTCAGGAAAATCTAGAGGCTTCACTCCCGTGAGTCACCATTGTTGTTGATTTTTGGGTAGTGCTGCCGATCGCGATGGCATTTGAATTGTGACAGATTAGACTAATGAAGGAGCCCAAAAGAAAATAGATAGCCTGTGGTTAACGCCGATTTTCGCAAACAAATCACCGCGCCTGTCTTGAGTTTGACATGGTGCGCGATCGCCTTAAACGTTATGGGCGCCGGATTTCCCCTTTCTGCGGCGGCGCAAGTGCGATTGCGGCCCGGCGCAGTCACAGCACCATCTGGGGGCATCGGACGATCGACCGACAGCTACAAACTCGGCGGTGGCGATCGCATCCAAATCGAAGTCCTGGAAGTACCAGACCTCACCCGCGGCTACGAAGTCCTTTCCGACGGTTCAGTCAACCTGCCGCTGATCGGCCTGATTTCCGTCCGCGGCCGCAGCTTAGTAGAAGCCACCACCATCATCCGCAATGCCTACCGGCGCATCCTCAAAGACCCCGTAGTTACAGTCAGCCTCGTCGCCGCCCGCCCCCTCAACGTCGGAGTCATCGGAGAAGTCACCAGGCCCGGAAACTTCATCATCAACCTGACTTCAGGCCCCGGGGTGACGCCCAGCGTGCAGTATCCCACCGTCACTCAAGCGATCAGACTTGCAGAAGGTGTCACGGGTGTCGCCGATATCCGCAACATCCGCGTCCGCCGCCCGCAAGCAGACGGCCCGGATCGAGTGCTCAACGTCAACCTGTGGAAATTCTTGCAAGAAGGAGACATCTCTCAAGACATCATTTTGCAAGACAGAGACACGATCGTGATTCCCACAGTCGCCAACTTCAACCAAGCAGAAGCCCGGCAATTTGCGATCGCCAACTTTTCGCCACCGCCAGAAAAACCTCGATCGATCTCGATCGTCGGCCAAGTCACCCGCCCGGGGGCTTACGTCGTCATCGGCGGCAACACCACAAGCGACCTCAGTCGAGAAGGCTTCCCCACCGTCATCCGCGCCATTCAATTAGCCGGCGGCATCACCTCCGAAGCCGACATCCGGCAAATCCAAGTGCGCCGCATCACCAGAAGAGGCGAACAAATTATCCCGGTCAACCTGTGGCAGTTCCTAGAGTCCGGCGACGCCACCCAAGATACCATCTTGCAGCAGGGAGACACGATCTTCGTTCCCAAAGCCACAATCGTCAACCCCGCAGAAGCTGGCGTGCTGGCTAACACTAACTTTGCTCCCCCCGGCATTAACATTTTCGTAGTAGGAGAAGTCACAACATCCCTCGATCCATTGAGGCTCCCAGCTAATGCCACCTTGAATCAAGCTTTAATTTCCCGAGGATTTTTTGGCTACGGCAATACCAGAGCTAAAAGAAAGACTGTTGAGCTAGTCCGCCTCAATCAGGACGGTACAGCTACTAAACGCACGATCGAAGTCGATTTAACTCAAGGAATTAACGAAGAAGTCAATCCTCAACTTCGCAACAACGACATGATTGTCGTATCCCGCAGCGGTCTGGTGAACTTCCTAGACCGCATCAACAATATTGTCGCGCCTGTCGGGCCAGCTACCGGAGTGTTAAATTTTCTAAGCATTCTCCGATCTTTGTTCAGGTAAGAACTCTGCGGGTGAAGTGGATAATTCCTGGCAAAGGCTAGAATAAACTAAACAATAGGATTGGACAGTCGCGGCGCGGCAGCTTCAAAAATATCAACATCAAAAATATCAACATCAAAAATACCCAGACTCAATATGGATAACAGACAAGATTACCAACCCTTCACATCCAAATCAAATGGCAAACTGCCGGAATTCTCGACTCAAAAGTACAGAGATAACTTCGTCGAGGAGACAGAAGAAGAAAAGCTAGACTTGTCCTGGCTCGCAGGCGTCCTGCGCCGCCGCATCCTGGTGATGGCAGCAGCCACCATTGCTTTGAGCGCCCTCGCCGGAACAGCGATCGTCATCACTTCTAAAAAAATGACCCTCGAGTATGAAGGCTCCTTTTCCCTGTTAGTAGAACCAGCCACTGCTGAAGGTTTGCTATCCAAACAATTAGACAATACCGTCGCTGCCGACTTAGCAAAAATTAATATAGAAGGAATTAGCTTAGTAGACTACGAAACCCAAATTAGGATTTTGCGCAGTCCCAAAATGATGGAGCCAGTAGTTAAGGAATTGCGAACTTGGCATCCCAACATGACCTATAGCGAGCTGATGTCAAAACTGTCGATCAGCCGCCTCAGTTACACAAAAGATGGCAAACAGCAAGGCACAAAAATTTTAGAAGTTCGCTACAAAGATACAGATAAAGACAAAATTTACGGTGTCTTGGATAAAGTTTCTAAAGCTTATCTAGAGTACAGCTTGCAGCAGCGGCTGACGGGCATCAATCAAGGCATTAAATTTATCGATATGGAGATGCCAAAGCTGCGAGAAAGAGTGGAAGTTCTGCAACTGCAAGTCCAAAGACTGCGGCAGCAGAGCAACTTGTTTGACCCCCAGCTAGAGGGAAAATCTTTGTCAGAACAAGTTCAAAGCATTCGGGGCCAGCAAGTTGGAATCCAAGTACAGCTACAAGGGATGCGCAACCTCTACCAAAGCTATGAAAAATTACTAAAGCAAAATAACCCCCAGGGTCTGCTGATGACCCAAGGACAAGCTTACGCGGGACTGTTAGGTCAAATCCAGAAGATAGACTCGGATCTGTCGATGAAATTAGCTCAGTACAGAGAAGATAGTTTGCCAGTTGTCGCACTGCGAAAAAGTCGGGAAGAACTGATTTTAACTGCAACTCAACAAGCAAAAGAAGTGGTGATGGGAAACTTGGAGACCCAAATCCGAGAATTGGAAGCGCGCGATCGCGAAATGACTGCTTTGCAAAAAAATCTCAACCAAAAAATTAGAAATTTTTCAGTGACAACCCGACAATACGACAATTTACAGCGGGAACTGCAAGTAGTTACGAAGAGTTTTTCCGACTTTTTGGCAAAACGAGAAGCCTTGCGGATCGATGCGGCTCAGCAACAAATACCTTGGGTGCTGATCAATCCGCCGGAAATTCCGCTAGACAAATTCGGCAGACCGATCGCAGCTACCGTCAAACAAACCAAAAAACAGTTAGCGCTGGCAGTAATTTTAAGCAGTCTGGTGGGCATAGCAATCGGCTTGCTCGTAGAGGTGCTCAATACTGTTTTCCACACTCCAGAATCAGTGAAAATGGCCACCAAATTGCCGGTGATCGGGGTGATTCCGTTTACCAAAAAAGTCAAGCGCCGACCAACCGCCCGACCCAGAAAACTTACATCAGCTCGATCGAAGTCGAAGTCTCAAGTGGAATTTCTAGAACCTGTCGAAGTTATACCGACTGCTCCGATGCTGGGGGGACAAAGTATTTTTAGCGACTTGGACTATCCATTTGTAGAAGCATTTCGATCGCTCTACACCAACATTCACTTGCTGAGTGCAGGGAGGACGCTGCGATCGCTCTTAGTCGCCTCAGCCTCAGCCGGAGACGGCAAATCTACAGTAGCTTTGCACCTGGCCGCCACAGCAGCAGCAGTCGGACAGCGAGTATTGTTAGTCGATGCAGATTTGCGCTGCCCGCAACTGCACGCTAAGCTAGGTATCCCGAACCTGCGCGGGCTCGGCGATGCCATCTCCACAGATCTCAGCCTCAACGACGCGATCGTGCGAGCGCCCAACCAAGACAATTTGTTCGTACTCACCGCCGGCCAAATTCCCGCCGATCCGATCAAGCTGCTTTCTTCCAAAAAAATGCAGTATCTGATGGAACAATTTCAAGCATTTTTTGACTTAGTGATTTATGACACCCCGCCGCTAGCCGGCTTGGCAGACGCCCACTTGATCGCAGCTCACACCGACGCTACGATTATGGTGGTGCAAATTGGTAAAACAGACCGATCGCAAGTTCGCAAAGTTTTAGAAGAATTAAAAATTTCTGGAGCTTCCGTCTTGGGAATCGTGGCTAACGGCTGCAAAAACTCGAATCACAGCTACCGCCAGCGCCCGATCGGTTTAGAGACGCTCTACGACCAAAAACTGTCGGCTTTAGGTACAAAAAATCAAAATTAAACAAATATTTGACCCAGGCGGCGGCGCGCCGCCGTCCTCGACCCCAAATGCACAACCAAGCTGCACCATCATTTTTTGACAAAAGTACCATTTGAGAAAGAAAATGATAGACTAACGGACAGAGCCTCGTATGTCAACCGAGATTACGCGGATATTTATTTCGCGATGATTATTCAGAAAATGATTGGGAAATGAGCAAAAGTGGGTAAACTACATCTAGCAGAGCGTAATCTCAATCAGGCAAAGACACCTTTGAAGGTAAACGTTAATGCAAACGTTAATGTGAACGTTTCAACCCAGAAACTTGGTAGGGATTATTCTATGAGTACAGTTATGGTTGTTGATGATAGCGTGACTCTGCGGGAGATGATCGCCGACTTGCTCAAAGGTAGGGGGCTCAACGTCACAGTAGCTAGTGATGGGGTAGAAGCTCTAGAGCAAATCAAGGCAAACCGCCCGGATTTAGTCGTTCTGGATATCGTGATGCCCCGGATGAACGGCTACGAAGTCTGTCGCCGGCTCAAAAGCGACCCCAAAACTCAGAATTTGCCGGTGGTAATGTGTTCGAGCAAAAGCGAAGAGTTCGATCGCTACTGGGGAATGAAACAAGGAGCCGACGCTTACATCGCCAAGCCATTTCACCCTCAAGAATTGGTCGGCACTATTAAGCAACTGCTGCGCGGTTGATGTAGAGGAAGAGGGACAGAAAAAAATGTCTTGAGTGGTTCCAATTTCTGCTCCCGCAGCCTCTCTAAACTACTCGATTGACAATAGTCCAAACATCCCCGTCCGATCGCACGTAGGGAACAGAAATACTCTTAAAACCCGTAATAAAAGGCTTGTAATAAACCTGCCAATAGCTGGGGCTAATTTGGTCAGCGATGGCTTTGAGTCCCTTCACTTCCGCAGCCAGTTCCCCCGCCAGTTCGTTAATCCGTTCCGCGTGTCCGCGAGCGAGAACTCTTCCTTCTTCAACTTGCTGCTCCATCGGACTGCTTCTTTGCAAGTTTACCGACTGCTGCTGTTTCTGATTCAGTTGAGCAGACAGAGCCGCGATCGCATCATCTATTCCCTTGACTTCGGCCGACACTTCTGCTGTTTCTCTGGCGTGACGGCGGTAAGCATCAGCGAGCGCTTGGGGCGAATCACCGACTGGGGCGATCGCACCAATGCTAAGCTGCTGGCGTTCTCGGCGCAAGGCCTCAATCTCAGAGCAAATTGCCTCTATGTCTGTCTGAAGTTTGTCCACCAAATTACCGTAGTTTTTGGATATCTTTAGCATATTAACATAAACCAATCAGTCGATCGACATTTTATGAAAGGTTCGATCGTTCCGAATGCAAGTGCTGAGATTTTGATGCGGACGGAAGTCCTGATTACGAACCTTTATGATTGAGGTTCGATCGTTCCGAATGCAAGTCCTGAGATTTTGATGCGGACTGAAGTCCTGATTACGAACCTTTATGAAAGGTTCGATCGTTCCGAATGCAAGTCCTGAGATTTTGATGCGGACGGAAGTCCTGATTACGAACCTTTATGAAAGGTTCGATCGTTCCGAATGCAAGTCCTGAGATTTTGATGGGGACTGAAGTCCTGATTAGGAACCTTTATGATTGAGGTTCGATCGTTCCGAATGCAAGTCCTGAGATTTTGATGCGGACTGAAGTCCTGATTACGAACCTTTATGATTGAGGTTCGATCGTTCCGAATGCAAGTCCTGGGATTTTGATGCGGACTGAAGTCCTCACTACAAGCATAATTACCAATGATTAATTGAGTTATTTTAAATTGCGATCGCTTGCTGCCTCAAACTGACTACAGCCTCCACCAAGACATCGGGTGACACGGGTTTAGGCAGATGCCGATCGAAACCCGCAGCAAAAGCCCGATCGCGGTCTTCATCCCTAGCATAAGCCGTCAGGGCGATCGCCCGAAACTTCCTGCCGCTTTGGGGGCCCAGAGAGCGCAGCTTTCTCAGCAGCGAATAGCCGTCTTCCTCAGGCATTCCGATATCGCTGACCAAAACATCCGGCACAAACGCCGCAGCAGCCTCAAAGGCCTCAGCAGCGCACGATGCAGCCCTGACAGCAGCCCCGGAATCGCTCAAGACAAACATCATAAATTCCCGTGAATCAACCTCGTCATCAACCACCAAAACCTTAACTCCCCGTAAATTACCACCGCCAGCCAACACCTGCGCTGACTCGCGGGCGATCGAACTTACCGGAATCGCAGGAAGGCGGAAAGTAAAAGTCGAACCCAGATCCAACCCCGGACTCTGGGCCAAAACCCTGCCGCCGTGAAGTTCCACCAACTGCCGCACAATGGAGAGCCCCAGCCCCAAACCGCTATAATTGCGAGTAATCGTAGCATCAGCTTGCCGGAAAGACTCAAACACGTAAGGCAAAAAATTCGCAGCAATCCCAATTCCGGTGTCGGTAACAGCCAGCTCAACCTCCGAATCAATTCGCTGCAACCGAATTTCCACTCGCCCGCCGCGCGGCGTAAACTTAATCGCATTCGTGAGCAAATTCCAAATTACCTGCTGCAAGCGGCCGGGGTCTCCCGATACCAAAAATCTCGGATTTAACTGAGATTCGCGATCGCCAGAAACCTCACCAGGCCAGCCAAATTCAGCAGTATCGCAGCCTAAATCGACAATTCCAAACCGCACCTCGATCGACTTAGCATCGGCTGCCAAACCTACAGTATTCACCGCTCCTTCCACCATCGAAATCAAATTTACCGGACAAGGATTCAAAGTCAACTTGCCGCGAATAATTCGAGAAATATCCAGCAAATCCTCAATCAATTGAGTTTGCAACTTAGCATTGCGCTCGATCGTTTCCAAAGCCCGCGCAGTAACAGCCGGACTGAAACTGCGGTTTCGCAGCAGTTGCGCCCAGCCCAAAATCGCGTTTAAGGGCGATCGCAATTCGTGAGAAAGAGTTGCTAAAAACTCATCTTTCATGCGATTTGCCTGCTGAGATTCCTCGTAAAGCCGCGCGTTTTCGATACTCGCCGAAACTGCTTGAGCCCACTGCATTAAAATAGTTTCGTCATCTTCCCCGAAGTCTCCCTCGTACTTATCCGACAACTGAATCAATCCCAGATTTTTGCCGTCCCGATCCGTCAGCGGTACCGCCAGCCAGCCCCGCATCGGCGGGTGATTCCCCGCAGCCTTGCCGAAAAAGAGCCAAGCCGGGTGAGCCTCTAACTCGCTTTGAGTCAGGCGCATCGCCTGTTGCTGCTGGCAAACTTCCTGGTAAATGCCCGTACCGTCTGGTTCTTCGCAGTAATCTTGCCACTGGGCGTATTTTTCGGACAGGGAAAACTTGCTAATTCCGGCATCCCAGTGGGCGGAAGGGCTGAGGTTGACGGCGGCTTGGTGGACTTCGAGAATTTGGCGGGCGCTATCTGCGGCTAACTGAACGATGTCTGCTACCGACAGCGTGGAGTGGAGCGCAACTGAGGAGGAGGTTAACTTTTGCAGGCGGTGCAAATACGATCGCTCGCGCGCCAAAGCCTGCGATCGATCGTATTCTAACTGTTTGCGACCCGTAATGTCGATCGCCACCCCAAACACCCGAACAGGTTTACCGGATGCGTCAAAAGACACCCGCCCTTTGTCGTGAAGCCAAATCACCGAGCCGTCGGGGCGCAGGTGGCGGTGTTCCGAGTCGTAAACTCCCGCGCCACTGAGTGCGGCATCCACATCTGCCAAAAAGCTGTCGCGGTCATCTGGATGCACCGCATTCTTTTTTTCCTCAAAAGTACCAACGGTGCTGTCTGGGCCCAAACCAATATGTGTTTCGACATTGCATGAGCCGCGGACTTCCCCGGATGGGACATCCCAGGTAAAAGCGACCGTGTTAGCTGCTTCTAGGGCAAAGCGCAAATTTTCCTCGCTTTCCTGTATTCTGGCTTCGGATAACTTGCGATCGGTAATATCCCAAACCACGCCGATCGATCGCACCGATTGACCCGTATCATCATAAAAACACTTGCCCCTAGCCGCGATCCAGTGCAAGCTGCCGTCGGGCCAAATCACTCTAAATTCGTGCTGGTATTCTATTTTATTTTCTAAAGACCAGGCAATAGCCCGGGCGATCGAGGCCTGGTCATCCGGGTGAACGCAGGCAGAAAACGCTACGTAAGTTCCCCCAAAACTGCCTTTTTCCAACCCGAATAACAGTTCGTGTCCCTCCGACCACACCACCTCGCCTGTTAATATATTCCAATCCCAAGTTCCCATTTTCGAGGCCGCGATCGCCACCCTCAGCCTTTCCTCCGAAATTGCCAACTGCGCCGACGTTTTCGCGTAGTTTTGGCGTAACTGCTGTTTTTTCAAGCTTTCGCCCACAGCCGCCGCCAGCCGCTTGAAGTGTCGCCCTTTGAACACGTAATCGCTCAAACCTGCTTTCATCGCATCGACTGCCACTTGTTCGCTGCCACTGTCAGTACACATAATTACCGGACAAGTTGGGTAGCGGCTTTGAACTTGTTGGAGAATAGTTAATCCGTCGCTCCAGCGCAGTTGGTAGTCGGTAATTACCAAATCAAAACCCCCGCCTGCCAGGATTTCTTCGAGAGTTTGGGCATCAATAGCGGACTTAATTTCTAAAGCGGAAAAAGTTTTTCTCAATTCTCGCTCGATCATCAGGCGATCGTTCGGATTGTCGTCTATCAACAGAATAGATAGCATAATTTCACTTTTTGTATGAGGAAAACATTTTTAAATCAAAAAATATGTTATTGAGCAATCCAGACGATTTGAATATTTAGTTAGTTGGTTAATTAGACTGGCACGTATATTGATTGTATTTGCTGGTATTTTATCATATCTCATATCAAATCTACTCTTCATCGGAATTATTCATCTCTGCAATCTCCCTCTGTGTTCTCTGCGTTAACTAAGTCGGCGTAAATAATTCAAGGTTTGTAGGCCCGGGCTTGGGCCCTCAAAACAGGGCTGAAGCCCTCACTACGAGCCAATCGAGCGTAATTTGTAAATTATTTAACATACTTTGTTTTATTACCGCCTACTTACTTAAAGGTTAAATCACCTGACGATGCAACCAGAAACGATATCACTCGTTACCCAGAGCTTCCAGATCGCAAAGAAACCAGCCATAAAAACCGGAAAACCGCAGCTAAAAACCAGAAATATCGATTGGTTCCGGCAGTTCGGTATGATTGAGCCAATACTTGCCAAAACTCTGCATCATTTCCGATAAAGAAGCAAACCCGACAGGTTTAACCAAATAAGAATTTACCCCTAAATCGTAAGCTCGATTGACATCAAGTGTTTGCCTAGAAGAAGTAAGAATAACCACCGGCAAGCGTTTGAGATCCGGCTGCTGCTTCAGCCAACCGAGAACCTCGTGGCCCGATCGCCTGGGCAACTTCAAATCTAGTAAAATTATCGCAGGTAAAGGATAGCGATCGCGATCGCTGTATTCTGCGTCACCATTCAAATAAAAAACCGCTGCATCTCCATTTCGGACAATTTGCAGCGAAATATTACTAAAAGTCCGATCGCGAAAAGCCCGCTGCATCAACAAAATATCAACGGGATTATCTTCCACCAGCAAAATCGTCTGCATTTCCCTCGTGCTTCCTCAGTTGTATCCAAAATCGACTCCCTTGTCCTAATTGAGATTCCAACCCAACTTGACCGCCCATGCGATCGACTCCTTTTTGTACAATAGCCAATCCTATACCAGTTCCGGGGTAAGACTCGATACCGTGCAGCCGTTCAAAGACGCGAAAAATCCGTTTTTGATGTTCTGGAGCAATACCGATGCCGTTGTCTTCTACCCAAAGACGGATTGTGCGAGCGGGCAATGGGCAACTGGAAATCAGTAACTGGGAATTCTCCCACTGTCCCAATGTCGCCCTTTGCCATTCTCCCGCTGTCTGCGCGTCTGTCTCTGGCTCTTGAGGAATCTCAATTTCCTCAGCCCATATTTGCACTTGCGGCGGTGCGCCTTCCACAAATTTTATAGCATTGGTGAGCAGATTTGCGATTACTTGAACCAAAGTAACGCGGTGGGCAATTACTGCCAATAAAGGCGAGCGCACGCTGATTTGAGCGCCGCTAGATTTAGCGTCACCTTGTACCATAGCAATTGCCTCGGCGACAGCAGATTCTAAGTCTAGAACTTGCAGCGATAAATCAGTGCGGCTCAGGCGGCTGTATGCTAGCAAATCTTGGATCAAATCTTCTAATTGTTTCCCAGAATTAACAATTTGCTGGGCGTATTCTTGACCGAGTTCGTCGAGGAGGTGGCGGTAATCTTCTAATAAAGCTTCAGCCAACCCCTGCATTCCCCGCAGGGGAGCACGCAAATCGTGGGCGACGGTATAGGTGAAAGCTTCTAATTCATCGTTAACTGCTTGGAGTTGATTAGTGCGGAGTTCCACCTGCCGTTCTAAAGTAGCGTTGAGCATCCGAATTTCAGCTTCTGCTTGTTTGCTAGCAGTTATGTCAATGGCGGTACTAATTACTAAACTTCTGCCGTCGGAAAGCTTGCCTAAAGGTGCGGAATAAAAGTCCCAAATTCGACTTTCGCCGCTGGCTGTGGTAATTATGTATTCGCCTTCAGAAACGCGCCCGTTTAATTGGTGCAGCCGTTCGATATCTTGTTGCACTAGCGATTTGCGGCAGCCGTAAGCTTTTTCTGTCCAATCTTCAATTGTGGAAATTTCTGAGTATTCGTAGCCTGAGAGTTCTGTCCAAGCCGAGTTAACTTGCAAAACTTCTCCGTTTTCAGCGTGCAGCATAATTGGCAGTGGCGCGTCGAGAATGGCGCGGCGGAAACGTTCTTCGGTTAATTGCAGGGAATTGCGATCGTCCTCTAGCTGTTCTAACAGTTGATTTTGCTTGATTTCGGCATTGTCGCGCCAAGTTCGATCGCGCTGCACCAAATAGTAAACTAACACCATCAACAGGAAATTTACTGAAGCAGCAACGGTAAAAGTCAGGATTGTCAAATTAGCGCTGGCTTGAGATTCTCTAGCGCGCTGCTGCAATAACTGAGTTTCTTCGGCAGTCATGGCGGCTATCTGCTGCCGAATGTCGCCCATGATTTGCTTTCCCCGATCGGTTTTTACCAGCCGCAGGGCGGCTTCTAAGTTTTTTTCGCGCCGCAGAACGATCGTTTCTTCAAGTTCGGCTAATTTAGAGTCGATCGCAATTTTCAAGTCCCGAATTCGCTGTTGCTGCTGGTTGTTGTCGGCGGTTAGCTGCTGCAATCCGTCTACTTGTGCGTTGACGCGGGCGATCGCGCTTTGATAAGGTTCTAAATACCGTTCTTCTCCGGTCAGCAAATAACCGCGCTGTCCGGTTTCAGCATCTTTTAATGTGGAAAGCGTGGCTTCGAGTTCGGTTAAAACTCGGTGAGTGTGGCTCACCGAGCGTTCGTTTTCGACTAATTTGAGAGTATTGCAGTAAGAAGTTACCGCATTGAAAATGAGCAGCGCCAAGGCCATGCCGATGCCTGCGGTGATTTGGCGAGTCAGCGATTTGTTCATTAAATACTCGCTGCGCGAGTCCTGCTTTTTTTTATTTTAATTAGATGTGGGCGATGAATTTTTTGCTCGGGCAGACACGGCTGCCAAAGCAGATAAATTTAAGGCTCAAATGTGCGATAGATCTTGTTTTTAGTCTAGTCTCTATCGCCCTCGCATCCTCCTTAAGTAGGATACGGCAAACAGACAATCTCTCGCTGCTAGCAAAGCTTAATTTGCCATTTTCTGTGGCATCGATCGCGCTGCTTTGACAATTTCAAATCGCGGCGCAAAAAAAGGAGTTTTTACCTATTGACTTCACTTGATTTTTGGGGTGTATTTTAAATAATGAAAGTGGTGACTTAAGTTTTAAAATTGCCAATATTCCCATTATTTAATAATACCTTGTCAAGGCAGCCGCGTCAAGCTTTTTACCCAAAAAAAAGGCGAATTTTTAATAATTTAGTGAAAAAATATTGGGTGGCGACGCAGGGGAGAAATTATTAGGGAAACGAACCGCAGATCAACGCAGATCGACTCGGATAATTGATTGTATGGTACCAGAGCAATTGGAGTATCTAGTCTGAGAAAGTGATGATTGCGAGTGCAGTCCCGAAAGAAGATGAGTCTTGGACGCACCCAAACAAAGAAACCGGGTTTTTGAACCGAGATGGAGGGTTGTGGGCAAATATTTTGGTAAAAAACCCGGTTTCTGGTCGCCCGCGCGCAAATCTAAAGATAATTAGGCAACAGCAGCGGCTTTGAGGGCAAAAATGCGATCGATCGCATCTTCAACCACCTTATCAGGAGTCGAAGCACCCGAAGTCACGCCGACGACAATATTACCATCAGGCAGCCAATTTTCAGCTACGACCAAATCTCCGCCCAAAGGCTTGTGTTCGATGCGATTTCCCGGTAAAATGCGCTCAGCAGAATCAATGTGATAAGAAGGAAGAGTTTTGTCGATCGCAATTTCCTGTAAATGCGTAGTATTAGAAGAATTAAAACCCCCAATCACCAACATCAAATCCAACTTTTCTTCAACCAAACTTAACATAGCATCTTGCCGTTCCTGAGTCGCATCGCAGATAGTATTAAAACTCAGAAAATGTTCGTTAAGATTCTCCGGCCCGAATTTGCGCATCATCGTCTTTTCAAACAACTTGCCAATATTCTCAGTTTCAGTTTTGAGCATAGTAGTTTGGTTAGCAATCCCGACACTTACCAAATCCCGAGCCGGGTCAAAACCAGCAGAATAAGCCTTGCCAAACTTAGCAAGAAACTGCTCGCGGTCGCCCCCGTGCAAGATATAATTGCTGACATATTCAGCTTCCTGCAAATTCAGCACAATCAAATACTTATCAGCAAAAGAACTGGTAGCCACAGTTTCCTCATGCTTGTACTGACCGTGAATTATCGAAGTATAATCTTTCTTCTTGTGCTTCTCAACAGTATTCCAAACCTTAGAAACCCAAGGACAAGTAGTATCAACAATCTTGCAGCCCTTATCGTTAAGCAACTGCATTTCTTGCACGCTCGCCCCAAAAGCCGGTAAAATTACCACATCGCCGCTATCCACCACCGAAAAATCTTTCTCTCCCTTTTCAACAGCAATAAAACCTACTTCCATATCCCGCAAATGCTGATTTACAGAGGGATTATGAATAATCTCATTAGTAATCCAAATTCGTTCCGACGGGAAATGCTGGCGAGTCTCGTAAGCAATAGCCACAGCGCGTTCCACCCCCCAGCAAAAGCCAAAAGCCTCAGCCAGCCGGATGGTGACTGCACCACGTTGCAGCCTGTAATTGTTGTCGCGAATTTGCTGGATCAGACTGCTCTGATAAGCCGTCTGCATCACGTCAGCTACCTCAGCTTCGTGTCCGAAACCCTTGCGGTGGTAGTTTTCAGACTGTTGGAGCGATCGTTTAAAAGCTTTAGTATCCATGCGGTATCGAGTTGAAATCTAGGTTAATTACCTTTGATTTTAGAAGGCCTGGGTGCGATCGGGATTATTTGCTTGAGTAGGGAACAGCGGTTAAGGTGTTTATATTGTCAATGAGAGGGAAGAAGGAATGAACCGCTCTCGTAGCAAAGGACGCGTTCGGCGAAGCCGTTCCCGAAGGGTAGGAAGAAGAAAGAAGAATGAGAGAGTTGGGCGAACAGGTGGAACAGTTGGCTTATAGAGCGATTGGGGCCGCCATTGAAGTGCATCGGCTGTTGGGCCCAGGATTTTTAGAATCAGTGTATCAGGAATCCTTAGAAGTTGAATTTGGCTTACGGGGGATAGCTTGTGAGCCTAGAAAGCCAGTAGCAATCAACTACAAAGGTCATTTCCGTCGGCGAAGGTCAATTAGAGTTTCTGGTTGGCGATATCTTAGTTGTCGAACTAAAAGCTGTCGAAAAGCTAGCCCCCATCAACGACGCCCAAGTTATCTCCTATCTAAAAATGACCAAAAAAACCCTAGGCCTTCTCATCAACTTCAACGTTCCCATCCTCAAAGAAGGCATCAAACGAATAATTCTCTCATCTTAACCCTTCTTCCTCTTCTTCCTACCCTTCGGGAACGGCTTCGCCGAACGCGCTCTTAGCGTCTAAGCGCTTCGCGCAGGCTACGCCAACGCGGTTCGTTAAAAAAACTTAAAACAAGCGCCAAGTCCGAGCCAAGAACGAATTAACCGCTCTCGTAGCGAAGGACACGAAGGAAGAAGAAAGAAGAATAAGACTGTTGGGTTATAGATGGATTAGGGCCGCGATTGATATCAAAAGTATCATTACTCTTCTCTTAACCCTTCTTCCTCCTCTTCCTACCCTTCGGGAACGGCTTCGCCGAACGCGCTCTTCGCTACGAGAGCGGTTCGTCAAAAAAAACTCAAAAAAAGCGTAGAGACGCAGATAACTGCATCTCTACACGATCGAACTTATCGATAAAATCAGCCCACCTTTTTCGGCGCAAAAGGAGAAGCAGATTCAAAGGAACTGAAACCGCCGGCAAAATCCTCACCGTAAGCTTCTTCGCCGTGCTGGCCGATATCCAAACCTTGGTCTTCAGCAGATGAGGGCACTCGCAGTTCCATAAACTGCCCTAAAATTTTCAAAATCACAAAAGTGCCGACAGCCGCAAAGACGTAAGTAGCGAGAACGCCTATAAACTGGGTCACGATTTGCCCGGGATTGCCGGCAAACAGCCCGTCAGCTCCGGCCGCGTTAACGGCTTTAGTGGCAAACACGCCAGTCAGAATCGCGCCTACAGTTCCGCCGACGCCGTGAATCGGGTAGGTATCCAAAGAGTCGTCAAACCCCAGCTTAGCCCGGAAGCTAACGGCAAAGAAGCAGCAAACTGAAGTGATCGATCCGATCAAAAGTGCTCCTACTGGCAGCACGAATCCTGCTGCCGGTGTGATGCCTACAAGTCCCGCTAGGAAGCCGCTGGCAATTCCGACTGCTGTCGGTTTGCCTCTGAGTACCCATTCCAGGATTGTCCAAGTTAAGCCGCCGCCTGCTGTAGCAATCATCGTGGTGACAAAAGCCACTGTGGCTAAGGAACCAGAACCCAAGGCGCTACCTCCGTTGAAGCCAAACCAGCCGAACCACAGCAACCCAATTCCCAGCAAGACGTAGGGTACGTTGTGGGGGGTGTGGGGGTTGTTCAAGTGGTCTGTGCGGGGCCCGATCATCCAAGCTGCGACTACCGCAGATACGCCCGAACTGATGTGGACGACTGTGCCGCCGGCAAAGTCTAATGCTCCGATCGCCCCCAGCCAGCCTTTACCCCAAACCCAGTGGGCTAAAGGTGAGTAGATGAAGGTTGACCACAGCAGCACGAACCAGAAGTAGGTTTTAAATGTTACCCGTTCGACGATCGCCCCGGAAATCAGGGCTGGAGTGATGATGGCGAACATCATCTGGTAAACCATGAAGACTTGGTGGGGTATTGTCGGTGCGTAGCCGATCGGATCTGGTTTGTCGGCGACGACGCCGTTCAAAAACATCCAGTCGAAGCCGCCGATGAAGCTTTCGAGTCCTGTGGCGAACCCTTTAGCATCCAGGTGGCCGGGAGTGACATCAAAAGCTAAGCTGTAACCCCACAGCGTCCATGTGACGCCGATCAATCCCATCATCACCAAACTCATCATCATGGTGTTGAGCACGTTGCGCGATCGCACCAGTCCTCCGTAGAAGAATGCTAGCCCGGGTGTCATCAGCAGTACCAGTGCTGATGACACTAACATCCAGGCTGTATCCCCAGTGTCGATCGCATTTTTCACTACCGCAGCCGCACCAGGAGCAGCAGCGTCTTGAGCTAAGGCATTGTTCATCAGCGGCCAACTTAACAGCCACAGCGCGATGATGCCGATCGTGAAACTTTTTTTAATCACCTTACTTTTACCTTCTAATACTCAGCAATTTTCAGGGAAGACCTAGCCGATTTTTGATGCGAGGATTTTAGATGCAATAGTTATTTGGTTTTAAGTCCCTGTTTTAGCGGAACCAATCTTTAATAGATAATTCCCAAATCCTCAACTCCCCGACTTCCTTTAGCCGGACTCATCTTAATTCGTCAAGTATCTATCCAATACTATGTGCCTTTTGGATTCCACCATTTGTACCAACCGTTCTTCTGTATCAGAATATACTAATTACTAAAGAATCATATTTCCTTAATCTATCGGAAGATACTTGACATCACCCCTGCCTGTATAGTAAGGCAGAGGGGAGCTGGGGAGAGGGCTATAAAGGCTTCCTTGCTTTGACTGCGCTCAGCACCAGTCGGCGACGCGAGCAGGCAAGCGCGAGCGGGTAAAGAGTGGGAGAGTGGGGGAAATTCTTCCTTCTTTCTTCAACATCTGACTAATGACTAATGACTAATGACTGATGACTGATGACTGATGACTACTGACTGATGACTACTGACTGATGACTGATGACTGATGACTGATGACTAATGACTGATGACTGATGACTAATGACTGATGACTAATGACTAATGACTAATTTTTCAACTGCATCTGACCAAACATTTGCAGGGCCGATCGCCAAACCAGATAACCTCGATCGTTGAGGTGCAAGCCGTCTGTGCTGAGTTCGGTTGGTAAATTGCCGTCAGCATCCGCAAAGAGCGACTGCAAATCCAGATACAAAACATTTTCAGAAGTAGCTATTTCTTTGAGCCGCCGATTGATGGCGCGAATCCGACTGTTGGGAATTGCCAACAGCCGATCGCGATTTTCCCAAGTAGCTTGTTCGCCGCTGTGCGGCAAAATCGACTGCACCACCACTTGTGCTTTTGGGTGAGCCCACCGCAAATCGCGGATAATCTGGCGCTGGTTGTCCAAAATCCCTTCGTCGCTGGCCCCTCGCAATAAATCATTAATCCCGATCATCACAAACACTGTGTCGGGCACAGTGCGATCGAACAACTGCAACCGCTTCAGCAAACCCACGGAAGTCTCTCCCGAAATCCCTTGATTTAACCAAATGCGATCGGGCGGTAACAGCTTCGTCGGAAACCACATACTCAAAGAATCCCCAGCCAAAACACTCAGTTTTGGGGGACGATTTGCCGCCGCCGCCTCAGCTTCCCGGCTCAACTGCGTCACCCACTGCTGGTAAGACCATTTGTGTCGCTGTCCCGGAATCGGCACGTCTAGCGCTGCCTTTGCATAGTTTGTCCCCGGCTGGCAAATTTGTTCCTCCGGGCTTTCTACCGTCACCGCAGCACTCGCAGGAGAGCTTTCTGTCAAGTTGTGTACCCGCAGCAGCAATTGAGCGACTGTGAGTATCAGTATCCCATTCGTCAGCAGAGATAGCACAGCCCAAACCGGAACAGTTTTCGATCGGCTAACTTCCATCCCCAAGAGGGATTTATGAGTTCTACTTCTGCTAACTCCTCCAAACTTCTCCATAAACTCAAGCGATTTGCAGACACCACACTGAATAATTGGCACTGATTGCTGCATCAAATTTTACCGTTCAATTTTCGCCTCAATTCTTGTAAGAATTAAGCACTGTGCTGTGTTGGGCGTGACGGCGATGCAGAACGTTGCTTTTTGGCACTACTTTACCATAAAAAATCTGACTGCCAAACTTTCTGGCGCAGAAATCAGGCGATTTGAGATTTGAGATTTGATATTTTAAATTAGGGAATGATTTACTACATGAGGATTTAAAGCTTCTATCAAGTTACATTTTTTTCTTTCCTAACCTAGTAACCTAGAATCAGCAACCCGATTTGTTAACGTAATTGCGCGATTTTAGCAAGCAACTGAGAACGATAAACCGGGTTTAAAAGGCTCAAGAGTGCGATCGGCACTGCATCTGTGGGCGGGGGATTTCAGATTGTGGTTTTTCAGAATCAAGCCCTAGATGTACAAATGGCTCATCTAGGGCTAGAAAGCTGAAGAAAGTCGATCGTCCCACGCTTTACAGTTTTGCTCTAAAGTTTGGTAGTCCTCCCGCCAGAGCCCCCAGCATAACCGCCGTAGCTGCCCTCAGTTCTGTTTTCCAAGCTAGTTTCCTTCACGAACCCGCTGTAAGCTTCCATCCCGTGTTCGCCGATATCCAAACCTTCAGCTTCCTCAACAGCAGAAACGCGGATACCCAACAAAGCTTTGAGTGCAGCCCAAAAAATCGTACTCAGCAGCACGGTCATCCCGCCTACAGAGATAATACCGATCAACTGTGGTAATAATTGATCGAAGCCTCCCCCTACTAGCAATCCCGCTTTCGGCCCAGCAGTATAAATTCCAGTGGTAGGGCCGTCAGCAAACAAGCCAACTGCCAGAGTTCCCCAAATGCCGCAGACTAAGTGAACGGAAGTTGCTCCTACAGGATCGTCAATTTTCAAGTTGTCGAAGAATGTTACTGCAAACACTACCAGGATGCCGGCGATCGCGCCGATAATGGCAGAGTTGGGGACGTTGACCCAAGCGCAGCTCGCTGTCACTCCGACTAAGCCGGCGAGGATGCCGTTGATAATCATCGACAGGTCAGGTTTTCCCAGGTACAGCCAAGCTGTAATCGTGGCAGCAACGCCTCCGAAGGCGCCGGCGGTGTTGGTGGTAATTGCAATGTGGGCGATCGCATTTGGATCCAGTGCCATTGTCCTACCGGGATTGAACCCGAACCAACCGAACCACAGAATCAAACAGCCGAGGGTGGCAATGCTCATATTGTGTCCCGGCATCGCCACAGTATCGCCGTTGCGGTACTTGCCGATCCGCGGCCCGAGAAATGCCGCTCCCATCAAAGCAGCCCAACCGCCTACCGAGTGAACCACTGTCGAACCGGCAAAATCGTAGAAACCGGCTTTTGCCAGCCAGCCGCCGCCCCAAATCCAGTGTCCGGTAATTGGGTAAGCTATTCCTACTAACAACAAGCTGAAAATTAAGAAGTCAATGAATTTAACTCGCTCGGCAACTGCTCCAGAAACGATCGTTGCAGCAGTTCCCGCAAAAACTAATTGGAAAAAGAATTTAGCGTTTAGGGGGACTCCCGTCCAGTTTAATGCCTTGAAAATGCCTTGATAAGCGTCTCCTGTGGCGGGGCTGTTGTCCGCTACATTCCACAGAAAAAATCCGCCGCTGGTGCCGATAAAACCGTTGCCGTTGCTGAACATTAAGGCAAAGCCGATCGCCCAAAATGCGATCGTAGAAAGCGCCAAAACAATCAAGTTTTTGGACAGCACGTTGACTGCATTTTTTTGGCGGCAAAAACCAGTTTCCAACATACAGAAACCGGCGTTCATAAAGAACACTAACATCGCAGCCAGCATGACCCACATGGTATCCATGCCCACCTTGAGGCTGGCCAATTGTTCCTCAGTGGTTGGCGTGGGAGGGGTTTGGGCTACCGCCACATATCCCCAAATCAAGACGATGATCGCAGCTAAAGGTATACAGGCTTGCCAACTTGGACTGAGGCGGGCGATCGTCCTTTGTAATTTCTTGAACCCACTGACTTTCGTCAAAAAGTTAGCTGCTGGCAACTTCAAAGACTCCCGCCTGACTTGTTTCGACTTTTTCTTTCCGACAGTCATTTTAATCATTTTCACCCTTTTTACAACTAATCAGCTCAGCAATATTCTGAAAACTTTCCAAGTTTACTACAGAAGTTTATAGATTATTGTTGAGATTGAGATAATTCTGATAGCCTAGATCTTCTAGCAGATTTTGTTTTTTCATTACAGATTCGGACAAGTTTTTGCGGTAAGCTAGGACTCGATCTAGCAATTCTGGCTGGGAAACTGCTAATATTTGAATTGCCAGCAAGCCAGCATTTTTAGCATTGCCGATCGCCACTGTTGCTACGGGTATCCCGGCTGGCATTTGGACGATCGAGTACAGGGAATCTATCCCTTGCAGGTGGCGGCTCGCTATCGGCACGCCAATTACCGGCAAAGGTGTTAAAGATGCTACCATACCCGGAAGGTGCGCTGCTCCTCCAGCACCTGCAATAATTACTTTCAATCCCCGTTGGTGGGCGGTTTGAGCGTATTCCACCATGCGCGAGGGGGTGCGGTGGGCTGAGACGATCGCTACGGAGCATGGTACGTTGAATTCTTCGCAAACTGCGATCGCATCTTTCATGGTAGGCAAATCCGAATCGCTACCCATGATAATTCCAACTGTCGGTTCATTCATGCAATATTAAGATATGAGATTTCAGATTAATGGTAATTTTAAATTATGGCGTTAACTAAAATTTAGATATTTTGTAGCCAAACTGATGCTCGAAAGCAATTTGGTCACAAGCCAAGAGTGCAGAAAGCAAAAATCTCCACATCCTCATCACGAGCCAGCAGATTTATCTCAGCGAGCAAATCTAAAATCTAAAATCTAAAATCGGATGACTGAAGCCACAACCCCAACTGCCGCCCCCATAGATATTCTCAATGCTCGCGTCCCCGGTTGCAAGGATTTGCAAATGCTTGCTGTTGACAAAACGGGCATCATTCAAGAAATTTGCTCGATGGACAAAATATTTAAACGAATTACTCCTCCGCATTTGCAAGTGCTCGACGTTGCCGGTGATTGGGTTTCTCTGGGCGGTGTTGACTTGCAGATTAACGGGGCGCTCGGTTTAGCTTTCCCAGATTTAGAAAGCAAGCATCTTGAAATTTTACCGAAAATTTGTCAATTTTTATGGAATCAGGGAGTCGATGCTTTTTTGCCGACTTTGCTGACAACTTCGCTCGATAAGTTTAGGCGATCGCTCTCGACGATAGCTGATTATATCCGCATTGCCAAAACTACGGCTCCCGCAACCAATCAATCCAAAACAGCCGAAATTATCGGCGTTCACCTTGAAGGGCCTTTTCTCAATCCCCAGAAGCGAGGAGCTCACCCAGTTGAGTTTTTACTACCGCTAACTATAGAAAATGTCAAGCAAGTTTTAGGAGATTGTGCCGATATTGTCAAAATAATTACTTTAGCACCGGAGTTAGACAGCACTGGTAAAGTCATTCCCTATTTGCAAAGTTTGGGAATTGCCGTTAGTCTCGGACACTCCCAAGCGACGGCAGAGCAAGCAGAGCAAGCATTTGCGCAAGGAGCTTCAATGGTAACTCACGCTTTTAATGCGATGCCGAGTTTGCACCACCGAGAACCGGGTTTGTTGGGAGCGGCGATCGTTTATCCGGGTGTAAAATGCGGTTTAATTGCTGACGGTAGGCACGTTTCTCCGACAATGATTGATTTTTTGCTGCGCGCTGGCAGGTACGAAACAGGCATTTTTTTAGTGAGCGATGCTTTGGCTCCTTTGGGTTTGCCTGATGGTGTTTATCCTTGGGATTCCAGACAAATTGAAGTCAGAAAAGGTACGGCTTGGGTAACATTAGATTATCACACCCCACTGGAATCGGCTACTTTGGCAGGTACAACTCTGCCGCTGTTGGCGGGAGTGCAGAATTTGGTGAAGTGGGGGATTTGCGATGTTGAAAGTGCGATCGCCCTAGCAACTGAATCTCCCAGAAAGGCGATCCTCTTCGTTGGCGTAGCCCCCGTAGGGGCGGGCTTCGCTAACGGACTTTCGGGAATTATCGGCAAACCAGCAACTCAATTGTTGCGCTGGAATTTAAATGCGGCGACAAAAGAATTGACTTGGCACAGACTATTTTAGATTGGATATTGGAGATTGGAAATTGGAGATTGGAGATTTTTATCTACAATTTAATGTATCCCATTTCAAATTAATTGCTCTAACTTGCTGGCGCGTTTTCCGAGCCTGAGTGCTGTACAATACCAATCGCACCAGACAATTAGGACGTTCTAAATAGCTGAAATGCTTGCGTTTGATTGATTCTTGCCTCGAACCTCTTCCTTCTTCCTGATGACTAAGGACTAATGACTAATGACTAATGACTAATGACTTCTGCTATAATATCTAACCGTTGGCAATAACTCAGCAGTAGGCAGATCGATGAATTTGGTAGACGACAAGACTATAGTTAGACAGTATTTTAACTCGACGGGATTCGATCGCTGGCAGCGAATTTACGGCGATGGCAAAGTCAACAAAGTGCAGCTAGACATCCGCACGGGGCACCAGAAAACGGTAGATACAGTCATCGAATGGCTGGAAGCTGACGGCAATTTACCCGGGCTTTGTGTCTGCGATGCCGGCTGCGGTGTGGGTTCTCTGAGCATTCCTCTGGCTGAGGCTGGGGCAATTGTTTGCGCGAGCGATATCTCTGAAAAGATGGTAGCAGAAGCCTACGATCGATCGACAGCCGTTCCCGGCAAGCTCTACAACATCTCCTTCGCCGCCCAAGATTTGGAAGCTCTAACTGGCAAATTTCACACGGTTATTTGTCTGGACGTGCTGATCCACTATCCTCAAAGTAAGGCTGCGGAAATGATCGCACACCTAAGTTCGATCGCCGAATCGCGACTAATTCTTAGTTTTGCACCCAAAACTTTAGCACTCACCGCCCTCAAAAAAATTGGTGAACTTTTCCCCGGCCCGAGCAAAACTACCAGGGCTTACCAGCACCGTGAAGCTGATATTATCAAAATCCTAGAAAACAATGGTTTTGTTATTAACAGAACAGCGATGACTAGCACTAGCTTTTACTATTCTCGCTTGCTAGAAGCGGTGCGCCCAGAGGATAAAAATCTAGGTTAAAAAGCAATATTTTTAAGCTAAACGTAGGGTGCGAAATACGCACCTTACGGGAAAATTATCATACCCAATAATCCATCCTCAATCCTACCATGCTTAGCACTAATTGTTTGTTTAAATCCCGTTAATTCGAGTTTTTAACTTTACCCTTACTATTGGCGACCAACCATAATCTAATCTTAACCGTAGCTTATACTTTATCTGTCATAATTTCAGCAAAGCTAAGAATAAAAGTAGCATTCATTACTTTGCCCTTAACTTCTCGTTTCACTAAAATTCAACTAAAATCCAAAAGAATGTCAAATAGTAATCCCAGTTCCTACAAAAGCGTCTTAATTTTGTCCGTAGACGGACTTCATAACTCCGACCTATCAGTTTCTAATCTTCAATCTTCTTTGATCAATATCAAGCGGTTGCAGAAGGAAGGTGTGACCTACACCAACGCCTTTTCATCTGCCCCCTCTGACTCCTTTCCTGGGGAGCTAAATTATATCACTGGTGCTAACCCCGGCACGACAGGTGTATTCTATGATAAATCCTACACTCGTGCCTTATATGACCCAGGCACTACTGCTGCCCAAATTGCTGCAGGAACCGCTAAACCAGGTATCGACGTAGAATTTGCTGAGAACGTTGATGCCTCTTGGGCTAATGGTAAGGGTGGCACATTAGATGGCGGTCAGGGATTTGATAAAACTCAATTGCCTGTTGATAGCAAAGGCAATCTTGTTTACCCCAACCAGTACCTGAAGGTAAATACTATTTTTGATGTGGCTAGTGTGGCTGGATTGCTTACTGCTTGGTCTGACAAGCATCCCGCAGCTTATACAATCCTCGCTGGAAATACACAAGACCCAACCAAGTTTAACTTTGCAACCGGTCAGGTCGGTAGCATTAACGATTACTCCTCCCTAGAGATTAACGCCGCAACGGCGATCGACCCAACCAAGAAAGGCCCCCTTCCCACCAGCATTGGAGCTTTAGTCGATCAATCAACAGGAACTCCATACTCTAATACCAATCCTAATATTACTTCCAAGTTCTTTAGTGACTCGACAAAGGGTAATCAAACTCTGTTTAGTGCTCCACCTGCTGGTTTTAGCGCTAGCCAGTTCATTAGTGTAGCAACAACCTCAACCTACGATGATTACAAGGTTAAGCAGATATTAAACGAGATTGATGGATTGGATCATACAGGTACCACAGCACCTGGCACTCCTGCAATTTTTGGTATGAATTTTCAAGCTGTGAGTGTAGGCGAAAAAGAGCCTGGCACTCTATTTAACGGTGGTGGAATTGACTCTAATGGCAATGCCCGTCCTGACCTCGTAAGTGCAGTTGGTCATACTGATGCCAGTATCGGTCTGATTTTGGATGAACTGAAAAAGAAGGGATTAGACAGTTCAACTCTGGTGATTTTGACCGCCAAGCACGGACAAAATCCTATCAAAGATCCTACTGTTGGTTTGAGTAGTACATTTGATAGTGTTACTGGCGCTGCTGGAGGCGATGGAAATTTGACTGCTGTTGGTGCTCTCCTGGTAAGGAACGGTATCGAGCTTGCTTCGGAGAAAGGTGGTGATACTTCATCATTGATTTACTTGAAGAATCAATCCGATGTCCAAAAAGCTGTAACGATCCTGAATACCAAGGATTACTCATTTGATACTGCTGCTGATAAAATTAGCGATCCCACAGGAAATACTTTGTTTTCTGTTCAGGATAAGGCTGCTCAGGGGACAGTGTTGTCTGGTCAGGGTCTCATCAATGCAGGATTGGGAGATCCAACGAAAAACGATCGCACCCCCGACATTGTTGTTCCACTAAATACTGGCTACTTTTTTGGTACCGCCACCAAGAAGCGTTCAGAGCATGGTGGATTTACCGATGATGACACCCACGTAGCCCTGATTGCTGCTAGCACTGGATTGTCTAGTAATCTACAAGGTACTACCAACAATCAAAAGATTTCCACCACACAGATTGCCCCGACGACACTAGAGGCTTTAGGATTAGACCCTAAGCTGCTCCAAGGAGTTCAGATTGATGGTACACAAGACCTGAATGGGCTGATTAATAATAGCACCAGCAATAATGTCATCAAGGGTACATCAGGCAACGATGTACTTACTGGTGGAGCAAGTAATGACACAATCTATGGCTATGGTGGTGATAACCTCCTCACCGGTGGCAAAGGTAATGATGTGCTGTTCGGAGGCAAGGGTAATAATACGCTGATTGGTGCCTTGCCCAACAGTCCCAATCCCGGTAAAGGAGAGATAGATGTACTCACAGGTGGAAAAGGCCCTGCATCATTTGTCCTCGGTGATTCCCAGAGTGCTTACTATGATGACGGTAATAATGCCAATCCAGGATTAAGTGATTATGTATTGATTACCAATTTCAATTCAGCTAAAGATAGGATTCAACTAAAGGCTGGCTTGAATTATGTAATCGGGAGTG